>CAITNQ010000503.1 GCA_903893785.1 uncultured Gemmatimonadota bacterium
CCGTGCAGGCCCCCGCATCGTGTGAGCCCCCCATGGCGGCGGCTGCCGGAGGTGCGGCCGCGACGGATGGCCGACCGGGACCAGAGGTCGCGCCGACCGCCGGTCCCGCGCCCGGGGCGGCGCTACCCGCTGCGCCGATGGCCGTAGCTGCCGCGGGTACGGTCTCTGCGCCCCTCGATCGGTTGGACGGGCCTGAGCCCGTCGCCGTCGGCGCCCAGGCCGCCAACGAACCCGGACGCACGGTTGAAGTGCTGCGCGAGCGTGAGTTGCTGTTCCAGGCGCTGTTCGACAACCACAGCGCGGCCATGTTGGTCGCCGACGCCGACACGGGGCAGCTGCTCGAGGCCAACCCTGCCGCTGTCGGTTTTTACGGTTGGTCCCTTGAGCAGTTGCTGCAGATGCGGTTCGGGGACCTGGAAGCCCCCATCGCCGGACCTGGGGTGGCGCCCTCTGCGGTTGGCGAACCGACGCTGACGCAACGGCAGTCCCGCCACCGACGCGCCGACGGTTCAGTGCGCGATGTCGAACTGCACGCCAGCCGCGCGCGCAGCCGTGACCGCGACAGCCTGCTCATCATTGTCCACGATGTGACCGAGCGCACGGCCACCGAAGCCGCCTTGGGCGAACGGCTCAAGGAGCTGAACTGTCTGCGCCAGACACAGCTCGTGCTGGACGAGTCGCCGGGCCTGGACCAGGCCTGCCGACAGGTCGCCCTGCTCCTGGTGGGGGGCATGCAGTTCCCCCGCGCCGCAGTGGCCACGGTCGAGGTCGGCGGCCGGCGGTGGGTTTCCTGCGACCAGGCCTGGTCAGCGGCCCGCACGCTGACCGTTGACGTGCCTTCCAGCGGGGGGGTGCGCGGGAGACTGGCTGTCCACTACACTCAGGACCTGCCGTTCCTCCTGCCGGAGGAAACGAACCTGCTGGAGGGTGTGGCCCGCGCCCTGGCTCTGTGGCTCGGACGTGATCGCTCCCAGAACGCCCTGCGCGAGAGTGAGGAACGGCTGCGCCTCGCCCTGGCAGCGGGGGGCCATGGGCTCTTCGACCTCGACATCGAGTCGGGCGAGGTGATCATCAACGCCGAGTACGCGCGGATGCTAGGTTACGAGCCAGGCGAGCTCCAGGTGACCACCACAACCTGGCGGGAGCGCCTGCACGAGGACGACCGCGGACCTGTGTCCCTGGCCCTGGAGGAGTACCTGGCCGGTAAGCGGCCCGAGTACCGCGTCGATTTCCGTCTGCGCACCAAGGGCGGGGACTGGAAGTGGATCCGCTCGCTGGGCCAGGTGGTGGCCCGTTCCGCCGACGGCAAGCCGCTGCGCATGCTGGGGACCCACACGGACATCACGGCGCTCAAGCGAGAGGAGTACCAGCGCAGCGTCGAGTTGGTGCTCGAACGGGTTCGCGTCCAAGTGCTGGGCATGCGCAAACCGGCGGACTGGGAACACGTCTTCCTTGCCTTTGACCGAGGATTGCGTGGTCTGATCCCATGCCGCGACGTCTGCATCAACGTGATTGACTGGGAGCGGGACCGGTTCGCCTCGTACCGTTGGCGGGCCATCGACGGCTTCGGCGTCAACACCATCGAAGGGATTCATCCGGCCCTCAAAGCCACCGTGGAGGCCGGCGTGCCGGTTGTTCGCCGGCGCGGTGACCCCCTCTTCGACAGCATCATGGGCCCCGAGGTCAACGGCGTAGTGGACGTGCCCTTCCTCGGCGGCACGGTGGCCGCCAACACCGCCGATCCTGAGGGTTTCTCGGCGACCGACATCCAGATCCTGGAGCGGTTCGCCCCGCTGCTGTCTGAGGCGTACCGGCACCTGGAGGACCAGCTGCAGTTGGAGAAGTCTGAACGCAAGTTCGTCCAGGCGCAGAAGATGGAGGCCGTTGGACAGCTGGCCGGCGGCGTGGCCCACGACTTCAACAACCTGTTGACGGTGGTCATGGGCTATGGCCAGTTGCTGCTCAAGCGCCTGGCCGGCGACGAGCTTGGCCAGACTGCGGTCAGAGAGATCCTGGGCGCCGGCGAACGTGGCTCGGGCCTGGTGCGCCAGCTTCTCGCGTTCAGTCGGCGACAGGTCATGGTGCCCGAAGTGCTGGATCTGAACCGGGTCATCGAGGGCTTCCAGAAGATGATCAGCCGCCTGGTCCGCGAGGACATCCGCGTAGTGACCCGGTTAGCGCCTGAACTGGCGTCGGTCAAGGCAGACCCGGGCCAGATCGAACAGGTGCTGATGAACCTGGCGGTCAACGCCCGCGATGCCATGCCCGATGGCGGCCAGTTGCTGATCGAGACCGCCAACGCCGAGGTGGACGACAGCAGTGTCCGGCAGTGGGGGATAGGCCAGACCGGGTCATACGTGGTGCTGTCCGTCAGCGACACGGGCGTGGGCATGGATGCGGCGACCAAGGCTCGCATCTTCGAGCCCTTCTTCACCACCAAGGAGTTGGGGAAGGGCACGGGCCTGGGCCTGGCGACAGTCTATGGCATCGTCAAGCAGAGCGAAGGTTACATCTGGGTCTACAGCGAGCCGGGCCAGGGGACGACCTTCCGGATCCTGTTGCCGCGGGCTGACGGCGCGCCGGGTGCTGTTCCCGTGCCGGCGGCCACCTTGGCTCCGGGAGGGCATGAGACCGTCCTGGTGGTGGAGGACGAGGACTCCCTGCGGCGCCTGATCGAGTGGGTCCTCAGAGAGGCCGGCTACACGGTACTGGTGGCCAGGGCCGGCGACGAGGCGCTGCAGACCAACCGAGAGCACCCCGGGCCCATCCACCTGGTCGTCAGCGATGTGGTGATGCCCGGCATGCCCGGTACTGAACTGGTGCACCGCCTGCGAGCCGCGCGGCCCGGACTCAAGGTGCTGCTGATCTCCGGTTACGCCGAACAGATCGCTCTGGCCCAAGATGCTGACAAGCCGGATGCGGCCTTCCTCCAGAAGCCTTTCGGCGAAGGCGCCCTGTTGGCTCAAGTGCGCCAGGTCCTGCAGGGGGTGGTGGGCCTGTCGGGCAGAGACGGGCTCTCGCCCACGGGCCCGGTGTCGGGGCGGCCGCCCGGCGCCTGAGCGGCCTGGGCCCGCTGCTGGCCGCGGCCTGCCGTTGGCGGCCGCCCGAACAGGGCCCAGGCGCGCGCGCACGCGGGGCGTCCCGACCACCCATCGATGCAGCCAGATCGACCGCCAGCTGCCGTTCTCTTGGGCGACCGGTCCCCCAAGCGGCCCCTCAAGCAGGGGTCTATCGGGCGGCCCGATGCGGTCCCAGTCGCCGCTGCCATGGGCCGCCGTTGGCAGGCTTCCAGTGCTCCAGGCGCCAGCCCGTCGGTTCGCGGCGTCGCCACCGCAAACCAACCGCGCAAGCGCAGGCTTCCACGCAGCAGCCAAGGGGATGGATTGGCGGCGGGCCGGCATGGCCCCACGCCAGGTACGGCATTTGCATGTGGTTGCTGCCGGGCAGTCTTGTCCGAAAAACCGGACGAAGCGCCGCCGGGTGTCTGCCTGCGCACGAGCGCCGGCAGACTTCGCGTCGGATGTATCCCCACGGCGCCCACCTGGGTCTTTCTATGGCTGATGGCGGCCAGGTAACGGCGCCGGCGCGGGCTGCGGTCCGAGCCCCAGGGCCTCGCCCCAGCACCGGTCGCTGTCCGGCGGGCCGTCTGGCAGACCGGACCACGTGGGGCCCACCATCGCGGCTGCGCCCCCAGAAAGACGGCCGCGGCCGGTGGGTCGCCGGGATTGCCCGTTTCTCTCGCGGGTGAATGCGCGAGGCGTCGACGCGTCCGGGGCCCGAGGCCCGGCGATGCGTTGCCGTCAACCGCCGCGTGCCCGGGTGGTGCACGGCTCTGCCGACCCACCTTGCCTGTGAGTGGACGGGGCAGCCGGAACCCGGCGGGTCCGGACTTTGGGCAGTTCTGGTTTGTGGAGGATGGATGGGAATCCCTGAAGAAGAAGAACAGTGCCGGCCAGCGGCCCGCGGCGACGTGCATGGAGGGCGGGTGTTGGCCGAAGCCGGCAGGCGGATCTGCATTGCCGCGCTGCAGATGCGCTCGGGGTCTGACGTGGGCGGGCTGCTGGTAGCGCTGCGCGATGGCCTGGACGGCCTGGGCATCCCCATCCAGGAACTCAGCGTGAACCTGAACGATGCGGGCTCGTACCCGCCGCGTATGCGCACCTTCGTGGTCGCCCGCACCGGCGCCTGGCGCAGCGGCTGGCTTCCCGAGCGCGGTCAGCAGGTTGTCGAAGCCATCCGGCGGTCGGGTGCGTTGAGCTATCGCGAGGACTTGGACGCGGTCGACCTGCACCAGGAAAGGGAAGCCCTGCAGCAGGGTTACGGCGTCCCGATCCGGTCGCTGGTCGACGTTCCGATAGCCCAGGGCACGCTGGCCGTCAACAGCACAGTACCGCGGGCCTTCACGGCCGAGCATCTGGCTTTCCTGCAGGAGATGGCGCAGGTGCTGTCCATTGGCCTGACGCGACTGAACGACTTCCAGGTGATGGAACGGCGCAGCGTCGAGTTGGCGACGCAGATCGCGGCGCGTCAGCGTGACCTGGACCGCGAGGCGGCCATGGGTAGCATCCGCGACCAGATCCTCGCCCTCGGCGACATGTCCGAACTCGATGTCTTGCTCAAGACCGACTGGGTCGACGCGCTGCGGCACCTCGGGCTGCCGGTCTGGCGCATTTCGGTGCAGGTGCCCAGCGCGCGCGCTGGCTACTACTCGGTCCACTGGACCGAGAATTCGGTGCGGCAACCGGACCCGCCGGCCGATTTCCCCTTGTCCGCCTGTCCTTGGGTGGCCGAGGCGTGGCGCAGCAACCTGCCGGTGGTGGTCGCCGGTGAGGCCCTGGCGCGGGCAGGTTTCGCAGCCGGCCAGGCGCAGTCGCTGGTGGAACTCCCCCTTCCGGGTTTTCGCGGGTCCATGGGGGTGAGCAGCACCGAGGCCAGCGCCTTTGGCGGGGCGACGGTCCGCACCCTCGAAGCGTTCGCCGGTCTGGTCGCCGTGGCCCTGCGCCGGATGCAGGATCTGGGGGCACTCAAGGAGAGCGAGGACCGCTACCGACGCCTGGTTGAACACCTGCCTGTGGGCGTCACCCAGACCACGCCCGACGGCCGGGTGCTGTACCAGAACCCCCATGCCCGGAGGATCTGGGGATACGCGGCAGAAGACCTGCCTCAGATGCAGGCTGAGGAATTCTACGCCAGTGGCACGGACTACCGGGAGACCATGGAACGCCTGGCCGACGTCGGTCACCATGCGTACGAGTACCCCATGCGCACGAAGAGCGGCGAGGAGTTCCTTGGCCAAGGGGTGGCCACCGTCCTGTGCGACCGTTACGGCAACGTGGTGTACCAGTCCGTGGTCGAAGATGTCACCGAGCGCCGCCGGGCCGAGGTCGCCGCGAACCGCGCCAGACAAGACTGGGAGGCCACCTTCGACACGGTACCCGACGCGATCACCATTCACGACCAGGGCTTCAACATTGTCCACGCGAATCGCGGCGCCCGCGAACTGCTGGGGTTGCCCCGCAGCGAGGCTCTGCGCGCCGGGAAGTGTTTTGCCCACTACCACGGCACGGCCTCGCCGCCGCCCAGTTGCGCCAGTTGCAGTTGCCTGGACACGGGGCAGCCGACCACCGTGGAAGTGTTCGAGCCTTTCCTCGACAAGCACCTCGAGATCAGGGCCATGCCGCGGCGTGACCCCGAGGGGCGGATGATGGGCCTGGTTCACGTCGTCCGGGACATTACGCAGCGCAAACGGGCCGAGGAAGCCCTGCGGGTGGACCTGGCGCTGCAACGCATCCGCCAGCAGGTGCTGCAGCTGCAGGGCGACGGTGACTGGTCTGTGGTCGGCCACGTCCTGTTCCAGGAGGCGGCGCGCCTGATTGCCTTTGACGCCGGCGGCCTGGACCTGGACGACGGCCCACCGCCCCCGGCGATTGCGTATTGCGTCGGGGCGCAGGGTCTGGTGCCGGGCGAGCCCAGCGACGGCTTGGTGCCTCTCCTGCAGATCGGGCGCGCCGCATCGCCCCGGTGCCGCGGCCACCGGTCCCCGACCGAGCCGGCACCGACGGGTGCCGATGAAGCGGCTGATCACCTCGTGGAGCAGGTGTTCAGCGGCGGCCGTTTGTGGCTTACCCGTAGCGCCGGCGCACCCTTCGGCGACCGCGAGGCGGCGATCTTGGGGCGGTTCGGCGAAGCCGCTGCCGAGGCGTACCGACGGCTGCAGGATGGGCGCGCGCTGCAGCGCATGGCCGAGACCGTGGAAACGCAGCGATCCAGGGCCCTGCAGGCTGACCGACTGCAGGCCCTCGGCGAGTTGGCCACCGGGATTGCGCACGAGGTCAACCAGCCCCTCAACGGCATTCGAGCCTTCGCCGAAGGCGCACGGCTCGCGCCCACCATGGGCTGGATGCCTTCGGCAGAAGAGATGATGCAGGCCTTCGGCGACATCATCGAGCAGGTCGACAAGATCACCGCCATCATGGATCATGTGCGGGGTTTCGCCCACAGCGAAGAAGGCCAGGAGGCGGTGACGTTCGCGCTAACTGAACCCGTTGACGGCGCGCTCAAACTGGTGGGCGCGCAGATCCGCGGCCACGGCATCGCGGTCCACCAGGAACACGGGTCTGAACTGGCCGTGTGCCGCGGCTGGCCCAACGCCATCGAGCAGGTTGTCCTGAACCTGCTGGCCAATGCCCGCGACGCCCTCGATGATCGCCGCGAGCGCCAGCAGGCCGGCGACGCGACCGTGCCTCCAGACTGGCAGCCCTGTATCACGGTCGCCGCCGCGCGCGCCGACGACCAGGTGCGGTTGAGCGTGACCGACAACGGGGGCGGCATGGCGCCGGTAGTGGCCCAGCGCGCCTTCGAGCCCTTCTACACTACCAAGCCGGTGGGCAAGGGCACTGGGTTGGGGCTGGCTATCGTACGCGCGATCTGCGCGCGCCACGGCGGCACGATCGAGCTGGAGAACCGCCCTGAGGAGGGGGTCACGTTCACCGTGCTTCTGCCGGTCGCCGGAGTTGACAGCGAGGCAGCGCGGCGTACATGATTTCCCGGGCCGGTGTCAAGGGCTGACACAGCGGGGGCCTAGATCAACACCCCGAGCCGCCATTCCCGCCCATCTGCAGCCGGCCTACCCCCGCGCCAACCCCAGAAAGACCCTCGCCATGCCGGTACCGTTGCCGCGCAGCACCCCGGAAGCTCAGGGGATTTCGTCACACGATCTGGCCCTCTTTGTTCAGGAGGCAACCGAGCGACTCGATGCCCTCCACAGCTTCATGCTCCTGCGCCACGGCCATGTAGTGGCCGAGGGGTGGTGGTCGCCGTACGCCGCAAGCGAACCTCACATGCTGTTCTCCCTGAGCAAGAGCTTCACCGCCACCGCGGTGGGCTTGGCCCAGGAAGAGGGACGCCTGCAGGTCTCGGACCGCCTGCTGTCTTTCTTCCCCGAGCTTGCCCCGGCGCAACCGGACCCTGGCCTGGCCGCGATGACGCTGCAGGACCTGCTGACCATGCGCAGCGGTCACGCCGAGGACACGCTAGGCAGGTTGTTCGAGGGCCAAGACGCGAGTTGGACGCGGACGTTCCTGTCTCTCCCCGTGCCGTACCCGCCCGGTACGCACTTCGTGTACAACACTGGGGCTACCTACATGCTGTCGGCGGTAGTGCAGCGAGTGACCGGCCAGCGGCTGTCGGACTACCTGGGGCCCCGGTTGTTCGCGCCGCTGGGAATCGAGAACCCGATCTGGGACCGGTCGCCGGAGGGCGTTGATCTGGGCGGTTTCGGCTTGAGCGTTACGACCGAAGACATCGCGCGCTTTGGTCAGCTCTATCTGCAGCGCGGCCAATGGCAGGGGCGGCAACTCATCTCGGCCGCCTGGGTCGGCGAAGCCACGACCGGACACGCGGACAACAGCGCCAACACCAATGTCGACTGGCAGCAAGGGTACGGGTACCAGTTCTGGCGCTGCCGCCACAACGCCTACCGCGGCGACGGCGCCTTCGGCCAATACATGATCGTGTTCCCCGAGCAAGACGCTGTGCTGGCGATCACCGCGGGCTTGAGCGACATGGCAGCAGAGCTGGACCTGGTCTGGGAGCGGATCCTGCCTGCCATGCATAACGGCCCGCTGCCCGCCGACTCGGCGGCAACGGAGCGGCTGCGCGCCCGTCTCGCGGGGTTGACACTGCCGACCCCTCAGGGGCGCACCGCGGCGGCGGCGACAGCTACGGTGGCCGGGAAGCGCTACCTCCTGGCGTCCAATGATCAGCACGTGGAGTCCGTGGCGTTTGAACCGGGGGCGGCCCACGACACGTTGGTCATCGGCACCCCGCGCGGCGAGCAGCGCCTGGTCTGCGGCCACGGGGCCTGGGTGCGCGGTACGATCAGCCTCGATGGCGGTGCGGTCGTGCCCGTTGCCGCCTCCGGAGCCTGGACCGACGACAACACCTATGTGGCCAGTGTATGCGCGTACCAGACGCCGTTCCATTCCCGCCTGACCCTGGCTTTTGCCGCCGACAGGCTGCTCTGGGATCGGGAGGAGAACGTCTCCTTCGGGCCGCGCAAGTACCCGCAGTTAACCGGTCTGGTTCAGTAGCCGGGCGACCGGGCCCAACAGGATCCCCAGGGCCCGGCATCCGGCTCGTACCGGGGGATTCGGGGTGGCAGCTTCACCGGTTTCCCCCGCGACACCCGATCGGCGGCCCGTTACAGCAACACGCCCGACGAGCGTAACAGCAACGTCGGCGCCCGGCTGGTCAGGACTCGGTAACGCCCGTTTGGTCAGGCCCTGACGGCGGCGACGCTGGCCTGAATCGGGCCGTGCGGCCACGCTCCGTCCCGGTCACGCCTTGCCGCCAACGGTCGAGGCTCCGGCATCGGGTGACGGGCCGGGGTGCCCCGCCGGCTCCGCGGCCGCAGGGTCCACGCCCACCCCTGGGCGGCGTTGGTGAAGCTTGGCTGACCGCCGTCGGTGCCGGCCGCGCCGTCCATCGGGCTGCTTGGCATGCTGTCCGGTGACGAGATGCGGGTGGCGGACCGTGTCGCCTGGCCGCGGCTAGTCGTCCTGCCGACGGGCGTTGGCGCCAAACCGTGCCTGCTGACCCGCCGGCCGGGCTGCTCACCCTTGCGGCGAGCGGTTGGGCCGCTAACTCGATACATTTGGTGCGCTGCGCCGGGATGGTACCGGCCATACCCCAGGCGCCCGCGTTCGGGTGGCGTCCCCTTGGGCGCCGCTCAGCGCGATTTCCTGTCCTCGCCGCCGCCGGAAAGGTTGGATGGCCAAGCCCTCGGACTCCCTGGCTGTCGATGACGACGGCGTGACCGCACTGGAGTTGGCCCGGCAATGGGCACAGGCAGGTGCCGCTGCCATCGGCAGCGTGCCGATCGATGAGCACGGTACCTCGGTTCAGGTGATCGGGTCGCGTCCAGGCATCGCCGCCCTGAGCCAGCACGCGGCCGAGCTGCAGCGCATGAACCGGCTGTACCTCACCCTGAGCCGCGTCAACCATTTGATCACGCGGGTCCGTAGCCAAGATGCCCTGCTGGAAGGCGTCTGCCAAGCCGCCGTTGGGTTCGGACGCCTGAAGCTGGCGTGGGCGGGGTGGCTCGACGCCGCGACAGCCCGGGTGGTCCCAGTGGCGCGCTGCGGGGAGCAGAGCGACTACCTGGACCAGATCAGCGTGTACGCCGATGACCGACCCTTGGGACGGGGCCCCACGGGCCGGGCCGTGCGCCAGGGGACAACCCAGGTCTGCAATGACTTCGCCAATGCGGCCGAGACATCGCCCTGGCGGCAGGCCGGGAGGGCGGCGGGTTTCGGCGCGTCGGCGGCGTTCCCGATTCGCGTGGCGGGGCAGGTCACGGGGGCTTTGACAGTCTATGCCGCGGAGGCGGGTTTTTTCCAGGACAAGGAGATTCGTCTCTTTGAGGAGATCGCCTCTGACGTGTCCTTCGCCCTGGAGAGCCTCGTCCACGACGAGCAGCGGCGGCAGTCCGAGGCGCGCGTCCGCGAGCAGGCCGAAGAGATCCGACAGTATTTCGACTCGGCTCTGGACCTTCTCTGTATCGGTGACACGGAGGGGCGTCTGCGCCGGCTTAATCCGGAATGGGAGCGGACTTTGGGGTACCCGCTGGCGGAACTTACTGGCCGGCAGTACCTGGACTTCGTGCATCCCGAGGACCTGGCCGCAACCCGCGCGGCGCTCCTGGAGTTGACACCCGGCCGCGCCGTCGAGGGCTTCGTCAATCGCTACCGCCACCGTGACGGCACGTACCGGTGGATCGAGTGGCGAGCGCTTCTTCGGAACGGCTTGGTGTACGCTGCGGCGCGCGACATTTCCGAGCAGCGACGCTTGCAGGCGGAAGTGGAGACGCAGCGCCTCAGAGCCGCCCAGGCAGACCGTCTGCAGGCGCTCGGCGAGATGGCCACCAGCATCGCACACGAGGTTAATCAACCGCTCAACGGCATCCGCGCTTTCGCGGAAGGCGCGCTGCTGGCTCCGGCGATGGGCTCGCAATTGTCGGCTGAGGAGACGACGCAGGCATTCCGCGACATTGTCGCCCAGGTGGACAGGATTACCCAGATCGTCGATCACGTGCGCGGGTTCGCGCGCAGCGATGAGAGTCAGGACGCCGTGGTGTTCACCGTTGACGAACCTGTCGCTGACGCACTGAAACTGATGGGCGCGCAGTTGCGCGTTCACGGCATCGCGCTGACGCTCGAGTTCGCCCCCGGTCTACCGCCGTGCCGGGGCTGGCCCAATGCCATCGAGCAGGTAGTGCTGAACCTGCTGGGGAACTCGCGCGATGCCCTCGACGACCGGATGCAGCGGCAGAAAACGGGTGATCGCGCCGTGCCTCCCGACTGGCGTCCGCGCATTGGCATCGAGGGCGTTGACGCTGGCGACTACGTGCATCTGGTAGTGACGGACAACGGCGGTGGCATGGACGCGGCCGTGGCGCCGCGCGCCTTTGAACCGTTCTACACCACCAAGCCCGTTGGCAAAGGGACCGGCATCGGTCTAGCCATCGCCCGCGCCATCTGCGCCCGTCACCACGGCATGATCGAACTGAACAACCGTCCCGGTGAAGGCGTAACGTTCGTCGTGATGTTGCCCGCGGCCGAACCGTCCGCCGCTCGCGCTGGATGACGCCACCGACGCGAGCCGCCATGCTGCCTCGCGTCGCCGCGCCAAGCGTTGGCCCCAATGGACCCTGGCCACGCGACCTCGCACAGGGCCTGCTCCCGCCAGTGCTTCGGGTATTGTCCCCCCTGGCTGCCGCGCAGAGCCACGGTGTCTTGGGGGGTAGGGGGCATTGCCTCTTCGCCCCGTAGCCCCGGCACTGCCGGCCGGGCAGCCGCACCGGGAGGTCGGCGCTTCACAGGCGGCGCATCACCGCTTTCTGAAGTTGCACTTGGCCGGGTTGAAGCCGTCGGGGAACCGGGTCTTGGCGTCGTAGATGCAGTCGGTGTTCTGGAACGAGTGCATCGCCGCGCGGGAAAGGTCAGCGCTGGAGAAGTCCACCTGGGCCAGTCGGGTGTCGCCGTCGAACTTGGCGTTAACCATGGCAGCGCCGCAGAAATCCGTGCTGGTTACCTTAGCGCCCGACAGGTCGACCCCGCTCATCTTGGCCATGCTGAACGAACTCCGCGACAATACGCCATCGGCGAATGACGCCTTGATCAAGCTGGCTTTGGTGAAGTCGACCCTGTCCAGGTTGGCTCCGGCGAGGTTGGCGCCATCAAGACTGGCCCCAGACAGGTTGACCTTGCTGAGGGTGGCCCCAGAAAGATTGGCGCCGGAAAGGTTCGCCCCAACCAGGCCCGCACCGGTGAGGTTCGCTCCGGATAGGTCGATAGTCTCCCTGGGGTTCTTGGCGCGCCAGCTGTTCCAGTCTGACACGTTCGCTTTGAGCATGGTGTACTGGGCTGGGCTGTAGGCCAACGAGCGATCGCACACACCAAGGCCGGTGATGGCCAAGACCGCAAGAACCCCGACTCTCACTGCGCCCTCCTTTACATAAGTGGGGTGAAGCGCATCCTTGCCGGCAAGCAGAGCAGCGGTCCTCTGCGAGGGGGCAAGGCTAGGCGCTGTGTCGCCTGCCAAGAAGGGCCGTCGCCCTCGACGGGCAGACGCCCTGGCGCCCGAACTACCAGGGCGATTCCATGGGCTCGGCGCGCGGATCCAGTCCACCCGCCGCCCGAAGCTGGCGCCCGGCCGTGTCGGTGAACGGCAGAGCTGGCCCCCACGGTGCCTCGCGTTGCTACCTGGCCTGCGTCTGGGGGGTGGGTTCCGCTTCCACTGCGGCGCAGCAGAAGCAAAAAGGACACCATGGCGCCACCCTCGACAAAGCCGCCGTGTTCCCTCTGGCTGCGGCGCTACGGCGTTCACGGGTTCGCCGCGTTCGGGGCGTACGGGCCGCGGTTTGGCGACGCTTTGGCCGTGATTTGGTCGCCCGGGCATCGCCGTGGTGGCCGTCGGGCTTGGGTTGCCAAGTGGCTGATCGGACCAGCGGGCTCAGGCTCGCCCGGTTCGCCGGGTTGTTGCCGGGGTAGTGCCGTCCTGCCGCGGTGGGCACGGCGCCGCGCGTTCGTCCGGCGATGGCGGTCCGGCCACCTTGGCCGCCTCTTGGTCCGCGGGCTCGTACGCCCGGCTGGACGGCTGTCCACTGACCGACCGAGGGGCGGGTGTGCCCCTGTGATTCACGGGTGCGGAGACGCTGGTCTCTCGTTGGGCAACGACTCTGGCGCCAGCAGCGACGCCCCCAACAGGCGCCGCCGCTGGCTTCCGCGCGGGCTGGTATGCATCCGGCCGGGGAACGCGGGCCGATCGGTCCACCCAGCGCGCCATAGGGCCGCTAGGTTACGGATGCCCAACCCGCGCGTCGCGGTCCAGATGGTGCCCTGACTACTTCAGCAGCGCCATCTTCATGGTCTTGGAGGAGCCGTCCGCCGTCACTTTGCAGAGGTAGACACCACTGCCGGAGCTGGGCGCGGTCCAGGTGACCGAATGGGAGCCGGCATCCAACGGGCCGCTAACGAGAGTGGCCACCCGCTGACCGCCAAGGGTCAGTACCTCCACCGTCACCTTGCCGGGCCTGGCAATATCGAAGGAAATAGTGGTGGAAGCGTTGAACGGATTTGGCGCGTTCTGCCGCAGCGTTGTCGCTCCCGGCAGAGCGCTGCCGGTCTCCTGCACTGCGGTTGCCCCGTCCAGCGACGACAGGGCCGAGACGACCTCGGCGTACCTGTTTTCGGCTACCATGGCATCGTAGTAGAACAGGCAGACGCCTGAAGACCCGGAGGCATTGGCGGCGGTCGAGACAGATTCGGCGAACTCGCCGGGAGTGAGGACATCGCCGTATTTGTCCTTGGAGATGCTGATCGCCATGATGATAGGGATCGTCGTGCGGCCGGTGAGCTGGTTGCAGTACGTGGCGAAGTCACCGATCCACGGGATGGTGTAATCCATCATGTCGTAGTAGGTCATGGGCGCAAACACCTCCACCCACTCGGACAGCGCCTTGTAGTCAACGCCCACGATCTTCAAGATGGCTCCGTTGAGATCGGTGACCTTCCAGGGGACGGTGCAGGCGCCGAACTTCTTCGTTGCCCCGGTCGAGTGGAGGTAGGTGCTGGCCTGCTTGGCAAAGTCGTTGATGATGCTGCATTTCCACTGGCCCCACTGGTCCCATACGTGGCCGTGGATCCAGGCCGCTTGCGCCGGTATGGTTGTCAACGAGTCGGGAATGTCGATGCCGGTGGCGGCCTCGAAGCGAGCCAGCGTCGCCGCATCGAACGATGTATCCCAGATGAAAGGATCGATCCCTTCTTTCCAGTCGCGCACTTCCCAGTGAATGGGCCAGCGGCAGAAGTCGGTGATGACCCCGTCAAGGTCTGGGTGCCTGTCGACCGCACCTTTGAAGCGATCCAGGGCGTCCTGGAAGACCGCCGGATCAGAAGGGTTCTTCCCTTGGTACCACTCGATCTGTGGCATCGGCTCGCCGGTGGCTAGCGTCGGTGGCGCGAACGCACCCCAGCCGGCGAACTGCTGGGTTTCCCCGTAGCAGGTCACCCCGCGCTTCTTGAGCTCCTTGATGATGGAGTTTACGGGCTCAGCGTCATAGGGCATCCCGCCGAACACCACGTGATTGAAGCCCCAGCTGACGTAGGTGTCGGCAACCTCCACCGGCGTCTTGCCGGCAAAGGAGGCTATGCCGTAAACGAAACAGCTCTTGATCTTCTCCCCTCCCTGACCAGCGGCGGGGAAAGAAAACGCCAGCGCCGATATCGCGGCAAGAAAGACGGTCCTGGAACTCACCATGGCAAAGTCCCCTCATGGGAAGTTTGTCACCGCACGTGAGCGCACTCGCGGTCCTGTGACTGCCCTGCGCGACGACTACCGGGTTATCACCTCGCCTAGCCCATGGTAGCATCACCTCCCCTTGCTCTGCCTCGCCAGGTGATGCACGCCGACCCGGTACGCCAGGACCGGTAGAGTGCCAGTGGAGGGGGGCTACCGCACACGGTGCGGCGATGGCCCATGGTGAACGGGCTGTGACTGTCGTTGTCAACGTACAGTTGAGGCGGTGCAGATCCAAGGACAAAGTGCCGCCTAGCTCCTTCGTACTCGGAGTCGCACGTGACGCCGCGGGCCCTCGACTTGGTGCGCCTGTGTGACGTCCGCAGGCGCCCAAGATCGCTGCTACGAATGGTGCGTGGCGGCACCCGATGCAGGCCGGTTGGCGGGGGGGCCAGGGCCGACGCAGCCTCGGTGGTGTGGTGGCGCCGTCCGCTCAGTTGAGCGCCGACGAACCGCCCCACTGGTGCTGACCTTGGCGATCAACGCCAGGAGTCACGAAGCGCGTGCGGCGAGGGGACAACCGGGCTCGCGCTGGGTGCAGCCGCGGAGTGCTGGCAAGAACAGCGGGAATATGTGACGCGGGTGGCGCTACTGCACCTTGTGCCTGCAATACGCGTACAAGGCGTCGTAGACGATCCATTCTGCGGCGTTGATCGCGTGGTCGTCGACGAAACCCAGGTGCCTGAAACCCTCGGCAATGGCGTTCAGGCCCGGCCCCTCGGGTTGGTTGTGCAGCGTGTTGTCCGTATCGGCGCCGTTGACGATTCGGCTCAAGAGCACCAGCGCTGCATCGTCGGCCAGGTTGTACTTGGCCACAATGGCTTCAAAGGAGCACTCCTTGCCGTGGTGACCAAGCTCGACGCCGGCCACATCATAGGGAATGGCTCCGAGGCGTTCCGCCTCAGCCATCACCTTGTCCGCGGCGACGAACACGAACTCGGCACTGGGATCGACGAACCGCTTGATCAACCAGGGACAGGCCACGCGGTCGACTTTGACGTGCTCACGGGTGATCCAGATCATGGTGCGCTCCCCTGTGTCTGGGCGCCGCCTCAGGTCACCGAGCCCTCGGCGCGCGCTTTGAGCTCGGCGTAAAGGGCATCCATCACGACCATGGCCTTGGTTACTATCTCGGCATCGGTGCTCGAGGTCCGGGCCAAACCGCGCAGGATGAAGTAGACACCGGCGGACTCACTCATCGTCAAACGGTCCTGGCGTTCGTGGGCCTGGATCTCGAAGTCCCTGAGGATGTCAGCGATTCGGGCCACCGTCGCGTCCTGGACACGGTACCTCGTCACCAGGGCATCGAACGTCGTGGCTGTCGCAGTCGGTTGCAGGTCCGCCCCCGGCAACGTGAACGCGATCGAGCCTTCCGGGATGGCGCTGTCGCGGGAGATGAAATCGAATACCGCGTCCGGGTCAATCACGGTCTTGATCAGCCAGATCGACGCGCAGCGATCCACGTGCGGCTCGTGACGTGTTACCCAGCGCATGGCGCACCTCGGTCTCCCTCGCGGTCAGTGGGCCGGCCGTCGAGTTCGCGCCGCCTTTCGACGATGCGGCTACGAAGGGCAGACCTCGCTGTAATCTCGGTTGCCAGGGTACCGGGTCAAAGCGCGCCAGGGGCAGGGGCTCCCTCGATCTGCCATTGCGGGCGCTCCGGTCCGCGTGCAGGCTCGCGCTGTCGCGGTGTCCAAGCCAGTCCAGGGGCAGGGCTGACCGGTGGCCGCCTTGCCCCGGTCGGGCACTCGATTGTGGCCGATGGCGATGCCCATGTATCCCGAGCCCGGCGGCCGTGGCCCATGTCGGTGCCGCCGGGCGCCGTCCGGTTGCCCATGGGCGGTTCAGCCGCTGCCGCGGTCCCCGATGGGGCGAGGGGCCGTGGTGGCTCGGCCGCCCCCGGCAGACGCCAGCAGGTGGGGCCGCGGCGTCGTCGCGTACGGACCCATGGATGGCGCCGGCGGCTCCCCTGGTCGACACTTATTCCGGACCGTGGCCCAATCACCTGCAAGGGACCCGCTGGGCGCGGATCGGGCCCAGCCTCGCCGCAGCCGGCTGGGCAATCCACGCTCGGCACCGACCGCCCGCGGTCGCCGTCGGCAGGGCTGACCGATGGGTGTCGTGCGCCAGGCAGGGCCCGGCGGCGGCGACCTGCGCGCCGACACCCCCAGGGCGCCCCAACCGGCGCGCGGGCGCATAGCGGGGCAGGGGAATGTGGCCCGCTGCCGACGGAGATGGTGCATGGCACTGCATGCCTGCCGACGTTCCGCGCGTATGGCCGTCTTCGCTGTCGTTGCCGCGTGCCTCACGGCGGGTGCTAGGCCGGGCACTGCATGGCAGCCAATCCCCGCCGCCGGAATTCTCAGTCAACCCGGCAGTTATCGTCTAGCGGACGATCTGCTCGTCGAGCGAAGCCGGGGAATCGAGGTGCAGGCCGACGACGTAACAGTCGATCTGGGCGGCCACGCGCTGCGGTTCGCCGGGCCACCCAGGCCGGGTACCTATGGGATCGTGGCCAACGGTCGCGCCAACCTCAAGGTGGGCGGCGGCGTCGTAGGAGGTTTCTGGTACGGCATCCACGCGAGCGACAGCAGGGGCCTCCGCGTGGAGGCCGTGCATTTCGACGACATCCCCTACATCGCTATCAACGCCTCCGCGGCGCAGGACATGGCCATCAGCGACAACGTCTTCACCGGGTTCCGATATGACATCGAGAAGGATCCCCGAGATCACTATGTCATCGCCATCAACACGGGTACCGAGCGTGCCATTATCTGCAACAACCGGTTCGACGCGCAGGTGAAGGGCACCACCGACGACCCGCCCGCAGTCGAGACGGTGTTCGTGCTCCTGAGTGCCGACGTGACCAGGGATTGTGTCGTTGCCCACAACACCATGCGGGCCACCACGGTGCTCTCGCGCGGCTATGGCATCTGGATCGCCACGGGTGCCCAGGCGCTGGTAGCCAACAACACCATCACCAACATGCAGTACGCGGTGTGCCTGGGGCGTGCCGCTACCGCCGTGGTGTGCCGAAACCGGCTCTCAGTGGACAGCGCCGCCGGTCCCACGGTCCCCGAGACCTGCGGCGTGAGCGCCACAGGCGCGACGCGTTGCCGTGAGTTCGACAACCAGTTCATTGGCTTCAGCATCCCCGTGAACGCCCCACAGACGCCCGGGACGGACCACGGCGGCGCAGACTGACTACCTAGGCCCGTTTCGGCCCCTCCCCATCGGCGGTGTTCAGCGACCAAGGTCGGGGTGCACGGTACTCAGGCCTCGACCCCACCCGGCGGCTCGCGATCAAGTGACCTAAGCCGGCCATGGCCATTCCTCGCCAGAAGCCCCTGCAGCGCCCGGGTCCTGTCCGCACCCCGCCAACGCCCGCTTCCCGCCCCGGAGCCGGGCCGCCGGCACCGACAACCTCACCAAGCGCCGCCGTTGGTTTCTGGGTGGCGCAACCACGGCATCCGAACTAGCGGGTCACTGGCCAGGAGACGCCGGGCTATTACCGGGAGGGGGACGCAGGCAAGCCACGGCCGCGTCCGCCTCGAAACCCGACGCCAAGGGCATGGGGCGGGCTCTGACCCCGCCATCGCTCCGCCGGGGACTGGAGGCCACCGCCGAGGGCCAACCGATGCCCTTGACGGGACGCAATCCGCGTTTGGATATTCCGCCGGCCAATTTGTGAAACGGGCACACGGCCCGGTTGGGGGCGCGCGCCTCCCACCGCGCCGTCCACGGCCGGCCTCGCCCGCACGGACTCCCACTATACGCAGGGCCGGCAGAACCGCTTCAACCCGTGGTTGACGATGTGGCGTGGTCGCGGCCGGGATTCGGCACGCCGCTGTGCCGCCCAGCCACGGAGCGGTCCAACAGGCAACAGAGGACGGCGCAATGGCTCCGACAAAAGGGTGGCGGAACCTGAGCCTGAGTAGGGGCGCCGCAGCAGCCGGTGTGACGGTGTTCGGCCTTACTGTCGCCGCCGCCTGCCTGCTGGCCACGTGGGTAATGCGCCAGGAAGCTGTGCACGCTGCCAGTGAGAAGGCGCGATTGCTCCTGGACTGCAACCTGGCTACCCACGACTACCTTAACCGCGAGCTCAAACCGCATGTGTTCGACCTGGCGGCCGGGTCACGCTCGCCCGACTACTTCGACCCGACCTGGATGTCGTCCACGTACGCAGTTCGCCAGATTGAGAAGTACCGACGCGCGTTGAGTGACGACAGTTACGCGTACAAAGAGTGCGCCGACAACGCCCGCAGCCCCGGCAACGAGGCAGACCCCTTCGAACG
>CAITNQ010000504.1 GCA_903893785.1 uncultured Gemmatimonadota bacterium
CTCCGGGCCGACCGGCTCCCACGAGCGCCCGTCGGCACTGAAGGCCCCGTGGCCGCCTTGCGGGTGAGTCCAGAGCGGCCGGTCTGAGTGGCCCCACCCCGAGGCTGGTTCGGGGTGTCGCTGTTCTGCTCTGCCCTGTCCCGGGGGCGTCTTGATGCGGCTTACCTGATCATCGAGCTGTTCTTGGCGTGTTCTTCGGCTCTTCTTCCCCTCTGTATTCCACCGCCGGCGTGTGCAGATTGGCAGGCATCTAAGCGGAGGATGTCTGTGTTGGCCACCGTGCCGAAGCGCCCATGCCGGGCGTGCGGTCTCGGCTTTGTGCCGGACGCGCGCAACTCCCACCACCAGACCTGCTGTACTCGCACGGCGTGCGTACGTCGCCGGAAGCGGGCGCGCCAGCGTCTCTGGCACCGGGACCGCTACGCGTCCGATGCGTCGTTCCGGGAGGCGGCCAAGTCGCGGGTGCGCCGGCACCGGAAGCGGGCTTCCGTGGCCCAGGCGCAGGGGCCGCCGACGAGCGCAGCGGAGGGCCGCCTGCGGCAGCTGGAACACGCTTTCCTGGGGATGGCCATGCAGATGGCCGAGGAGTCCGACGCCTGCCAGGCGCGGGAACTGATGTCGGCGTGGGCGGACACGGGACGTCGCGGCGGGGCCGGCATCGCCTCCGGGCCGTGAACGCCCCTTTTTCCGCACTGTTACTCGACACTCGAACGCCGCATGGAAGACCTGTTACTCGACACTCATGGTGAGTCTTAATGCATTCATGCCCAGGATGATAAAACACGTCCTCCGACGGTTACTCGACACTCATGGAATGGCCGCCCTGCGCCCCCGATGGTGACCGGCAGACGGCCCTGACACGGGGTCAGCGGCCGAGGTCGGAGGACCGTCGCGATGATGGTGACCGAGAAGCGGCCGGTGGTGCCGGCCAGAGTGCGGCGGGTGCCGCGGGCGTTCAGCTGGGTGGATCACCGGCTGGTGCGCGACGGGCACCTGGACGGCAGGAGTCACACGGCGCTGGCGCTGTACCTGTTCCTGGTGACGGTGGGCGACTCGCAGGGCCTGTCGTACTGGGGGGAGCACGCGGTGGCGCGGCGTCTGCGCCTGGAGCTGCCGGCGCTGCGCACCGCGCGCAGCGAACTGGAGGCCGCGGGCCTGGTGGCCTACGAGGCGCCTCTGTGGCAGGTGCTGGAGCTGCCTGGAGGTGCCGCATGAACCGCGTGGACGAAGCGGCGGTGCGGGAGCTGCGCCGCCAGGGTCTGTCGCTGCGGGCCATCGGGCGGTACCTGGGCGTGCACCGCCGCACGGTGCGCAGCGCGCTGGCGACCGCAGAGGGGACCGTGCCGCGCGCCCGTAGTGCCGGCCGGCCGCGGCCCTCGCTGCTGGACCCGCACCGGGCCTACATCCGCACGCTGCTGGAACGCCATCCCGACCTGCCCGCGGGCCAGGTCTGGCGACTGCTGAAGAGCGAGCGGGCCTTCGGCGGCGGCGCGACCATCGTGAAGGCCTGCGTGGCCGACCTGCGGCCCCGCACTGCCAGTGCCTACTTCACCCTGGCCTTCGCGCCGGGCGAGTGTGCCCAGGCCGACTGGGGTGTGTGGCAGGCCATCGACGTGCTGGGCACGCCCCGGCGCGTGAGCGTCTTCGCGATGGTCCTAGCGCACAGCCGCATGCTGTATGCCGAGCTGTGCCTGGCCGAGGCCATGGAGCACTGGCTGCTGTGCCACCGCCGCGCCTTCGAGTTCTTCGGCGGCGTGCCCGAGAAGGTCCGCGTGGACCGCTGCCGCACGGCCGTCTGCGGCCTGCGGCCTGACGGGTCACCCCTGATCACCCCGGACTACGCCGCGTTCGCGCGCCACTACGGCTTCACCGTCGAGCCCTGCAACGCCTACTGCCCCAATGAGAAAGGCCGGATCGAATCGGGTATCGGCTACCTGCGCACCGCCTTCTTCGCCGGACGTGAACCCGCCCCGCTGCCGGCCCTGCAGGCGGCCCTCCGGGACTGGCTGGTCAACGAGGCCAACGTCCGTGTGCATGGAGCCACCGGCAAACGGCCTGCCGAGGTCTTCGCCGCCGAGGAGCGAGCACGGCTGCGCTCCCTGCCGCCGGTGCCCCACGACTGCTGCGTGCAGAAGCAGGCGGTGGCCGACAGTCGCTTCCGCATCACCCTGGACACCAACCGCTACAGCGTGCCTGCCGAGTTCGCCTCCCGCCATGTGGTGCTGCGGCGCCACGCCGAGCGCATCGTGGTGGTCAGTCCCGCCGACGGGCGACTCCTGGCCGACCACCCGCGCTGCTACGGCAGAAAGCAGGACCTCCTGGTCCCGGAACACGAGCGCAGCCTGATCCTCAAGACCCGCCACGCCGCCGACCGACGCCTGCTCGAAGGGTTCCTGGCCCTGGGGCCGGCGGCTGAACCGTACCTGGCCGGCCTCCAGGAGCGCCGCCCCGACTGGCGCACCCACCTGCGGCGCATCAATGCCCTGGCCGCCCTCCACGGCCGCGACCACACCGCCCGGGTCCTGGCCGATGCCCTCGAACACCGGGCCTTCGCCGCCGACTACGTGCTGGCCATCCTCAATGCCCGCCGACGCCGTCCCGCCGAGCCCGGACCGCTGCACGTCACCCGCCGCCAGGATCTGCTGGAACTGTCCATGCCCGAACCTGACCTCAGCGTCTACGACCTGGCTCAGGACCAGGACCACCAACCCGGGGAGCCGCAGCCGTGAACCTCGAGGCCACCCTCCGCAGACTGAACCTCACCTGGACCGCCGCCAACGTCCACGCCGAAATGGCCGACGCCGGGCGGCTCAGCCGTACCCATCAGGAGTTCCTCGAACGGCTCCTGGCCGGCGAAACCGAACAGCGTCACGCCAGGGCTGTCGAACGGCGGCTGCGCGAAGCCCGTATCCCCGCACGCAAGAGCCTCGAGGACTTCGACTGGACCTGGCCGAAGAAGGTCAACCGCGACCAGGTCCGCCACCTCGCCAGTCTGCGCTTCATCGAGGAGAACGCCAACGTGATCTTCGTCGGGCCCACCGGCGTCGGCAAGACCCACCTGGCCGCCGCTCTCGCTGCCGAAGCCTGCCAGCGCGAGTACCGCGTCCTGTTCAGCTCCGCCGCCGATATCGTCAACACCCTCGCGGAGGCCATCCCAGCCAACGCCCTCGGCAGAGCCCTGCGCCGTTACCTCGCTCCGCGACTGCTGGTCGTCGACGAACTCGGGTACCTGCCCGTGGACCGCGTCGGCGCCGACCTGCTCTTCCAGGTCCTCGGCGGTCGCTACGAGAAGGGCGCCACCATCATCACCACCAACCGCGCCTTCAGGGACTGGCCCAAGACCTTCGCCTGTGACAGCACCCTGACCAGCGCCGTCCTGGACCGCATCCTGCACCACTGCGAGCCCGTCCTGCTGGAGGGCCGCAGTTACCGCCTCAGGGACCGCATCGAGACCCCGCACGAGTCCTGACGCCCACGGACCGTGCCCACCCCACCGCAGAGGGCCTCCACACCCGTCCCAGGGCGTCGAGGCCCCCTCTGCTCCTTCCCCCTGCCGGGCGCCATGGCCACCCGCCGACAACCCTGGGGCCAGTTCGCGCCGACGACCCCATCGACTGGGGCCACTCAGACCGCCCGTTTTGGTACACTCCCAAGCCGCCATCCGCATTTCCCATTCCGCCTGTCGTCAAC
>CAITNQ010000505.1 GCA_903893785.1 uncultured Gemmatimonadota bacterium
CCGCGCGGGTAGTGGAAGGTTGGCGCGGTGTCGGGCCGGTGGCGATGCGGGCGCCGACTGCCGACGCCCCGTCACCCGTCCGGTACCAGCCGCGGTCCCGTGAGACGCGGCGGCTCAGAGCCGGTTCTCACGGGTCTCACCGGTGGGTTAAGCAACTGCCGTGCCAGTCCTTTGCGAGTTTTCCCATGCATCGTCAAACAATTGGATGGCAATTGCTTACGGTCACCATGGACGCCTGCGTGGGGCTCTGGAAGGGCCAGAACCCGGCCTTCTGACCGCGGCCTCGACCGCATGGTCGAGGGAGTCGACGTTCTCGTCGGCCGATGACCGGCAGGGCCCGGCCCAAGGGCCGGACCCGCGTGGCGACCGCCTACTTGAAGCCGTACTTGTGCAGCTTGTAGCGCAGATTGCGTTCGGTGAGTCCGAGGAGTTCGGCCGCGCGGCTCTGTACGCCATCGGCCTGCTGCAGGGCGGCGGTGATGGCCTGCCGCTCAAGGGCCTCGACTTGGTCCGGCAGGGACCCGCTCGCCGTCACCTCGCCAGGGTCAGTCCCAGAGGGCTCTGCGCTGAGCTCGGCCGGCAGGTCACGGGTCGATACCAGGTTGCCGCGCGCCATGACCACGGCGTGCTCGACAATATTGCGCAACTCGCGGACATTGCCTGGATAGGCATAGCGCATCAGCAGATCCGTGGCCTCACGTGTGAAGCCGTCCACCTGCTTGTCGTTTTCGGTGGCATACAGCTGCAGGTAGTGCTGCAACAGCGCCGTAATGTCCTGACGCCGATGGCGCAGAGGGGGCAGTGACACCGTGACGACATTCAGCCGGTAATACAGGTCTTCGCGGAAGGTGTGCTCCCGCGCCATTTGCCGCAGATCGCGGTTGGTGGCGGCGATGAGGCGGACATCGACCCGGATGGGCGTGGTCCCGCCGACCCGCTCGAAGGTGCGTTCCTGCAGCACGCGCAGCAGTTTGACCTGGGCCGCGGCGGGGATCTCGGACACCTCGTCGATGAACAGCGTGCCGTTGTCCGCCTGCTCGAAGCGCCCCTGGTGTTGGCGCACCGCCCCGGTGAAGGCCCCCTTCTCGTGCCCGAAAAGCTCGCTCTCAAGCAGTGACTCGCTCAACGCGGCGCAGTTGACCGCCACGAAGGGGGCCTCCCGCCGCGGGCTGGCCGCGTGCACGGCCCGGGCCACCAGTTCCTTCCCAGTACCACTCTCGCCGACGATGAGTACCGAGGCGCGGCTGCGGGCCGCCCGAGCCGCCACATTGAGCGCCTCCTCCATGGCCGGGTCAGCCGCAATGATGCCCTCGAGGCGCGTCGGGCCGCCCAACTGGGTGCGCAGTTCGCGGTTCTCCGATACCAGATGGCGTCGCTCCAGCGCATGGTCCACGACGGCATCCAGGGCATCCAGGTCCACGGGCTTCTCCAGGTAGTGGAAGGCTCCATGGCGCATGGCGTCGACCGCGCTGGTGACGCTGCCATAGGCGGTCAACAGGATCACCTCGATGTCCGGGTTCACCTGCCGCGCCTGCTGCAGCACGCCCATGCCATCCAAGTCCGGCATGCGGTAGTCGGTGATGATCAACTCGACGAGTTCGTTGCCCAGGGTCGCCATGCCCTGCAGACCCGATGCCGCAGTCAGCACGCGGTAGCCGCGTTTGCGCAGGTACCCCGCCAGGGCTTCCCGCTGGCTAGCTTCGTCTTCGATCACCAGAATGGTCTCGCTGTCAGCCATGTTCCCCTTCGTCCGCCTTCCCGGGGTCGAGCGGCAGGTGCAGCGTGAACGTGGTACCGCGGCCCAGTTCGGTATCCAATTCGACGCGGCCACCGTGTTCAGACACGATGCGCTGCACCATGGCCAACCCCAAGCCCGTACCCGTGGCTTTGGTGGTGTAGTAGAGATCGAAGATCCGTTCTCGGCATGCCGGCGCAATGCCGGGCCCATTGTCGGCCACGGCAATGCTTACCTCGTTGCCACCTCGCCAGGCGGTCAGCCGCACCCAACCGGCGCGTGGGGTGTCGTGGCTGGCGACGGCCTCGATGGCGTTGACCAGCAGGTTGAGGACCGCCTGCCGCAGCTGCGCCGGATCGACTGTGGCGCTGCCCGCTTGCTCGACGTGCCCTTCTACCCGCACGCGCTGACCGGTGGCGCTGGAAGTGGCCAGGCGCAGGCTCTCGGCCAGCAACTCGGCCAGATCGGTCGGCTGCGGCACTAACGCCGGCGGCCGCGCCAAGTCGAGGAACTGCCGCACGATCTGGTTGACGCGCGAAACCTCATTCCGCACGGTACCGGTAAGCTGTCGGTATTCCTCCTGGTCGTCCGTGGGCACGAACTCGCGCTGCAGGCGCTGGGCAATGACCGCGATGGCGTTCAGCGGGTTACGGACCTCGTGCGCCACTCCGGACGCCAACTCGCCCATGGCCGACAGGCGTTCGCGGCGGCGCAGGCCGGCCTCCAGTGCCCGCCGTTCAGTCAGGTCCTGGAACACGGCTACGCCCAGATCGGTCTGTCCCTCGCGGTCGCGGATTAGCGATAGGGAGGCGGCCAGCACCACAGCGCGGCCGTCACGGGTGTGGCACTGACAGCTGGTGTCGCGCACCTCCTCGCCCTCGCGCCACGCTTTGTCCAGCCGTTCACCGACTTCGCCCAGGGCGACCGCCACCGGCTGTCCGTGAACATCCGCCTCGCGGACCGCGAACAGCCGCTCGGCGGCCGGGTTGAGCCAGTCGACGCCGCCATCGCGGTCGATGGCGACGACGGCGTCGGCCATGTGGGCCAGGAGCCGGCCGCTGTAGGTCTGGACTCGTTGGTGCTCCTCGGCTAGCAGCCCGTAGTTGTGCCGCAGGACGATCCAGCCCAGCGCCGCTAAGCCGGCGGTACCCAGCAGCGCGGCCCACACAGCCAGGCGCCGCCGCGCCCGGCTCTCGGCCGCTGACACGGCCTCGGCGCCGACGCCAACCCGGATCAGCCCTTTGTTGTCCGGGTTCACCCAGAAGGGCATGGTGGCCTCCAGGACCGACCGATCCTGGTACGTGGTCAGGCGGGTGCTGGGGGTTTCCGCAGCTAGCGATGCTTCGAGGAAGGGGTCGCCCTCGATCCGTCCGAGGCGGGCCACGCCCCGGGAAGCCAGGACCAGGCCCTGCCGATCCTGGACCACCACATAGGCCAGGCCTGGCGTGCTCCCGATTTCCTGGACCAGGCGGCCGATGCCTGCCGCGCGACGGAAAGACAGCATCTCGGCGGCAGCCATGCTGACCACGATGGCGCCGCCGCCCGTTCGGCCCACAGCCGCTGCATAGCGTCCGTCGCCCCACACCTCGCCTTGACGGAAACCGAACACGAGCTCGTCTTGACGGCCCCTGAGCACCCCCAGCAGGGCGGTTGGCACAGCCGTGGTCCCGGGGTCCAGGTCGACGCGGGGGGTGGCGTGCTGGCACCGCCCGGCGGTGTCCAGCACTTCGATGCGGTACAAGCCGCTCTGCCGGGCCAGGCGCGCCAGCCGGGTGTCGTCAAGCGTGACCTGGCGGTCCAACTCAGCCAGCAGGTGTGCCTGCCCCAGCAGGCGTTGAGCCGTGGCCGACTCCACCAGCGCATCGGCGCGGATGGCGTTCTCGCTCGCCCGGGACAGCGACTGAACCAGCGAGACCGACCCCTCTTCCATGGCGTCGATAGCCAGCTGCCGGGCGGCGCGCAGTTCGTTGCCGGCCAGCACAGCCAGGACCGCGAGCAGGACGCCTCCGAGTGCGGCCAGGTGGCGCCAGCGAAGCGGGCGTGTGCGTGGGGGGCGCAGGCGCGGGCCTGCCATATGTCAGCGCCCGCTCCCGCGTCCCGTGACCACGGACCTCACCTGCCGATCAGCGGCCAAAACGCAGCGAGACCATGGCCGAGCGAACAGAGGTGGAGAAGTAGGCGTCATTGGAGTCGACGCCCTCGACGGTGGCCTCCGCGCCCAGGGCCACAAACCCGCCGCCCGAGGACCACCACGGCAGGCGCTGCTCCAACGTCCACACGGTTCCCTGCCGGCGGTCGTGGCGCGGTGCGCCGGTGGGCAGAGGCGACCCGGCAAGGTCGAGGGCCGGGCGACCCTGGTACGTTCGCGACTCGCGGTACGCGGTTACCCGCCACTGGGTCAGCCGACCGCGATGGCGCCAGGCGGTCTGGACCCGCGTGACCTGTTGGCCGTAGGCATCGTCGAATAACTCACTATCCGTGTCGTACTTGTCGCCGGGCGAATACGGATCCGTGCCCGTGGACAGCTGGCGTCGGGATTCCAACTGCACCCCGTCCCCTGGGCCAAGGTTCTGCGCCAGACGTACCCACAGGATCCCCAGGCCCTGCACCCGCGGGCCGCTCAGGCGGCTGTACACCGTATCGCCGGTGGCGCCGGCGGTGCGCAGGTAGACTTTCGCGGCGGCTTCGCAACCCGCCAGCACCGTGGTGCGACTGGGCCATGAGTGGCTCAGTTGGAGGGGGACCGACACCTCGCCGTGGCTGTAGGCAGGGGCATAGCGGTAACGCCGCAAACTGCTTCGTACGCCGAACCGCGTTGGCCAGCCTGGCCGCAGCGAACCCCTGCCCATGGCCTGCAGCGACACGTCTTCGCGCTCCTTGTACTCGTACCCGGGCTGGCTGTCGCGCCGGCTGAGGTCCACTTCCAGGCTCCAGGCCTGGTCGGCAGCACGCCGCACGGGCAGACTCAGCACGAGTCCGTGTGTCTGCGCCCGGAGGTCGGGGTAGCGGCTGAACAGGTCGGCCTGACCCCAATAAGCCAGGCTGACCCGGCCCAGGGGTTGGGTGATGTCCACCGATACCTGGCGCAGCCATTCGGACCGCTGCGAGTAGCTGCGGAACAGGTTGCTGGTGCGGCCCAGGCTAGCCTCAACCTGCCAC
>CAITNQ010000506.1 GCA_903893785.1 uncultured Gemmatimonadota bacterium
CCGCCCGCCCGAGGCCAAAGGCGCGAGCCCCCTTGGCAGGGAGGCCGCGGCGACCGATCATACATGGACCCCTTCTGGCCCCGGGAGGTGTTGGGCGCCCGGTGGCGGGCGGGTGCCGCATTCAGCCGCAGGAGGCCCGTCATGGCAGGAATCGAGTGCACCGGCGAAGGGATCGTGTACCGCAACCCGGTGCCGCATGTCCACAGCACCCATGCGTACTTCCCGTCCCTGGTCCAGGCCAGCGACGGTTCCATTGTGGCCAGCATGGTCCTGGGAGCCGCGTTCGAGTCACCCGACCTGCACAGCTTCGTCACCCGCTCAGCCGACCTGGGGCAGACGTGGGAGCCGCCCCAGCGCCTGTTGGCCGCGACGCGCGATCGCCTGACCTCGGACGCCTGCCGCCTGACCACCATGCCCGGGGGCGAGTTAGTGGCTTTCATCGTGCGCCACGACCGCACCGACCATCCTGACGAGGGGCTGGCCAACCCCGACAACCTGGGTTTCGTGCCCACTGAACTGCTCTTGTCGCGTTCGGCCGATCGCGGGCATACGTGGAGCCCGCCAGCCACCATCACCCCGCCGCTGGTGGGCCCATCCTTCGAGCTGTGCTGCCCCATTGTGCCGCTGCTCGACGGCCGCTGGCTGCTGCCCACCTCCACCTGGCGCGGGTGGGATGGTCAGTGCCCCAACGGCATGAAGATGGTCGCCCTGGTGTCGCGGGACCGCGGGCGCACCTGGCCCATCTGGCGCGAGGTCATGGCCGACCCGGCCGGCAAGGTCATCTACTGGGAGTCGAAGATCGTCGAGTTACCGGACGACCGGCTGCTGGCCACGGCCTGGGCCTATGACGAGGCCGCCGCCGCAGACCTGCCCAATCAATATGCCATCAGCGAAGATGGCGGTGCCACCTGGACGCCGCCGCGGTCCACCGGCATTCTGGGCCAGACGCTGACGCCTCTGGTGCTCCCCCAGGGGGGCATCCTGTGCGTGTATCGCCGCATGGACGAACCGGGCCTGTGGGTCAGCCGCTGCCGGCTCAAAGCGGGTGAATGGCTCACCGAAGAGACCGTGCCGCTGTGGGGGACGCGGCAGGGGGGCCTGACCGCCACCTCGACCAATATGACCCACAACTTCAACGTCCTGCGCTTCGGCGCGCCGACGCTCATGGCGCGTGCCGACGGGGCCGTGATGGGGGCCTTCTGGTGTTACGAGGACTGGGTCTCAAACATCCGGTGGTTCACCCTGCGCGTTAGCTGAGCGGGGCGGGGTCAGACGGTCGGCGCTGAGGCGGTTCGGGCGGCGGCGGCCGCGGCTTCCTGGCGGGCCCGCAGCGACAGGGCTTCCGCTTCCTCGGCAGCGGTGCGATGAAGGGCTTCCTTCAACTGCTTACCGGGCTTGAAATGCGTCTTGCGGCGGGCCGGTACGTAGACAATCTCGCCAGTGCGGGGATTGCGCGCGGCGGGTTTGGGCTTGGTGTCCTTGACCTCAAGAACGCCGAAGCCGCGGATTTCGATGCGGTCGCCCTTGATCAGGGTATCGCGCATCGCGTCGAACAGGCTGTCGACCATCTGCAGGGTCAGGTTGTTAGTGCAGCCGATGGCCATCGCTACCACACGGGCCAGGTCCTTCTTGGTTACCGTCGTCACGAATCACCTCGCTGGCGAGGGGAGGTCCATCGGCGGCCCCGCAAGTAACCTGCCGGGGTGGGGCTAAGGTGTTGGTTTTATATGGTCTTGTATTATATCCAAAAGCGTCGCCGGAATCAAGCGCCGCAGCGCCGGGGCGGCGTTGCCAGGGCGACCGGCGGCGGCATTCACGCCCGGGTGCCCGGCGGGTCCGGGCGGGGAGGGGGCAGCCATGGCCTTCAGCTTCGGGCAGGACGAAGAGGTGGGCGCCAGTCTGCAGCGCCTGGCCGGGGAGCAGCTGGACAAGGCCCTGGGCCATCTACTGGGTTCTGACCCGGATCGGGACGATGCCATCCACGAAGCCCGCAAGTCGCTCAAGCGACTGCGCGCGCTGGCTAACCTGGCGCGGGTGGCTCTGGGCGAGGACGCATTCCAGCGCGAGAACGCCTGCTACCGCGACGTAGGTCTGCAGCTGTCGGGCCTGCGCGACGCCACGGTACTCCTCGCCACCTTGGACCAGCTGCTCAGCCAGGCCCGGCCCCGCGTCCGGCGTGACCGCTTTGCCGGGGTGCGGCGCCGGCTCGAGCAGCGCCGCCAGTCAGCCTATGCAGACAGTGGCAGCGCGGTGGCCGAAACCGTGGTCAACCAGCTGCGCTGGGCCCGCGTGCGGGCGGCCGACTGGCCGGTAGCCATGGCCAGCTGGGCCGAGTTGGAGGCGGGCCTGTGTCAGGTCTATGCCCGCGGACGGCGGGCTCTGCGGACCGCCCTGATGGCGCCCTCGGACGAGGCGTACCACGACTGGCGCAAGTGGGCCAAGTACTTGTGGTACCACACCCAAATGCTGGCGCCCAGCTGGCCTGCCGTCGCCGCCGCGGTGGCGGCCGAGTTGGACGAGGTCGGCGAGGTCCTCGGCCAGGACCACGATCTGAGCGTGTTGCGACAGGTGGTCAGCACCGAGCTAGGTCAGTCGCTACGCGCCGCCACGGTGCAGGCGTTGTTGGCGCTCATCGACGACCAGCAGGCCGTCCTGCGGCAACGGGCGGTGGCCCTGGGACGGCGCCTGTATGCCGAGCGGCCGCGGGCCTATGGCCGTCGCCAACGGGCCATCTGGCAGGCCTGGCGCCAACCGCCGCCCGCCGCACTCATGCCGCCCGGACCGCGCGCCACCGGGGCCCTGCCGGGTTTGGCCGCGGTGCCGCGCGCGGTGGCTGATTTCGCCTGCGTCGTCGGCGAGAACCCGCTGTGGCACGCCCGCGAGCGCCGCCTGTATTGGGTCGACATCAACACCGGGCGGCTGTGCGTGTACGACCCGGCCACCCAGGCAGCCAGCATTTGCTTCGCCGGCGACCCCATCGGCGGTTTCACGGTGCAAGCCGACGGTAGCCTGCTGCTGTTCATGGCCCGAGGTGCCATTGCCCGTTGGCGTGATGGCCACGCGCTGCAGACCGTCATCCCCGAGATTGCCGCGGAACGCGAGTCGCGCTTCAACGACGTCATTGCCGACCCCGAAGGCCGAGTCTTCTGTGGTACCATGCCCACCGGCGACCACCCGGGGCGGCTGTACCGGCTGGACCGCGACGGCCGCCTGACCGTGGTCCGCCAGGACGTGGGGTGCTCCAATGGCCTGGCCTTCGGCCTGGACCACCGCTCGCTCTACTACACCGATTCCGCCTGCCGGGTCATCTACCGCTATGCCTACGACCGCGCCACCGGCGCCCTTACTGACGAGCAGGTGTTCCTCGACACCAGCGACCAGGAAGGCGTGCCCGACGGCCTGACCATCGACGCCGAGGGGTGCCTGTGGTCGGCCCGTTGGGACGGCGGCTGCCTGGAGCGGTATGCGCCGGACGGCCAACGGCTGGCCCGCATCGCCTTCCCGGCGCGCAAGGTGTCCAGCGTTACCTTTGGCGGGCGCGAATGCCGCCAGTTGTACGTCACCACCGCCGGTGGCGACCAGCGCGACCTGGAGGGGGTAGGCGCCGGGGCCCTGTTTGAGTTGGACCTGGGCATCCGCGGCGTGCCTGAGTTCGTGTCCCGCGTGGGCCTGTAGACTCGGCGGGGCGTCGCTCTGGGAGGCGCGCCGCTCGCGCCGATTCGTTGCCGCTGCGGGTGCTTCGCGTTCGCCGATTCGGCACCCTTTCCCGTGCACCGCCTTTCACGGCGCGCCGTGGTCCCCGGCGCGTCGCCCCATCGCGGCGTCGCCGTTTCCGGGGCTTTGCCGTCTTCAACGCTTCGCGTCCATCTGCGCGTCGGGCCGTGCCGCGTTCCGACTGCGCCGGCGCGTCGCCCTCGCCGATTCGTTGCCGCTGCGGGTGCTTCGCGTTCGCCGATTCGGCACCCTTCCCCGTGCACCGCCTCTCACGGCGCGTCGTGGTCCCCGGCGCGTCGCCCTCGCCTGAGCGCCGCCGCTGCCGGATTTCCGTGACCGCGTCTCGGATTTCCGTCAGCGGCGAACGCGAGGGCGGGCGCGGCCCGGGGCACCCACGCGCGGCCGGCCCTGGCACGCTCCTTGCACCGGCCACCACGCCGCCCCTTGTCGGCGGCCTGCGCCGGGGCCTAATTTGTGCCTCCAGAGGTCACCGGCGGCCCCTCTACCCGTTTCCCAGGGGAATCTCGGCCAACCATGGGCGGTGCCCGCGACAACCGCACCGGCGGACCCTGGTTCCGCGTCCGCATCGGCCAGCGCCTGGTGCTCAGCTTCGTGCTGCTGGTGATGCTGGTAGTCGGCGGGTCGGGGTATGTCCTCTACCACATGACTCTGACATCGCTGCAGCGCCAGTTGCGGGCCCAGCTACTGGGGGCCGCGGGCTTGGTCGCCCAGAGCCTGCACGGCGACGTGCTGCGCCGCCTGCGCGCGGGTGACGAGGCGTACCCGCTGCATCAGCGCCTGACCGCGCGGTTGACCGACGCCCGCAGTGTCGTGGGCGCGGCGCGCATCGCGGTCTTCGATCCGGCCGGCCGGGCGCTGCTCGACACCGAGCCCGGGTGGCCCATCGGCCGCGAGTACCCCCAGCTGGCTATTCGCGATCGCGCCGAAATGCAGCGGGTCCTGGCCGGTCAGCCGACCTGCTCCGTGCTTTTCTACGAACAGGGCGTGCCATACATGACCGGTTACGCCCCCATCTACCTGGGCGACGAGGTGGTGGCGGCCGTTGGCGTGGACATCGGCGCCGGCTTTGTCGATACCATCCGCCTCTTCGGCCGCTCGGTGCTGGCTTTTGCGGCCCTGGGCGCCTTGGTCACCGTGGGCCTGGCCCTGTGGCTGGCGCGCACCATTACGAGGCCGGTGCAGGCCCTTGTGCGCGCCGCCCAGGCCATCGGGCGCGGCAATCTGCAGGTCGCTGTGGTCGCTCCCTCGCGCGACGAACTGGGGTACCTGGGCGAGACCATGGACGAGATGCGGCGCCAACTGGTGGCCCGCGACGCGCAGCTCCGGCAAATGTTGGCCGGGGTTGCCCACGAGATACGCAACCCATTGGGCGGCATAGAAATATACGCGGGACTTATTGCTTCGGATCTACCCGAGAGCGATCCTCGTCGGACCCACATCCACAAGGTCATCGAAGAGGTACGCAAGCTTAACGGCGTGATTACCGAGTTCCTGGATTTCGCCCGCCCGCGGCCGCCGTCGCCGCGATTGGTGGCCACTGCCCACCTGGTCGATCAGGCCCGGTTCCTGCTGGCCCCCGAGATGGAGAAAGCCCGCATAGAGCTTCAGTGCGACGTGCCGCCGGACCTGGAGGTGTTTGTCGATCCGCAGCAGCTGCAGCGCGCCCTGTTCAACCTGATGAAGAATGGCGTTCAGGCCATGCGCCAGGGCGGCGCCCTGGCGGTCACGGCGCGCGCCGACGGTGAGCAGGTGGTCATCGCCATCACCGACACCGGGGTCGGCATGGGTCCGGAGGTGATGGCGCGCCTGTTCGAACCCTTCTTCACTACCCGGGAGAAGGGTTCCGGCCTGGGCATGGCCATCGTGTCCCGGATCCTCGAGGAGAACCGCGGGAGTATCGAGATGCACAGTGAAGAGGGGCAGGGCACCACCTGTCGTGTGCGCCTGCCTCGACGCCCTGCCGCGGACCTGCCGGCGGAGGCCGCATGAGTCGCGTCCTGGTCATCGACGACAACGAGACCCTCGCCAGTGGCGTCGTGCTGCTGCTGGCCAAGATGGGCCATGAGGGCGTCGCCGCAGGCTCGGGGCCCGAGGGGCTGGAGTGTCTGCGCCAGGCGGCCTTCGACCTGGTCATCACCGACTATCTCATGGACGGCATGGACGGCTTGGCAGTGCTCAAGGCCGTCAAGGCCGAGTACCCGCAGACCGACGTGCTGCTGCTGACCGGCCACGGCAGCATTGACCTAGCCGTCGCCGCGATGCGCGAGGGCGCCCTCGATTTTGTCGAGAAGGTCGACCTGTCGACTGTGTTGCCGGCCAAGATCGACAAGGCTCTGCAGGTCCGGCAACTGCGCCGCGACCACGAGCGGTTGGGCGACGAGAACCTGTACCTGCGCGGCGAGATCGACACCCACTTCAACCACGGCGAGATCGTGGGGGCTTCGCCCGTCGTGCGCCAGGTCCTGAACCTGATTGACAAGGTCTCGGCCACCGACTCCTCGGTGCTGGTCTACGGCGAGAGCGGCACGGGCAAGGAACTGGTGGCGCGGGCCATCCACAACCAGAGCCCGCGGCACGACCGTCCCTTTGTCAAGGTCAACTGCGGCGCGCTGCCCCGCGACCTGGTCGAAAGCGAGCTGTTCGGCCATGAGCGCGGCGCCTTCACCGGCGCTGTGCGGCAGAAGAAGGGCAAGTTCGAGCTGGCCGAGTCCGGCACCATCTTTCTAGACGAGGTCGGTGACCTTCCGCTAGAGGCGCAGGTAAAGATACTCATGGTGTTGCAGGAGAAGCAGTTCGATAGGGTTGGGGGAGAGCGGACCCTGGACGCCGACGTGCGGGTCATTGCGGCCACCAACCGCAACCTGCCCGAGATGGTCAGCCAGAGCACCTTCCGCGAAGACCTGTACTACCGGCTGGCGGTGATTCCCATCCACCTGCCGCCGTTGCGCGAACGGCGCCAAGACATTCCGCTGTTGGTCGAGCATTTTGTGCAGAAGAAATGCCGCGAGATGAACCTGCCGGTCCGTCGCCTGACCGCCGAAGCCATGGCAGCGGTGGAGGCGTACCCCTGGCCCGGCAATGTGCGCGAGCTGGAGAATGTGGTTGAGCGCGCCCTGGTGCTGGCCGACGGCCCGGTCATCGGCCCCCATGATCTGCCCCTGGGTGCCGAGGGACGACCACGGTCCAGCGCGGTCACGGAACGCGCTGCGGAACTGGGCCGTTCGCTGGACGAGCAACTCGACGAGCTGGAGCGGCGTCTTATAGTTGCCGCCATGGAGCAGGCCGGGCAGGTGAAAACCCGGGCGGCTGAGATCCTTGGCATCAAGACCAGCGCCTTGTACTATAAACTCGACAAGCACGGGCTGGACCGACTCGACAAGTCGCCGACCAACCCGCCACGGACTGGAGTGAAATGAACATGCTGCGGTCTGCAGGGGTTTGCTTGCTGGGACTGGCCCTGATGGCCGCCACGGCCTGGGCTGACGTGCAGCAGATTGGCGTGCTCCGGCAGCAGGCCGATCGAGTGGCCGGGCAGCTGGACACCATCGGTGGCCAACGGCAGCAGGTGCGGGCCCAGGCTGAACGCCTGTCGGCGCGCATCGACAGCCTGAAAGGTCGCCGCTTCGAGGACGCCCCCGAGCTGCAGGAATCGCTGCGCGCCTCCATGGGGCTGGTGCAGCGACTGGTCGACATAGAGCGCCGGGCCGCGGCCCTGCAGGCGCGCCAGGACAGCGTTCGCGAGCAGTTGCGGCTGGCCTACGACTGGGAGATTGGCGTGCTCATCCAGAAGCTGTCGCGCGAGCGCGATCCCGGCCTGCTGGCGCAGCTGGTGGTGTACCAGGACGAGCGCGAGGCGCTGGGGGCGCGACCGGCCGAGGCCGACCTGCACTTCGGGGCCGAGATGGTCGTCAATCCCACGGACGGGCCAGAGGAGATCCGCCAGAAGATGGAGCTGATGCAGGGGATCTCGGCCCGGTTGCGCGCCGAGGCCATCCAGACCGCGCAGCAGCTCAAGCAGCTCGAGTCCGAAGCCCGCCTGCGGACCCGGGCGCGCCTGTTTACCGATGAGCTGGCCCTGTTCGACGAGCATCTGCCGCGGGGACGGGCCCTGAACCGCACGGCGGCGACGGCCGGCGACGCGGTCGGGGGCGAGAACATCAAAGATACTCCCGGTGACCGCGGCGGCGCCTTCATTGGCTCATCGGGTGGCGCGGGCATGACGCCGGCCTCCCTGATCACTGTGCGGGGCGCCGAGGCGCGCGACCTGCGCGGCGGCGCGCTGGACCATGTGGGCGGCGACGACGGAGCGCTGCAGATCCGTCGCCTTAAGGCGCGCATCCAAGAGATCAACGAGCTGCAAGCCATTGTGGCCGAGCGCGCCGCGACCTTCCGGGTCTCGCTGGACCGGCTGCTGGACGGCCGCGAATGACCGGCCGCCCGGCCGGGCTGCACCTGCTGGTGATCCTGACCTGCGCGGTGCTTCCGGTTGGGGCCCAGACCACGCGGGCCAGTCTGGGGCTGGAATACGACACCGACCCCTTCACGGCCACGATTCCGTCGGACAGTGCCCGGGTGCCCAACGGCGCCTGGGTGTCGCGTTTGTACCTGCGCCAGGCCGCGGTGCTTGCCGGCGGTGACTGGGGCGAGGTGCGCCTGCGTCACGAGTGGGGGCTGAAGCGCTTCTGGGAAGCTGACACCGACATGCCCACCCCGGGCGGGGTGCTGGCCAGCGCCCTGGACTGCGGCGCGGCTTGGCGCCTGGGGCAGCGCCTGGTGGCCACCGCCGGCACGGAACTGAAGCTGCGCAGTGTGCACCGCCTGGCCGCCGACGACAGCTACCTGCGGGGCGCTCTTCGCCTGGGCTTGCTGGGCCAGGCCACGGACCGGATCGGTGCCTCGGTGGGTTGGCTGCAGGGCCGCGAGGAGGAGCGGGGCGACGGTCTGACCGACGCCAGCGTCCGCCAGGTTTCGCTCGAGCTGCAGGCCCACGCCGGACCTCAGGTCGCTGCTGGTATCGGCTTCCGGCAGCGATGGATACGCTGTGCCTGCCTGGCCTTGGCCGCAGACTCGACCCTCCCTGGCCACGCGTTCGAGACCGATCGCCGCCAGCGCGACCAGCGCCGGGAGGCGGAAGCCAACCTGCAGCTCCAGGGCCGGTGGCTGTGCGAGGCCAGCTATGGCTACCTCGCCAATCATTCGAACAGCCTGGGGTACAGCTTTCACGGGCACCGCGGCCAGGTGTTGTTGACCGGGACGCTGGGCGGCCACGTGGACGGCCAGGCGCTGGTCACGGCCCAAGCGCGGCAGTACGAAGATGACCTGCCGTCCGGCGTGGTCGGGGCCGTGGCCGACGACTATGATCAGGTCCTCATTTCCGGCAAGGTGTCGCGGCAACTGACGTCGCTGTGCGGCGTCTCGGCGCAGTACCGCTGGGCGCGCAACGGGGCGACGGGCCAGGCCCATGGCCGGGACGAGCAGGTGTACGCGCTCAGCCTGGACCTGACCCCCTGAACAAGGGCCCGGGTTCCGCGTTGTCCAGCGCCTGCCGCGAGCACCTGCCAAGGAGACTTCAGGGTATCTGTCATGACATTGCACGACAATGAAATAGATTGTGTTGAGGAGTTGCGGAACCAGGTAGTTGAGCGCTTCGGTGCCGACCCCTCCCAGGTGCGCGTCGTCCGTAGCCCATACCGCGTGTGCCCGTTGGGCGCCCATGTGGACCATCAGTTGGGCCAAGTGACCGCCATGGCGCTGGACCAGGGAGTGGTGTTGGCATACGCCCCCACGAACGCCGCTCGGGTGCGTCTGGCCAGTGCCGATTTCCCGGGCGAGGTGGCCTTTGACCTGGCCGATGTACCCGCCCGCAGCCAGGGCGATTGGGGCAACTTCGCCCGCGGCGCCGCCCTGGCACTGCAGTCGCGCTATGTGCTCCACCGGGGACTGGTGGGGGTGACCCGCGGCCGCCTGGCCGAAGGCGGGCTGAGCTCCTCAGCGGCTGTTGGAGTGGCGTATCTTCTTGCTCTGGAGCATGTTAACAGTCTTGATGTAAGCTGTGAAGACAACATTGATCTGGACCAGGCGATCGAGAATGGGTACCTCGGCCTGCGTAATGGCATCTTGGACCAGGCCGCCATCCTGTTGTCGCGCCAAGACCAACTCCTGCACCTGGACTGCGCCACACGGCAGCATCGGCGGGTGGCCCCAGGCCCGGGGTTGGCGCCCTACCGCATCCTGATCGCCTTCTCGGGCCTGCGCCAGGCCCTGGTCAGCACGGACTACAACCGCCGTGTCGATGAGTGCCAGGCCGCAGCCAGGGTGCTGCTTGACGCGGTGGGCCGGCCGGCCAGCGATCCGCGGCTGGGGCGGCTCACGGCGGCGGAATACGCGGCCCACGGCCGTCTTCTGGTGGGCCCACCGGCGCGACGGGCAGCGCATTTCTTCGGTGAGGTGGCGCGCGTCGAGCAGGGGGTACAGGCGTGGCAGGCCGGTGACCTGGCCACCTTTGGGCGCCTGGTGACGGCATCGGGCGAGAGTTCGGTGTCCAACTACGAGTGCGGCTGCGCGCCGCTGATCGACCTGTTCCGGCTGCTGGTGGCGACCCCTGGCGTGTACGGCGCGCGGTTCAGCGGCGCCGGTTTCCGTGGCTGCTGCGTGGCGCTGGTCGAGGCCGATGCGGCGGCGGCGGGGGCGGCCCGCGTGGAGTCCCACTACGCGCGTCTGCACCCGGACTTGGCGGCCGCGGCGCCGGTATTGGTGTGTGCTTCGGGAGATGGCGCCTGCGTCCTGTGAGCCCGAGCGCGGCGGGGCGGTCTGGGCACGGGGGAAACCACGGCCGAGAGCCCAAGGGGCGTGCCTCAAGCGACCGGCGACGACGCCGGGTCTGACACCGGGTCTATCGAGCGCGCGCGGGACCCGCCAACGGTGCGCCCACGGATCTTCGGCGGGGTCGAGGGGCTGGACACGGCGCGATGCCGTCTGGCGGCGTTGGCGGCGTCAGAGCGCGGGGGCAGCGCCCGCAGTAGCGCCCGCCAGCAGAGAGGCGGTCGGCGTCAGCCGTCCAGCAAGTCCTGCAGGCTCTCCTTCAGCCATCCCCAGGAACCCGGCTCGCTCAGTACGGGTCCGGGATGGTCGCCGGTGCGCGTGATGAGAATCAGCCGGAGCGAGCTGAGCGCCCCCGGCGGTATCTCTGCCTGATCCTGTTTGAGCATGTCCACGTTGACCCCGGCAGCGCCGCCGAAAGGGTCTACCAGCCAGGCTTGGGTGACCACTGCACCCAGACGCCGGGCGGACCACGTCAGGGTCAGGGGGTGATCTTCAGCCAGCTGGTACGACAGCCGCAGGGTGTCCGGAGTGGCCACCCCAGCCGGCCGCAGGTCGACCAGCACGCCGTTGCCCAAGTCGCGGCCGGTAAAGCGGATATCGAAGCTGCCGGACGGCGGCAAGGGGGGTTGCTCCACCTCTCCTAACGCATAGTCAAGGCCCACAGTGGCCTGCGCGTGCCGGCCGAAGCTGAGGGTCACCGGGCGGCCGCCCGCCTCCTGGGCCACCAGGCTGTCCACCCAGGCCAGTTGAGCCTGAACCGAGGCCGTTGACGCACTCCACAGGACGACGGCGAGGGCCCAGACCGCGCCGAACCGACCGCAGGGGCCGCATGATGGGGGGGACAGTCGCGGGGAGCCTGGGACCGCCAGAGCACCGGGCCGGATCGTCCACCATCGCCTTACCATATCAACCTCGCTCGCGGTCAGGTCCACATCCGTGGATATTTGGAGCTGGTTCGGGCGTCTGCCCAGACAGCGCTGACTACCGGCCGGCGGGGCCC
>CAITNQ010000507.1 GCA_903893785.1 uncultured Gemmatimonadota bacterium
ATCAAGAGGGGCGGCCACTGGCGCATCATCGCGAGGGACAAGACCCGGGCGCCACAGCACCTGTTTGTAGGCGACTACGACTGCCCCGTAGCCGGGTCGGCGTTGGCGCCGCCCTACCAGTGGGATCTGGAAGTGCGCCCCGCGGACGCCTCGCAGATCTACAACGAGATCGCCATCCGCTACTACAAGCACCCGGCGACGGGCGAACACCTCAAAGCCTCGGTGGCGTCGGGTATGTACCGCCTGACCGGGACATGCAGCACTTGGGCCGGGACCTCGTATCTGATCGACACGTCCGCGACCTTCGTCACCAACGGGGTGGCCGCGCGGGCGGTGGACATTGACGGCGACCCGGTCACCCCGGGCGAACGCGTCTACGTCCAGGGCGACCAGACCTACGAGGTGGTGGCGGTGGTGAACGAAACCACGCTGGAGCTGGAGCCGCTGACGGGTCTGGGCGTGGCCACCCTGTCGGCGCGCACCTACTGGCTGGGGCCGTCCATCCACGGCGACGCGCTCTTGTCGCAGCTGGCGTTCAAAACCGTCAACGCGCTCGGCGGGGCCCGACAGGCGACCATCCGCGAGGACGGGGGCTACAAGACCGACTTCGTCTACGACGACGCCACGGCCGACCTCATGCGCGACTACTGGCTCGACTGGGCCGCCGTGCCGCGCGACCGGATCAGCTTCCCCCTGTTCCACCGTGGCATACGCCTGGAGGAAGGGGACGCATTCCTGTTCGACCACCCTGGGCTGTTTGCCCACCGCCGGGCGGTCAGCCTGACGACCATCGCCGAGGACATCGACACCAGCGAGACGGCCTGGGACTTGGCGGTGGGCGGGGTTGCCCTGTGCAACGTCAACGACTACCTGTGGGTGCAGTCGTCAGCCGGTGGCGAGCCCGAGGCCGTCAAGGTGACCAGCCTGGACGCCGTCAACAACCGCATCAACGTGACCCGCGCGCAGTTGGGCACGCGGGCGCTGGCGCACTCGCTGGGCGACGCCGTCAAGGCAGCCCCGGTGAAGTGGATCTGCACGGGCCTGCGCCCGCCAACGCCGGACTCGCCCACTATCCGGGTCGAGGCGGAGATGATGCCGGCGCAGACGCGGCTGGTGGGGCGCGTGGTGGCCAATGGCACGCCCTCGTGGGCCAGCGCCACGGTGGCGCAGCGGTTCTACGGCGGCTGGGCGTCCTACGGCAATGGCCGCGTTTCGGACCTGCAAAGCGAATCGACCCTGTCCTACGTCGGCCCCTCGCGCGGCGTCTACTGAGAAACGGAGGCTGACGAGTGCCGAACACCTACACGTACACTGGCCCCGGCACGCGCTGGGTCGCGGGCGACCCGACCAGCGTAGACTACCTCAATGTGGCGCGCGCAAACGCGGACCACCTCTATGCGGCCCTGAACACGATCACCAACACCGTCGCCTGCGACGGCGTCCTGCTGCCCATCGGCGGGCTGGATCTCAATGGCACGAACCTAATCCTCGACGCCGACGGCGACAGCAAGCTCTACGAGGCCGCCGACGACACCATCGCGCTAAACCTCGGCGGGGCCGAGGAGGTGCGCTGGACGACCGTGGGCGAGCAACTCTCCAACGGTTACTGGATCGGCCTGGGGGCGGCCGCCGCGCGGTTCACGTTCGCCGACGCGACGCCGGACACCATCACCATCAACGACGCCTCGCTGGTGGCCAACGGCATCGTCAACATCGCCACGGCTGCCAACTGGCAACTGGGATCGGTGGCTTTCACCGGCACGATGGCCAACCTCAACTCGCTGCGCGACGACAGCATGGCGGACACGCTGCACCGCCACAGCGAGTTGTCGGCCAGCGACGGGACGCCGAACCCGGCCGTGCAGGTGGACGCGTCTGGCAAGGTGGGCGTCGGCATAGCGGTTCCGCTGCGCGTGGTACACGCCGTGGGTGATGATTCCGGCGACGCGGGAATCGGGTATTTCGGCGTGGACGTGTACCGGCCCTCGGCATGGTCGGGCGGCCTGCTCATCCGGCGCGCGCGTGGGTCCGCGGCCTCGCCTGCGATCCTACAGGCGAGCGATTCGGTCGGAATGGTGCTGTTCAACGGCTGGGACGGGGCGGCGTTCCAGACCGTTGCCTCGATTACCGCCATCATTGACGGGACGCCTGGGGCCAACGACATGCCTGGGGCGTTGACCATGACCACCACGCCCGACGGATCTACATCGGCGCTGGAGCGCCTGCGGATCACCAGCACCGGCTGTGTCGGCATCAACAACACGGCCCCGACGGGACGACTTGAGGCTTCCGAAAGCAGCAACAACAACTCCTCCTACCTGTCCACCTTCTCGGCAACCGCCGGGCATCGGTCGGTGCTGAACCTGACCAAGTCGGCCAGCGCCACCATCAATACGAACGCGGCCACGGCCAGCGGCGATTCCCTCGGCCGGCTAGCGTTTGCCGGGGTGTCGTCGGCCCCGGCCAAGGCGACGGCGGCCTACATTGACGGCGAGCAGGACGCTGCGGTCGGTGCTACCTACGTTCCGGGACGACTGATCTTCGGCACGGGCACGAATGCCGCTGCGGCTACCGAGCGGATGCGGATCACAAACGCCGGTTACGTGGGGGTGAACAACGCCAACCCACTGGCGCGCTTGGAGGTGTCTGAGAGTGCCGCGGCACTGTCAGCTTACCTGTCTACGTGGTCTACCACGGCAGCCCAATGCTCCGGGCTGATCCTGCAGAAGTCTGCCAACGCGACCATCAACACACTGGCGGCCACGGCCAGCGGCGACGCGCTGGGGCAGGTCAACTTCAACGGTGTCTCGTCTGGCCCAGCGCGTGCGACCGCCGCCTACATCGCAGCCTACCAGGACAGCACCGTCGGGG
>CAITNQ010000508.1 GCA_903893785.1 uncultured Gemmatimonadota bacterium
CTCTGTGCGCCCACAGCGGTCCCGATGGTATCGGACCGCAGGTTTGCGGGCCCCAAACCGCCACCAACGGCGGCTTCGAAGGCCAACGAAGCGAATCGCCTGGCGCTGTCGTACCCCTGACCATCGTCCTCGATGAGGATGGGAAGGCGCACATGGCCCATGGAATCGGGCAGGACCAGCATGGAGTCCGGGAACTGGACCAGCGTGTGCGAGACCAGGAAACTCAGGGCGCCCGTGGTGGGGCGGACGACGCCATCAGGGTCGTTGGGCCAGAGGTCCACCATGTAACGCGCCACCAGGGCGCTGTCCACCAGGGCCGGGTCGGGCGGTGCCCATGATCCAGAATACACACCGTCACTGGCCACGCGATCGGCACCGGAGCCGTTGTCGCGCAGGGCGACAGTGTCCACACGGCCGATGGCCGTGTCAGGCCGGATGTTGGCAGTGTAACTCAGCGCCTGTGCCTTCGAGGGGCTGACTCTGACGCTGACAATGTAGGGCTCACTCGGGAACACGTTGCGGCGCCGCGGGTACACGGTGCGCAGAAGCGGGTTCACGCGCACGTTGAGCCCCAGCCCAGCTTCGCTGAACACGGCTGTCTGCTCCGCCGACTTGCCGATGGTAAGGGCGACCACGCGGATGGTGATCTCTTTGGCCGTCGTCCACGAAGCACTGGTCCGTACTGTGAGCGTCCCCAAGGCCTGGTATCCCTGCAGGGTGTCGGCGCTGGTCGGGCCCACGCCGGCCCCTACCACGATCATGCCCTTGGCCGGCACGTGCCGGGTGCCCATGACAGTCGAGCCAGCCCAGCCAGTAAACACCACACTAGCGGAGTCGAGGGCATCGACTGGGTAATACTCCAAGGCCACCGTGAACTGTCGCACCCCGACCAGGTCTTTAGCGGCGAAGCCGATGGGAATGCTGACATTACCGGCCACCGAATCGACACTGACAGAGGGCGTCATGGACAGTACGGCGTGGGCGTTGAGACCGGGGGTGCCCCCGATGGCCGAAGCCAGCTTCGCATTGGCCGCGGCCAACCCAAGATTGTCGAAGAACAGGACGTAGTCAGCGTAGTTGACGACCCCATCGCCGTTGAGGTCGTATTTCCGGCCCGGATCGGTCTCGGCCATGGCGCGCTGCCCGTAGTGGGCCCGCAGCGTATCGAGGTCGGCGGCATCGACCGTGGCGTTGCCACTGAAGTCGACGACCGACGGCTGCCGAACGGGCGTGTAGCGCAGGTATACTTTGCTCACCCGGTTGTTGCCCGGCTCGCAGAAGTAGACCGTGCTGTCGCGAACAGCAAGGGCACCCAGCGAGTTCAATTGCGCATTGAGCGCCGCGATGCCCGGGGACGTGGCCGCCGAGATGGTCCCGCCACCGGCAAAGGTGGTGATGACCCCCGAGGCGCCATTGACACGACGGATGCGGCCACTGCCGCTGTCAGAGATGTACACGTTACCGTTGGCGTCGCAGCCAACGCCGGTCGGGCGGCCGAGGCCGGCCTGGGTTGCCGGCCCCGTGTCCCCGTGCAGCGCACCGGTGGTGTCGCCGCCCGCGGACAGGAAGATATTGAGATCATCGACGAAGCGAACGCGGTAGTTGCCGCCATCGGCGACGAAGACTTTGGGCAAGCTGTAACCCGGCTTCACCGCCAACCCCACCGGCCGGTTCAACCGCGCCTGCGAGGCAGGGCCGCTGTCACCGGAATACCCCTGAACCCCGGTGCCAGCCAGCGCGTTAATGATGCCGGCGAGGTTCACAAACCGGATGCGGGAGCTGGTCGAATCTGCGATGTAGACACGGCCATTCGAATCGGTGGCCACGGCCCAGGGTCGGGTGAGCTGGGCTGCCGTGGCACTGCTCCCATCGCCCGAGGTACCCGCAGTTCCGGTGCCCGCAATAGTGGCTAATGCATTGTTGGACAGTGTGATTCGCCTGACCTTGTTATTGCCGGCATCGGCGACGTAGAGGTAGATGCCATCACGGCTGAGAGCCAGCCCCCGCGGCTCGCTCAGCGCCGTATCGGCGGTGATCGAGAGGGTATTGATGAGCCCGTCGGTACCGACCTTGCGTATTCGGTTGTTGCCGGTATCAGAGATGTATACGGTGCCGTCGGCCGCCACGGCGATGCCGCTGGGGTTGGACAACTGCGCCAACACGGCGCTGCTGCCGTCGCCGCCAGAGCCGGCCGTGCCCGTGCCGGCCACCGGGCGAACGGCCCACCAGCCCGACACCTGCAGGCCGAGCACCGGCTGTGCCAGGAGGAGGCAGATGCCCAATGCCGCTATATGCCAAGGACGATGCATGGTGATCCTCCGGATATGCTCCGTGGTCGATTCGCCGGGGCCTCAGGTGCCAAACCCGGCTGCCGCCGCCCGGCTCCGCAAACGATAAACTTATGCCCTTCGGACGCCAGAGGGCCCGCAGGGAAGTCCCTGTAACGACGAAAATAGCAAAACTAGCCGTCTCCGCTGTGACGGCCGGCACACAACAGCCACAAAACTTGCAGCTACCGGACCTAATATACGGTGCCGAACAGGTCAGCGAACAGGAAAAAATCCTCGAAGCCGACCACGCCATCCGCGTCCAGGTCGCAATCAAACAGGTAGTCGCGCCCGCCCACCTGAGTGCCGAAGAAGTCTGCAAAGGCGAAGAAATCGGCCATTGACACCCGCCGGTCGCCGTCGAAATCTCCAGACCGGGGCACGCGGCGCAGGCCCACCAGGCCCGCGTGCATTGCCAGTCCCGGCAGACCCCGGTTGGCTTGGGTGCCCGAGGCGAAACCCAAACGGACCGCAGCTCCGGGAGGTGCGTCAGGAGACACCTGGAAGATCAGGTCACCCAACTCGCCGGCACCGGCCAGTGGCGCGGCGCCAGCCAAGCTAAGCGCGACCAGCTGCGAATCACCCTCGGTGACCGCGTTGTAAGCCCCCATCAGGCCGCTTCGGATGATCAGGTCGCCCTCCCGGAAACCGACGAAGGAAAGCCATCCAGAGGCGTACCGAAGCCGGATGCTCAGGGCGACGATACCCGGCTGTGCGTCGCCGGCCAACACCAGGGGCAAGACCACCTGGCCCCCTGGTTGAGCCTGAGCGCCGATGACCGACAGGCTGACCGTTGAGGCGGCGACAGCGCGATCCCACGGCAGCGCAGCAGCAAACAGCAACAGCCAGCGAACCGCCAATCCGCGACGCCCACCCATCCCTCGCCGCGGTACCGCCGTGGCAAAGACGCACTTGGCGGTCGCCGTCGCACCCAAGGGACACGACGACGCTTCTGCCGGGTCAGCCGAGAGGTGCGGCACGGAGCCTCGCGCAAGGGGAACGATCGGCGCCTTTGTGCCCAACAGGGTTACCGAGGGCCTCAATCGCCGAATCCAGGGGCTGCCGGCGCCGTTCACCAGCCGTTCGCGCTCTTGTTGGATAAAATAGCGACGCTAGCTGGGGTGTCAAACCGCGACCCCATCGCGTGGCGGGGCGCCCGGTGCCCCTCCCGGGTCAACCGTCAGACGCCGGCGGCGGCAGGGGCGGGAACACGCGCAGACGCCGGGTCGGTGGTCACGCCGCTGAGGCGACCGGCCGCCCGCACCGCGAGGGGCGGCGCCCCCCCTCAAGACGAGTGCTGGTCGCGAGCCGGGCCCCACTGCAGGTGGTGCTTCCGGTGCAGCCGCAAGAGGCTGCGCAGGTGGACCCAGGTGGTCCGCCCCGGAGGAAAGGCCGCGCTCTGGCGGCGGTGCAGATGCAGGGCCACTGCGGCTGGCTCGTACCGCACCCGCCACTGGGCCGCCGCCAGCCGCAGACACAGGTCGGTGTCCTCGTAGTATAGGAAGAAGCCCTCGTCGAAGCCGCCCACTCCATCCACGGCGGCCCGGCGCAGCAGCAGGCAGCCGCCCAGGGCCCAGTCGACCTGACGAGCCGAGGCATGGTCGAAGTCGCGCATGAGATACCAGTCCAGCTGGGGCCGACCCAATAGCTCCAGGCGGAGGCCGCGCAAGAGGACTGCGGCTAGCGTGGGCACCCGACGGCACGACAACTGCAGGCGGCCATCCGGGTACAGAAGGCGCGGGGCTACGGCACCGACGTCCGGCTGCCGGCCCAGGACCGTGAGCAGCAGGTCGATGGCCGGGCCGTCGATGAGGGTGTCAGGGTTCAGGATCAGGCAGCCATCGCCGGTCGCTCGAGACAGCGCCTGGTTGCAGGCCGCGGCGAAGCCCACGTTGCGGGTGTTGAGCCACCACCTGACGCCAGGGAAGTCGGGTTGCAGCGAGCCCACGCCTGGGCCGCCACCAGGGTTGTCGACGACCCAGATCTCGCGCAGCTGCCTCGAGGGCGAGGCATGCAGGCGCTCGAGACACTGCCGTAACAGGTCGGGCGTGCCGTAGTGCACCACGACGACGCTGAGCGAGGGCATGGCCGCCTCGCCTGGTCGACGGCCTGGGTCCTGCCGAACGATCGCCGGGGCCGCCGGCACACGCCCGCCATCCCTGCCCGGCCCGGCAGCATCACGGCCGGCGGTCGCGTCGCCCGGAGGCTGGACCCTCGGACCGGGCGCGGCTGGCCACAGCCAACTGCGCCAACTCGCCAGGCCGTCGTGCTCGCGCCATAGGGCCCAGGCTCCCCACAGGGCACCGGGCAGGAGCAGAGCCCCCTGGAGGAGTACCCCGTAGCTCAAACCGAGTTCGCGCGCGACGCCGAAGATGGCCAGGGTCTCGGTGCAGATCAGCTGGAACACCCCTACCCCGCCCAACGGCGTGATGGGCACCAACCGGTTGCCCACCTGCAGTGCGACCAGCAGCAGCGCCGCGGCCGGCAGCGACACGGGCAGGCGCAGGGCGGCCATGAGCGCGGCGTTCACCACCACGCCCAGAGCCGTGTTGGTCCAGGTCAAGGCCCACACGGCCACCAACGGGCGCATCCGGCCGGCCCGGGCCAGGCCTGCCAGCCCGGCCGCCAACGGCTCCTGCAGGCGCGGCGGCAGCCAGCGCGGGTGCTGCTGGCTGAACCGGTGCAGGAACGCCGTGGCGGCCTGATGCCGCCGGGCGGCCAGCACCAGCAAGGGGCCACCAGCCAGCAACGCTCCGGCGGCGCCCAGCAGCGAAGGCCAGACCGACCATCGGGGGGCCAACCATGGGACTAACCAGGCGGCCAACAGCACCAGGGCCAGCGTCTCGAGGAACTTCTCGACGACGATGGTCGCCAACACACCGGCCTGGTTCTGCTGCGGCAGACGCCCCACCAGGCAGGCACGGGCCAACATGCCGCCGAAGCGAATCGGCAACACCGCGTTGGCCAGGTGGGCGACGAACAGGGCACGAACCAACGGCGCCGCCCCCGGGCGCGTCGGGAACAGCAGCCGCCAGCGCACGGCCATGACGCCGACGGCCACCAGGTGGCCGGCCACGGCAGCCAGCACCCACCAGGGGTCGGCCGTCGCCAGGGCCTGCCCCAGGCCGAGGGCGTCAACCTGCCGACAGGCCAGCACCAGCGCGGCAGCACTGACCGCCAGCCCCAACCACAGAGCCAACCGGTGCGAGGGGGCGCCAGGTATAGCGCGGCCCTCCCCCCGGGCGCCGGGTGAGGCCGGCGCGCGCGACCCACCTCGGTCAGAAGCGGTCACGGTGGCCCGAGCAGGCGGTCAAGATGCGCGCGGATCTGGCCGTAGCGCAGGTCCCATCCATTGGCTCTGGCGACCGCCACACGAGCCGCACGCGCCACCGGGTCCGTGTCATGCAGGCCCGCTTCCAGGGCCGCCGCGAACTCCGCCTGGCCCCGGGCCAGGCGTACATGAGGCACCAGACGCGCCAGCGCTGGCAGGGCAGTGGCCACCACGGGTCTGCCCAGCGCCAGACACTCGAAGATCTTGGCCGGGAACACGTAGCGCGTGAAGTCATCTTCGACATACGGCAGCACACTGACATCGACGCCCGCCAGGAGCGACGGTAACTCGGCATGGGCGCGTTGCCCCAGCCAGTGCACGTTGCGGTGGGCCAGCAGCGGCTGCAGCTCAACCCGCTGCGGCCCGATCAGCACCCACGACCATTCAGGCCGGGCCGTCGCCAGAGCCGCCAGCAGTTTGGTGTCAACGCGGTGGTCCAGGGCGCCGAAGAAACCGAATCGGGGCGGCCTGATGGCGGCAACCTCAGCGGCGGCGGCCGTCGGGAGGAAGAAGGGTGCGTCGACCCCGGCCGGCACCCAGTGGGTATTGGGGTTGAGCGGTGCCCTCTCCGCAAGGAGGGCCTCCGATGTCGCCAGCACCAGACCAGCGCGGCGGACCAACTCCTGCTCGGCGGCAACGAAGCCCCGCGATACTCCGGCCGGGTTGCTGGCCAGGGCGTCAATCGCCTCCAACACCAGAGCCCGGTGACGGAGGCGGCGGACACATTGCAGCACGGTCCAGGTGGGCAGATAGACCCAGACCACCGGGGCCACACCGGGGGCCAGGCGAGCCAGGCGCCGCCGCAGCGCCGCGGTCAGCAGCGCGGCGTTGACGCGGCAGGCCACGGGCGAGTCGAGGAAGGGCAGGACCAACGGTGAGTAGACCGTGATGCCGGAAGGCACCGCCAGCGCCGGGCTACCGGTCGCGCGCGGTACCTGGCCCGCGGGCCTCAGAGCCTGCCGCAGTCGGCCGGTGACGCGGCGCCAGTCCTGCCAACGCGGTGAGCGCACGCCGATAGTCTCGACGAAGAGCACCGAGAAGCCATCGGCCGCCAACCGGCTCATGACTGCCTGCGGGCGGTGCCAGAGGTAGTGCCAGTCGACCGTTGAGAAACACACGACCGGCGGCTGCGGCGGCCGACACCCAGGGGCAGTACCCATGCTCACGAGCCCGCGCCGGTCAGCCGACGCGAAAGCAGGAACGGGTGAGCCTGGTCGTCCGGCGGTGCCGGTCGCGCGGTGCGGATCCGGTGGGTCAGGGCAACCGAGGGCCGGGCCTCCGCGATACCGAAACCACGGCCGGCCAACGTCTCCTCGTACACGCGGGTGTGCAGTTCAGTGAAGCCCTCGGTGAACTCGATCGTCTGCCCGTCAACGCAGATGGACCGGTAGCTGCTGCGGTGCTGATCCGTGTTCAGCCGGGGGACATCATCCGGGCATACCGACAGGTAGAACCGCACGCGAGCCCGCTGCAACTCAAGGAAACCGGCAACGCGCTGCGGGTCGGCGTGGTGCACCACCACGGTTCCGGCAGGGCCGAACAACCACAGCAGCAGATCGAAGAGGTGAATGCCGATATTGGTCACCACGCCGCCGGACTTCTCATCCTGGCCCTTCCACGACACGTGGTACCAGGCGCCTCGGGCAGTGACATAGGTCATCTCGACCTCGTGCTGCCGTTCGGTCGGCTCGTGGACCAGCCGACGGCGTAGCTCCTGGAGCGCGGGATGGAGCCGCAACTGCAGAACCGTGTACACCCGGCGGCCGGTCTCCTGTTCCAGTTCGGCCAGGGCATCCAGATTCCAGGGGTTGATCACCAGGGGCTTCTCGCACAAGGCATCGGCCCCGGCGCGCAGGGCCAGACGGCAGTGGGCGTCGTGGAGGTAGTTGGGGGAACAGATGCTGACCATGTGCACCTTCCCCGCCGCCGGGCCGCGCCGCAGTTTCTCCAAGTGCCGGTCGAACCGCTCGATCTCGGTGAAGAAGCGCACGTCGTAGCCAAACTGGTCGAGCATGCCGACCGAATCACGCGGATCCGCCGCGGCTACCAATCGCTGGCCCGTGTCGCGAATGGCACGGAGGTGGCGCGGGGCAATGTACCCGGCAACGCCCAACACGGCGAAATTGCGGCACGATAACTCGGTCACGGCAGTGTCCTGAGTCATGGTGGACAGGTACGGTAGCCGCGGTGGTTGCCTTCGGGGCGGGCGCGGACCGCGCCAACAGATCGGGCCTCAGAAGGCATACGAGCACCTGGGCGCGGTCGGGCGCGAACCGGCCGGGTGGACCGGCAGTGCTCCGGCACCTGGCGGCGGCAACGACACCGCCGCGGCACGCCGAGATCGCGCGCCGGGCGCCGACGGCAACCTTGCCCGGTTCGCCTCAAATCGCCGGTGACCGCCGGGCGGCCGGTTCGGGGTCGTGCCGATGCAGCCGCCGGACGCGCCACAGGTCGCGCCAGACGGCCACCGCGGCTGCCCAGCCGTAACGCAGGCGCGAATCCGGATCGTGCCGCCACACGATGGGCACCTCGGCGACGCGCAGGCGGGCCCGGCGCGCCAGGTACAGAATCTCGCCGTCGTACACGACACCGTCGAGACGCTGCTGGGGAAACAACCTGGCCGCCGCGTCGGCAGTGAACAGCTTGAACCCGCACTGGGTGTCGTGATAGGGCAGCCCCAGGACGGCGCGCTGCAACCAGCCGAAACCCCGTCCGGCCCACTCGCGCCAGCGCATCTGGCGCTGCAAAAGGCAGGCGCCTCGGACGGCCCGCGAACCGATGGCAATGTCAGCCCCGTCCGCCACCGCGCGGTACAGCTTCGGCAGCTCGTCCAAACCAACGGAGTAGTCGGCATCCAAGTGCAGGACCAGACGCGCTGAGGCGGCCATGGTTCCCGTCCGGATGGCATGGCCCTTGCCGCGATTGGGTCGGTAGCTGATTAGCCGTACCGGGACGGGTCCGCCCTGGTGCCGGCCCACGACCGCGGCCGTGTCGTCCAGGCTCCCGTCATCGACGACGACCACCTCAGCCGCCAGCGACTGCGCCGCTAGGAAGGCCAGGGCACGGCGCAGCGTCGGCCCGATACGACTTCCCTCGTTGTACGCCGGAATCACTACGGCCAGCTCCAACCCGGCCGCTGCCGGCCCGCATGGGCCGCCCAGGTTCGTCATCGTCGGCGCCCCCAGGCTACCCAGCTCAGCCCTGCGGGTGGCCCCCAACCCCGCGTCACCAGATGGTTCTCCAGGTCCAGGACGGCGCCCAGCGCGCGGTCCAGCCAGCGCGGATATTCGGCCGCCTCGACTCGGGCTGCCGCACCGCGCTGCCAGTAGCGCCGCAGGGCGATGGCGGGTAGCAGGAGGCTGTTCCAACCGCGGATCCGGACATCCGTGGCCCCTGTCAGCAGGCGCCGCAGGGCCCGCCGGTCGTACCGCCGGCAGTGGCCCAAGGCCCGGTCATGCGGGCCGAACAACCCAGGGTGCGCCGGGACGGTGACCAGCAGCAACCCACCCGGTCGCAGCACCCGCAGCACCTGGTCCATGGCGCCCTGGTCATCGCCGACGTGCTCCAAGACATCCAGGGCCACCGCGATGTCGAAGCTGGCCGCGGCAAAGGGCAGCGCCGTGGCATCCGCGACGGTGAGCGCCCCGCCGGCCGGGCGTGGCAACAGGGCCAACGCCTGTCGGTCGTGGTCAACCGCCACGACCGGGCCCAAGGCGCCAAGGGTGGGCAGTTCGGTGCCGGTGCCGCACCCGAGCGACAGCAGGCGCGCCGGACTGACGGTTGCCTCTTGGCGAAGGAGTCGCGCCACCAGTTGCAGCCGCGCCCGGTGCCAGAAATCATCCGGCCGACGCCCGGCCTGCACGTCACGCCGGTCCATCAGTCGGCTACCTGGCCGGCGGGCACCAACCGCACGCCATCCCACACCCGCACGCGCGCCGCCACGGGCGACAGCGGCGGGAATACCCGAAGGCCCACCGGTTGCCGTTGGGCGCCCACCGCCGTCACGACCACGGTGCCGGCAGCCATGTTGCAGGAGAAGCCAGGCGACGGTAGCTGGTCCCGGCTGTACACGGACAGGAGGTCCAATCGGTAGAAGTCGGCCGGGTCCAGAATGCGAAGGAGGATGGCGCCGTTAGCATCGACCACTGCCTCGGTCGGGCCGCAAGCCCGTTCGTAGTGGACGGCGGGCAGCACAAGCGGGGGGTTGTGGGCAGCCGCCAGGCGCATGGCCGCGTCAAACCCCCAGGCGCCCCCGAAGACCGGTACGTCACCCACCTCGCTGGGAGCGCCAGCCAAGTACCAAGGCCCCGGTCGCTGCCCCTCGACGAGCGCGGCGGCGACCACCCGCTCGCGCAGACGGCCGGCGTCCACCCACTCGGCGACATGACGGGCCTGCCAGATCGTGGCCAGGACCAGCCAGGCGGCCACCATGGCGCGGCGCAGGCGCGGGGCCGGCCCGGGAAGGCCCCCCGCCGCAGCCAGCAGCAGCGCGGCGCCCACCGCGGGCAGGTACGCATTCCACGGCGAATACAGCCCCAGCACCGGCCCCGCGGTGACCAGCAACCAAGCCGCCGCCAGGGCCGGCATGGGGTCGCCAGCGCGCCAACGCCGGGCCACCAGGGCCAGGGTCGATACCAGGGCCACCCCCGCCAGGGCCACCAGCGCCGCGACGTTGCCGCGCAGCAGCGGCTTGGCCGCCGCCAGTCCCCAGGGAACCAGCGTGGTGGCGCCGTACAGCGCCAAGTTGGCCAGCCATTGCAGAGGGTCGAGGCTGCGCTGCGCCAGGCCGGTCGGGCCCAAGTGCCCGAACAGGAGCCAACGGCCCGCAAGGTAGACGCTAACCAGGCCCGCGAAGGGGAGCGCCCGCAGCCCCGCCGAGCGCCAGGAACCGCGCCGGCCCAGGCCATGGACGACGGCGACGGCAGCCGGCAGCGACAGCGCCGTTTCTTTGCTCAGCAGCGCCAAGCCGGCAGCCGCCAGCGCCAGGGGCAATCCGCAGCGCCCGAGACGCTGGGCGTGGAGACTGCAGGTCACCGCACCCAGGTAGAACGTTGCCGCCAGGAGCCCGGTCATGCCGGCGATGGACAGCACCGCGGCCGCCGAACCCGGCGTGACCACAAACAGCCCCGCGGCCAGGAAGGCGCCGGGCCGGGGCCAGGACAGGCCGCGGGCGACGCCGTAGACCCCGCTGGCGGCGGCCAGGTGCAGAAAGGCGTTGACCCACCGGTAACCGGCGGGGTCCGTACCCCAGACCTGGTACTGGGCTCGCCATGCCAGGGCGGTCAAAGGGCGGTAGAAGCCGTAATACTCACGGTGGAACCACTGCCAGACAGGAGTGCCGGCATCGCGACCCAGATCGTGCAGCTGCACCAGGTCGTCGGACAGGAAACCGATGGCCGAGAGCTGGCACAACCACCAGGCGGCACCACCAGCCAGAAGGAGGCCGCACACCAGCCCTACCGGGCGTCGGCAGGCGCGGGCAGACAGCCGTTGCCTGGTACCTTCCGCGGGCAAGGCGGGGCGACTCAACTGCGGGCCGGGCGCAAGATGAGGTTAGCACCGGCAGCGCGCAGCAGCGCCGGCCATTCCTGCGGGCGCCGCGGGACGGCCGTGCACGCGCCGGTGACCTCGTCGACGTAACGAACATCGTCGTAATTCCGCAGCAGGGATATCAAGAACGCCGCCGGGTCGGCGCCGGCCCGGGCCAGGCTGGGCGGATGGTACTCAAGCAAGACGGTGGCGCGGGCGGCCCCCAGCACGGCGCGCGCGCCGGCCAGTACCTCCGGCTCGTGCCCCTCGGTATCGACCTTGACCAGGCGCACGCGCAGCCGTTCGCCGGCCAGGGCTGTGTCCAGTCGAACCGCGCGCACCGCGCGCCCCCCGCCTTCGCCACGGCCCAGCGCCCGACGTCCGGTCGGGACCCCGCCCACACTGAAAAGCGTGTGCCCGTCGACATTGCCCACACAGGCCTGATGGATGGACACCCATGCCGGTGGGCAGTTGTTGGCTGCCAGGTTGGCCTGCAGCGTCGCGACCGTGTCCGCGCTCGGTTCAAAGGCATGGACGCGCCACTGCCCCTGGCCGGCCTGAGCCGCCAGGACGGTGAAGACCCCGATGTTGGCGCCCACGTCGACTACCACCGGGGGGCCGTCAGGGGCCGGGGCAGCGGCCAGCTGGCGGAGTTCGGCGGCGAAGGCATCCAGGGTGCCCCGCTCGTAGGTGCCCACCGCAAGCGAGGCCGCGAAGACGGCGTCGTTCGCCGGTACCGTCAGGTTGAGGCCGCGGAAACTGACCTGAACCGGCGAGGAGACACCCGTACCCACCACACGACCCGCCACCCGTTCGGCTAGCCACATGACCAACCAGGCATTGCGCCACCGGGTGCGGTACAGCAGGGTCCGACAGGCCATGAACAGGCGAGCCGCCAACCCCCTCACCGCAGATCGCCCCCCGGACGCCCGGCGGGGTAGCCAGCAGCCGGATCGGCACCAAAGCCCAGATAGGTGAGGTACGCGCCCACCTCGCGGCCATCGGTTCCTGGTAGTTCGATGGGCGTCAGGAAGCGCAGCCCGACGTTCTGCGGGCTGGGGCCGACGGGCCAGTCCAGGCTGTAGTCGCTTGCCCCCAAGGCCAGGCGGCGGCGGTCGATGACCCGTCCGGCCGCCAGCACCTCTACCTCAGCCGAGTCTTGGTCAGCGCGGACCTGCGGCACCATAAACGCGACCCGCAGGCGCGCGCCCTTGACAGGCTCCTGCAGGCCGAAGGTGGATTCCGGCGACAACCAGCCGTCTTCGTACACCCCGGAGTACTCCAGATGAGAGTCGGACAGATCGGCCGGCATGTGCGCTAACTCCACCGGCGCGCAGCCCGGCCCGTACCGCTCGGCCGACACTACCGACAGCTCGCGCAGGTGCAGGGCCGTGCGCCGCGGGTCCAGAGTATACCGCCGGCCGTACAGGCGCGCCGCCCCGGTAACCGACGCGGGCGCGGATTGCCCCGGGCGCCCCAGGTCCAGAACCACCACCGGGATCCCGTCGACCTGGGTAGGAAAGAGGGGCGGCGAAACCACGCGAGCCGACCCGGCGCCGACCAGCGGCAGCGCGGCGTTCCGGTCGCCAATCACCAACGCCGGCGGCAGGCAGCGCCGGGCGCCACGCTGGAAACTAGCACTGCAGGTCAGCGTCAGCCGCACGGGCCCGGTGGCGCCAACCACCTGTAGGACCAGGTATCTGCCCACCCCGCACATGGTGCCGTAGAAACCGCTGGGATCCGGCTCGAGGCTCATGGGGAATGGCGCCTCTGGCCCCTCGGCTTGCCCGGAGTCGGCATCGACCTCATACCGTCGGACGACCAGGTGGTCGCGCAACTCGCCCCATGGCCGCATCGCCGGCAGGTCGGCGCCGTTGGCCACCGCGGGCTCACGCCGATTGAGGACTGTCAGCGCCCGCGGCGTCGCCAACAGGTAATCCGCCGCGGCTAACGAGTCGCCGAGGACGGCGACCCGGAAGCGCCGGCACTGACCGGCGCCGTCGGTGAACACCAGGCGTCCGCGCCGGACCCACGGTGCCATGGCCGCCAGGTACCGGGGACACTCGCGCAGGGCTTCGGGCACCAGTTCATGGGGGTACACCGCGGCGCCGATGAGGTCAGGCCACAGACTGCCAGGGCTGCAGCCGGCAGGCCGCGGCGACCACGACAGCGGGACTACACGGCGTCCTTCCAGGCACAGCGCCTCTAACCCGGCAAGGCTGGGCTCATAGGCCTCGGTGGCTACCCGAGCCTGGGCCGGCACTTCGGCCAGCGCATTTCGGACTGCCGCCATCAGGCCACTGCCGGAGGCGCGCGGCACCTGTGCGTAACTACCGTACACGCTGCCCTGCGCGCGCACCAGGTAGTGGCCCATGGTAGGCATCGCCGGCACCACCACCAGCATCAGGCCGGCGACGACCGCCCAACGGCGTCCCTGCGCCAACCGCGACAGCCCGCACACGAACCCGCCCAGAAGGAACGGTTGAATGTACATGCTGGTCTTGAAGGCGCCGAAACCATTGCCGACCGCCACCAGACAGACCAGGGCTATGCCGCACACCGCCAGGAGCGTCCCGGCGGTGTCGCCCTGGCGCGCCAGCCAGAATGCAGCTCCCAGTGCCAACAGCGACAGCAGGGCCGCCAGACCCACGGCCAGGCTGTTCCAAGGCTCAGCCGGGAGCTGGGCAAACGCCTGGCTCCCCCACAGGTTGGCCAGACCGTTGGGGATCAACAGGTACGGAAACAGCTGGCTCGGGCCCGTGGCCAAGGGGCCGGGCACATCACTGCCGGCGACGCCCACCCGGGCCACAGCCGCCGTTGGCAGCATCGACGTAACCATGCCGCGCATCTGCAGCAGGCTGTCGAGCGCGCCCCGGTGGGCCAGCAGCAGGGCCCCCGCCGCGGCGGTGCCCAACCCGGCCCCCCAGGACCGCCACTGACGGCGTCGCCACCGGAGCAGCGTCAGACCCGCCAGACCCACGCCGGCGATCAGGAACACCGATATCTCCGGGTACACGACGACGATGGCGGCCACCGGGAAGGCGCCGATCAAACCGCGACGCCACGGGCGCTCGTCCAGCAGCTGGCCGGCAGGCAACAGGAACACGGCACTGGCGGTCAGGAAGGTCATCCCCAGGACCTGGGCCAGCAGTTGGTTCACCAGTCCATAGGTCAGCGCCGGTGACAGAGCGCACAGTCCGCCCGTTGCCAACGCCGCCCGGCGTCGGGCCGGTCCTGTGTAGACCAGGGCACCGGCGGCGCTGATGAGCATGACATGACCGGCCACCATCAGGGGCATGTAGGCCTGGTCCGGATGCAGGCCGGTGACGTCGGACAGCGTGGCCAGCAGCAACTCGGCGCCGGCGCGATGGCCGCGTGCCGTCACGGACCACGCGGCAACACTGCCGCTGTCGCGCCCCAAGGCCACCTGCGCCCAGTCGGGCGCTCCGTAGAGACCCTGGTGGAGGAGCCGCCATGCTGAGTTGGCATAGTACACCATGTCGCTGTTGCCGTACGACACCCACCCGAATCCAAAGCGCCACAGGGGTTCGGCCACCGGAGCCACGGCCAGCAACGCCGGGGCCAGGAAAGGCACGGTGGTACGCAGCGCCGATCCGAGGTCAGCGAGTGGCTGCGGGGGCCCGACCCACCCGGCGAGGGCAGCAGTCAGCAGCAGGGCACACGCGGGCAACGCCACCCCGCCGATTGGGACCCCCAGACGACTCAATGTGGAGGCCGCCAGCACGACCGCAGACGCACCCAGTGCCGGAGCCAGCAGGACCAACCGTGGCGTGGGCGCGGTGCGGGTCCAACGCAACAGCCCCAGTCCCACCAACAGCGAGTACACGACCGTCAGCACCGTTGTCAGCAGAGCCATCACGCAGCCCTCCGAGCTACACGGCAGCGCCTGGCGGCAATCTCCGGAACGCGGCCCCAACGCCACGCCAGGGCAGCTCCCACGGTGAACTGGCAGCGCCATCGGCTCGCCCCAGCGCCGCCTTCCCGGCCGAGCAGGCAGGCCGCAACCGGGCGCCCGCGTCCGGCGGCGTCGTGCTCGCCGCCCAGAGGACGACGGGCCGCCATGGGCGCGAGGTCCCCCAAGGCCCGGCCCAGGGCCCGATCGCCACCACGAGCACGGCCGCGACGGCGGCAACCGCCCTGAATGCGGCCCCGGCCCCCCGGCTTCATCGACACAACTTCAGCTCCCGAATGGCGAAACCGAGCTCCCGCGGGTCCCCCGGGTAACGCGTGACCGCGTCGGCCTCCAATTCCAGCTTGAGCGCTGCGGCGGCGGCGAATGGTTCCAGGTCAAACGACATCGCCGCGTTCGGCACGGCACCCCGGTAGAGCTCACTGCCATTGACGCGCATGGAAAACTCCCGTGACGACAACGGCATCGGCCACAGAAGAAAATGCAGCCTGCGGGCCGGCGCTCCGGCCCGGTTCGGGAGCTCGAGCGAGACGTGCCGGGCCGCCCACTGCAGCGGTCCCTGCGACGTATTCTCGACTCCGGGCAACCCCTGCCTGATGATGCCGGAGGGATTGTCAACGCCAATCTCAAGCGTATCGCGGCGCCCTTCCACGAAGTCGCTCACGACGCGATCGGCCGCCAGGTTGATCAGGCGCTGTCCGGGCGCCGGCGTCAACCGATCCGCCGAAGCCAGGCAGTTGAACTGCTGCCACCCAGCGGGAAAATGGTCCTGGCTTGACGAGATCAGCCACCCCGCGGACTTGGGCCCGGCCCAGGGGACCCCTGATTCGAACGCGATGAGGCGCAGAAGGCTGCTCATCACCGGATTGGGGGTGTCGATCACTACGCCGCCGCACCGCCTGATTTCGCCGGCGAGGCGCCCGTAGTCCCAGTCCAACCGCGCCTTCTGCCCCTCCACCTGGGCCGCGGCCGTTGGGAGCCCGGGCGCCACGACGAGGCCCGTTACCAGAACGGGCCGCAGCAGGCCCAGTCCCAGGTGGGCAGCGACGATCACGCCACCGGCAGCGGAACCGCGCCGACCAGGTCCGCGGCTGGCCAGGGGCGAAACCACCAGCGCGAACAGCAGCGGCGCAGCCATAGCCAGCCCTTTGCCGGCGGCCCAGGCGTGGCCGGTGGCCAACAGGACGACGGGCACCAGGCAGCCCGCGAGGCTGCCGACCAGCAGGCGGGTCGCGGCCCGCTCAGGTTCGGTGCGCCAGAGTTGCCGCAGGACGCGGCCGGTGCTCCACAACAGCCGCGTCAGCAGACCGTACAGAGCGACTTTCCACACCAGCGCGACCGGCAGCGGCCAGTCCCGCGCCGGCAGCACCAGGAACAGGCCAAGGGCGGCCATGGCGGCTTCCACGGGCAGCGAGAACCAAGCGCCGAGGCGGGCGCCAGGGCTGCCCGCCCCGGTGCGGATCAATTCAAGGTAGTTGTCCTCCCGGCCCAGAAGGTGGCGCTGGAAATACTGCCACCAATCCGGCGTGAAGGCTCGGGCGGCACTGAGTGAGTTGACGAAGTAGGCGCCGGTCCCTGACCACAGCGGCACACACAGGAGCAGTCCCAGAACGGCGCCACCGGCCAAGCCACCGACGGCAACCGGCACTGACGGGCGCGAACCGGAGTGATAGAGTGCCACCACGCCCGCCACCCCGATCGCCGCACCGTATATGGCCCACGCTTCGGGATACAGGTACAGGACACCGGCGGTCAGAGCGCTCGTTATCAGGGCCAGGCGGCCGACCGCCGCGGACGCACGGCCGCAACGGCCTGGGTCGAAGGCGACCGAGGCCCAGCCGAACAGCAGCAGGTACAGTGGCTGCGCGGCCAACTGCGACAGCGCGTTAATGTCGAATATGTACTGCTCGAATGTGCCGACAGTGAGCGCCGCAGCACACAGGAACGTCCATGGGCGTGGCAGCTTCAGAACGTTGGCGAAGACGAAAAGGGAGGCGAACAGCATGTTCAGCTGCAGCGCCACCATGTAGGGGTACGCGCAGTCGATGGCACTGCCTCCCACCGTGTCGGCCACCACGGCCAGCACCATCGAGACCGAGCCGCGCGCGTTGACGAACCACAGGGCCGGAGACGCAATCGGGTCGGCAAGTCGGCCGTCAACCGGCGCCCCGGTCAACGTGGCGTAGTCCATCACGCGATAGGCAATCGCGGTGCCGACGTAGTGCAGGTGGTCGTACACGTTGCCCTGGAAGACGCGGAACCTGTACCCTCCTGTCCACGCCGGCGCGAGACAGACCATGGACACGGCGAGGAC
>CAITNQ010000509.1 GCA_903893785.1 uncultured Gemmatimonadota bacterium
TGGGTTCGCGATGGCGTGCCGTGGCCGATCGACGCCCCGACCTGGGGCCCGGGGCACTGCCGAGTGGCCTGCTGCCGGCGGCGTGTCGTGGGTTCGCGATGGCGTGCGGTGGCCAATCGACGCGCCGGATGGGGGCTGCCCTGGCAGGGGCAGTGGTACCGGTGCGCGGCTGGCGGTGGCCTCGACGGCCAGTTAGCGATTGCGTGGCGTGGCCGATCGACGCGCCGGATGGGTGCGGCCCCGGCAGGAGCAGTGGTACCGGTGCGCCGTTGGCGGCGGCCTCGACGGCCAAGGGGACCGGTGTCGCGGCCGTCGAAGGGCTGTTGCCGATGCCGAGGGCACCGTACCTTGGGCGGCAGGATGACACGCCGGTTGCCCTGCCCGTACCCCGGTCGGGGCCGCGCCACCGGCCGGTGGCGTGGCGCATGGGCCCCGGCTGTCGGTCCCTGCGTCCGGGCCCGGCGCCGACTACCGCGTGGCTTGGCCGGCGGATGACGGTCCTGGGACGCGGTCCCGCCAAGACGGCGCTGGCGTCGCCGCAGCTTGGGGCGCGAGGCGTTCGGTCCTGGCCGCCGAGGTCCCCCTCACAAGGAGACACCGATGTCGCGTCCGCCTTATCTGGAGGCCGTTGCGCAGCACGACCCCGAGTTCCTGTCGCTGCTTGAGTCCGAACGGGAGCTGGTCCTGCGCGAGGGTGCCATACCGGTCAAATACAAGCTGCTGATGACCATGGTGTGCGACGCGCTGCTCGGTCACGATCGCGGCTGTGAAACCATTGCCAACCGCGCGCGCACCGCCGGGGCCACGGAAGCCGAGATCGCGGAAGCGGTGCGGATCGCGGCGCATTTCGGCGGCGTACCGGCGTTGGTGACGGCCCTGGGGGCATACCCCAAAGGCTGAGGCCGGAAGGCGCCGGCTGCTTTCGGAGCCCGCGGCGGCGCGGGCTTGGTGCGAGCGGTCCGGCGATTGTCCGCGCCCGCGGCGGCGCGCGGACCCGACCGCGTCTTGAGCGGTTGACGTCCAGCGCCAAATCAGCCAGACCCCCGGGTGGCCCTCGGCGCCCACGGTCCCCTATCCGGCCTGCGCCTGCCAGCGACCTTTGCGGCTGCGGTCTGCGTCCGGCCCGGCGGCGCCCGCGAGCTTCGGCCGGACCGGCCGAAGCCGCCGCGGCCGTTGGCTACGCCGACCTACGCCTTGCCAGCGGCGTCGGGCCCGCTCTCGCTCGCCGCGCCCGCGGGCACCGAGCGCAGGATGGCGGCGTCATTGGTTGCCTCGATGCGGTGGCCGGGCGGCACCACCAGGAAATCGTCACCGGCCCAGTCGCCATCCACCAACCGGCGGATCAGCCCGGGGTCGCCGGGCAGCCGGTCGAAGCGCCACTTCAGCCAGGCAGCACACTCGCGCGTGTACTGCTCGTGCGCTGTGGTGTCGCCGACGCCGAGGTCGACATAGGCAGCCGTGGTGTATTCCTTGAACCAGCCCTGCTCCATTTCCATCAGGTATTGGGCGTTGTCCTCGCCGTACGTGGCCAGGTAATGGCGGTAGTTGGCCTCGTACCGCTCCTGCCCTGGGGCCAGGTGGTTCTCGATCCACCCCGGGGTGTACCAGTATGTGCCCGGGTTTGCATCGAAGTAGGCCTGGTACCGTTGACGTGAACCCAAGAAACAGGTGATGCAGTCGTGGGCGCGGACAATGACCAGCGGCGCCTGCCGTGCGGTGATGCCTTCCAGTCCCTTGCTGCACAGGCCGTAGCCCAACAGGATGGCGTCCACCGGGTCAGCCGTCTGGTCGACGGCGGCCTGTACCGCACGGCGCAACTGGGGCGGGTCGGTGTGCAGCCCCCAGGGCAGGAACTGGAACCGGAACTCGTGGCGCGACTGGGCGGCGTAGTAGCACAGCTCGCGCCACAGGACGTTGCAGGCGATCAGCTGGTATCGGTTTCGCATGGTATCAGGGCCCAACTGAGGGTGAACGGCAACGGCGCCGCAAAGGGCCTGTGGCGATGGCGGTACGTCGCCGGCCGACGCCCCTCGGATCGTCCGAGTCGGGCTCGGCCAGGCAGGTGCCTGGCCAGCAGCCCCCGGGCTCACGCTGCCTGGTATGTCCGCTGTCGGCCAGGGATCCACCGCCCCAGGAGCCCGGCCACGGTGTTCCCGGGCCGCCCGGAAGTCGTGGTCAAACCGACGACGACGGTCGTAATACCCAAGTCCGGTCGTCAAACACGATCGCCTCGTGGGCCGGGGAGAAACGCGCGCCGCCGCAGATGTAGAGGCGCCCGTTCAGCACCTCGGCCGCGGCCCAGGCCTGTTCGACGGGCAGGTCGGGGCCGTGCGCCCACCGCCGCGCCTTGGGGTCATAGCAGCGCACGCTGCGGTCGTGGTACCCGCCGAGCAGCCAAACCAGACCGTCGTGGGCCGCCGCCAAGGGGCCCTGGCCGATCGGGCCTGGCTGCGGTAACGCCATATCCCAGGTGCAACTAACGGTGTCATAGGCGAACGCGCCATCAATGCTGAAGCAGTAGATAATCCCATCCAGAGCGCAGCCATGGCCCTGACGGGTGGGCTCAGGCAGTGGCGTCTCGATCCGCCAGGCGTCTTCGCCCGCTCCGATGCTCTCCACCGTGTCCAGCTTGGGGCCCTCGTTGTGTGCTGCCCCGCCAATAGCGTAGATACGGTTGCCGCAGGTGACCACAAAAGGGTCCGTGCGCACGAAATTCAGCGACGGCCCCGCGGACCAGGTCCGACTGCGCGGGTCGAACACGTCCACCAGGTAAAGGGCCTGGTGCGGCTCCGGGCGATGGCCGAAACGGGCCTCGCCGCCGACCACCCAGACGCGGCCGTCCAGGGCGGCGATGCCATTGTAGCGCCGCGGCATGTACATCTGGCTGGCCACCTCCCAGTAACCGCTGGCGGGGTCGAAAGCGAACAGGTGGTCGGGCACGTGAGCGCGGACCGGCAGACCCCACTGCCCCGCCCAGCCTCCGGCGATCCACAACCGTCCCCCGCAGGCGGCGGCGAAGATATCATGGTTGCCGCCGCCGGGCAGGCGCCCCGGGAGCAGTTGCCAGTGCTGCTGCCAGGCCGTGGCCGCTGCCGGTTCGCGGTAGAGCCCCCTGTCCGTCGCCGCCCACATGGCGCCGCCACCATCGCTCAACAGGCAGCGCGCCGCTGCGGGCGCCTGAGCCACCAGGCGTGCCTGTGTGTCCCCGGAGGCCGTGGCGTCGCACTCGCGGATGGCGCCGTCGCCAGTGCCAACCAGCAGCAGGCCGTCGGGCGACAGGCCGGCGGCGGTCACGGCCTCGCCCGGTGCCGGGCCGGCCAAGGTCCGCCAACCGCTTTCCGCCTGGCGCGGCGCCAGGCGCCGCCAGCCACCAGGGCCGACAAGCCAGGTGTAGCCGACGGTGTCGGCGATCAACCAGTGCCAGTGGCCGGCATCGACGCCGGCAGGCGCCCACTCGTCGGGCGCGTTGGGAGGCGCCAGGAGCACCCGGGTCGATCCGCCGTGCTCCAGGCACGCCCAGGTGATACCGTATATGTCGACCCACTCGGCGGCCGGCGACCAAGGGGCCGCCGCCGCCGCTGGGTTGGCCACGAAGCGGCCGTTGACGTCCCGATGGGTCGTGCAGCCCTCTACCCAGACCTCGCCGACGCCGGTGCAGCGTACCCGCCCTTGCTCGCGCGGGCGGCCACCGAAGCGCTCCGTAACATCGTCGGGCGCGGCGCTGCCGTCAGGGTCGAGGCACCACACCCGACCGGCGCTCAGAACGTAGCAACCACGGTCTGGACCCATCGCAGCCGACTGTATGGGACCGCTCCACGTCCAGGTCAGGTCGGCGCCGCGGATCGTGGCCAACCCATCCGCGAAGGCGGCTACCAGTACACCGGGACCGTGCTCGAACAGCGCCAAGGGAGCCGCTTGCCATGCCAGAACCTGTTCCATGGGGGGTACCACACTCCGTGTCAGGCGGCGTCAGGGCGCCGCAGTGGATGGGAACATCAGCCAGTCACCCCCGGCGGCGTCGGCGCCAGACCGCGGCGGCCCGGGCGAGCATCTGCCGGTCTTCCTGGCTTAGACCGAGCGCTCTGAGCAGGGCCACGTACACCGACAGAAAGGCGACCAGCGTCAGCACCAGGGTCACGGTGGGGCCGGTTGGGCCCAGTTGGCGCACGACCCACCCGGCAGCGGCGCCGCCGGCCGCAGCCAACAGGGGGTTGACCTGACGGCGGCTGAAAGGCAGGATGTCGTGGATGACGTAGAGCTGTGCCAGGCGGAGGCCGCCGGCCACCAGGCTGGACAGGGCCGAACCCCACGCCGCCCCGATGATGCCGTATTGCCCAATAAGCCACCAGCTGACCGCCACGTTGATCGCCAGCCAGAGGCCGTTGTTCACCATGTTTAGGTAGGGGCGCCCCGCCATGGTCAGCACGGGGTCAACCATGGCGAAAAGGCCTTGGGCCATCATCCCGGCGCACAGTACTGCCAGGACCGTGAGGCCGGTGTGGAAGTCGGCCGCGCTGACATGACCCAGGACCCGCATCAGGGCATCGCCGGCCAGCACGATGGCGGCGCAGATGGGTAGGTTGATGATGAGGATCCAGCTCGAAATGGTGGCGAAGCGCTCCCCCAGGGCACGATGCTGCTCCCGGGCACTCAGCTCGCTGACCACCGAACTGAAGATCGGGTCCAGCGACTGGGGCGCTTTGAGCATGGCCCCGGCGATGTTGCGGGCCAGGGCGTACACGCCCACCTCGGTCATCACCTGGGCTGGCGAGCCGGGTAGCAGGCGCGCCAGCATCAGCACGTCCAGGTTGCTGAGCACGCCGTAGATGCTGTCAGTAGCCGTCACCGGCAGCGAGAACCGGGCCATTTGCGGCCAGGGCAGACGGTGGCCCATCCTGGCCAGCACCCCGCGCAGTGAGAAGCAGCGGTTGAAGTACACCGCCGCCAGGGCGCAACTACCCGCGGCCATCGCCAGATTGGCCCAGGCCAGTCCCTCCAGTCCCCAGTGGGCCAGCCCGGTGACGACACTGAGCGCCAGCAGGATAAGCGGGCTGGCGATGGACATGACGAATACGTCGTAACGCATGATGCGCAGGGCCCGCGTCGCCGCCACGAAGACCCAGGACCAGGTCATCAGCGGTGTCGACAGGGCCATGATGCGGATGGCCCGGCCGATGGGTTGCCGGCAGAAGGCAGCGATCCAGTCGGCCGCCATCCACGTCCCCAAGAGCATCACCGCGCTGGCGGCAGTGCCCAGCCACAGGGCCGCGGCGAGCACTTCCTCCACCTGCCGTTCGTCACCGGTGGTGCGTGCGCTGACCGCGAAGCGCACTACCGTTACCTGCAGCCCGAAGCGGCCCAGGCGCTGGATCAGCGAGGCGATGGTCCAGGCGGTGTCGAACAGGCCCTTGACTTCCAGACCGCACAACAGCGCCACGACCCAGACGAAAGCCGCGCGCGACAGGCGGCCCAGTTTGCCGACGAAGTTGACCAGCGCGCCGCTGGCCAGGTCGTGGATATCCTGCTGCGCCTGGGCCACCGGGTCAGCGCCCGGGACTGGCTGGTCTGCAGCCATGGCGTAGGCCTCAGCGCGCCGGGCCGTAAAGGTGTTCGGCGTTGGCGTAGTACACCTTGGCGAGCACGTCGTCGGGCAACCCGAGGCCGTAGATGCACCAGCGGCCCTGGCCAGGCAACTCCCCGGTTCCGTAGGCGAAATTCTCGTCCCAGGTTTCCAGGAAGCGGAAGTGGAGGCGCTGCTGCGCCGCCGTCAGCGTGGCGTCAGTACCGTACAGAATACGGTCGGCGTGGGTGAGGAAGAATTGGCGGGCGGTGTACGGCTGCCGCCCCAGTTCGGCAATGCGCGCCGACAGGTCCACCCACAGGTTGGGGTAACGCTGCAGCAACCCCGAGACCCAGGCCAGGTCCTCGGCACAGCTGGCCACGTGGGCGCTCTGGAAACGCGTGCGCGGGTGCCGCGCGATCAGCCTTTCCTGGGCGGCCATCAGCGCCCCGAAGCTGGGGTAGTCGTGGCCGTAGAAGTGCCAGTCCGGGTGGCGCCGCAGTTCCTCCCAGCGTTCGTTGGTGGCGTCCAACGGACGGAAGAACGCCTTGGGATCGGCCACGTGGATCAGGCACGGCACCTGCAGGTCAGCGCAGCGGTCGAACAACGGCGCCAGCCGCGGGTCATCCGGCGGCAGCAGTTGCCCCCCCGCGTCGCGCCAGACCAGACCCAGGCTCTTATGGATCTTGAGGCCGTCGGCCCCGGCCTCGACGGCGGCCTGCAGTTCGTCGGCCAGACGGGCGCCGAAGTCGCCGCCCCGCTGCAGCGCCTCCTGCCACGACAGCACCGAGAGGATGTAGAAACGGCCCGGATGCGCCTGGCGCAGCAGGTTGACGCTGGCCTCCAAAGCGGCGCCCGGTTGGCCGTCAAGGTCGAAGCAGGCTTTCAGGTTGCAGGCGTCCATCTCGGCCACCAGGGCGGCCACGGCGGCTGGGCCACGACGGACCACGCCACCCAGGTGGTTGTGGGCGTCGATGGCTGGGAAGCGGCACCGTTCGACCGGGTGCACCGGCACGACCAGCTCCGGCAAAGGTCGGTAGTCACTCAGTGCCAGTTCGCCCGCAACCGTCGGGTCCATGGCATGATCCTTTGGCGAGGGGGCGCGGCCACCTGGGCTGGCCTGGGGCTCCGGCGGGCGCCGCGAGCGCCCCGGCGGGGCCGCCGGTGCAGGCTCGGCCGTCGGGCGGCGCGCTGCGTGGCCGACCCGAGACGGCTGACGAATATAGAGCCGGACCCGGACGGGTCCAACAGGCAGCCGGGCGGGCGGCGCGTCGCCCGCGGTCTCCGGGCGCTGCCTTGGCCAACGCCTTGGCCGGTGCCCTGGCGCCGCCTTCGCCGCTGCCCTGGCGCGGCCGGCGGTCGGGTTCGCGCCGCAGCCCCCGGGCCCTCACCCCGCCCGGCCACTCTGGGCGCGGCGTCGGGCGACCCGAGGCGGCCCAAGCCCGTCCACCCCGGGGGGGGCGCGGGACGCGGTTGCGCCAGGGGTGGTTGTCGGGCCCGGCTCGGGCTATATTGCCGGCGTCCTGGCGCGGCATCGCAAGCCCCGTCCGCCGCCGTCCACCCCCGCCGCCGGTCTGCCCGGGAGTCTGCCATGCGCCACATTCTGTTGCTAACCCTGTTGCTGGTGCCCGTCGCCCTGACGTGCTGCGCGCGCCCCGGCCCGGCCGTGCCCCCGCCGCTGGCGCCGCCGGCGCCGGGCAAGGTGGTGGGCATCCACCTGCTCGGCTGGACCAACGATTCGCTGCTGGTCGAGTTGGAGCGAGCCCTGCCGCGCCTGTCTCAACGTGGCGTGAACCTGATCATCCTCGAAGTGGACTACAGCTTCGCCTTCGAGTCGCACCCCGAACTGCGGGCAGGCGATCAGGTCATCACCCGCGCCGGGGCGCGCCGGTTTGCCGCCGTCTGCCGGCAGCATGGCATCCGCCTAGTGCCGCAGTTCCAGTCGTTGGGCCACCAGTCGTGGGCCCAGACCACGTTCCCGCTGCTGACCCGGTACCCCGAACTCGACCTGACACCGGGGGCCTTCCCGGGCAACGAAGGCCTGTATTGCCGCGAGTGGGACCCGACCCAACCGCGTGTCAACCAACTCGTCTTCCCCCTTATAGACGAAATCGTGGCGGCTTTCCAGGCCGATGCCGTGCACATCGGCATGGACGAGATCTTTCTACTCGGATCCGAGCAGTCGCCGAGCACCCGCGGCAGCGACCCGGCGCGGGTGCTGGCGCGGGCGATCAACGAGTTCCACGACCACTTCGTCAAAGAGGGCCATCTGGAGATGTTCATGTGGGGCGACCGGCTGATCGACGGGGCTACCTGCCCTTACGGTGAGTGGGAGTCGTCCATGAACGGTACTGCTGGCGCCATTGACCTGATTCCGCGCGATATCATCATCTGCGATTGGCACTACGATCCGCGGCCCTATTACCCCTCCATACCCCTTTTCCTAGACAAAGGCTTCCGGGTGCTGCCCAGCAGCTGGCGCGATCTGGAAGGCGTCGGCGCCCTGGTGCGCGATTCGTACCGTCGCGAAGACCCGCGCATGCTCGGGCACCTCTTCACCACCTGGTCGCGTCCCGCCGCCGACAGCCTGGCGGACTGGGCCCCGCTGGTCAGCGGTCTGGCCACGATTCGCAGTGGCCGTTTCTACGATGTGGGATTCGAGCTGGGGGCCAGCGGCATGCCCGGGCTACTGGAGGTCTCGCTGACCACCCCGGCCACGGGCCTCGTGGTCCACTACACCACCGATGGTTCGGAACCCACGCCGGCCTCGCCGGCGTACACGGCACCGGTGCGGCTCGAGCGCAGTGCCACGGTGCGGGCCATCGCCTGCCGGCACGGCAAAGTGGTTTCCGAGGTCCGGGAGCAACGCTACGTGGTGCACCTGGCCACCGGCCGGCCGGTGACGTTAGCGTCGCCGCCGAGTGCCAAATACCCGCCGCGCGGCGGTGCCGCAGCGCTGGTGAACGGGGGTTTGGGTTCGCGCTCGTACGCAGATGGTCAGTGGGTGGGGGCCGAGGCGGTTGATCTGGACGCTACCATCGACCTGGGCAAGGTAGTCGAGTTCGGCCGCGTGACCGTGGGCTCACTCAACAACCGGCCCAACTGGGTGCACGCCGCGCGGCGCGTCGAGGTAGAGGTCGCCGATGACGGCGCCAACTTCGTCCCGGTGGGCCAGGTGGATGGCGACGGCGACGAGGCGCCGGTGGTACGGCTTACGGCCGCCTTCGCGCCCGTTCGCGCGCGGTACGTCAAGGTGCTGGTGCGTAACCAAGTCATTCCCGAAGGTTCGCCCGGCGCCGGTCAGGGCGCCTGGCTGTTCGTCGACGAGATCGTCGTCGAGTGAGGTCGAGCGCCGGTCAGCTGACCGGGTTCGATGCCAGCGCGCAGCTTTGCCCGGGAGGGTCAGATGGTGCCTGAGAGTGTGTGGCAGGGAAGCGCCCTGCCGTTCTCGTTCCGGCTCGACGGAGCGCCGGCCGATCCACGCCAGTGGCCATGCCAGGAGACCACGGAACCGGCGCCCGGCGGCGCGATCACGCGGTACTCCTTCACTGACGCGGCCACCGGTCTGGTGGTCACCGTGGAGCGGCGCACCTTCGCTGCCTTCGCGGCGCAGGAATGGGTGCTGAGCCTGCAGAACACCGGCGACCGGGCGACGCCCATCATCGACGAATTACTGGCCCTGGACGCCCGTTGGGACTGCGACAGCACCGTGCCAGTAGTCCTGCATCGCGCCCATGGCAGTCAGTGCGTCCAGGACGATTTCCTGCCGGTGGACCAAGTCGTGTCGCCGGGGCAGACGCTGTGCCTGGCACCGGAGCAGGGGCGCCCATCGGACGGTGTGCTGCCGTTCATGAATCTGGCGATGGGCCACGGGGGGATAGTCCTGGCCGTGGGCTGGACGGGGCAGTGGGCCGTCCACGTCGAGCGTGGACCCGAGGCTGTGCGCCTGACCGCCGGCATGCAGCATTGTCGCCTGTACCTGGAACCGCAGGAGACCATCCGCACGCCGCGAATCCTGACCATCGCGTGGCAGGGGGAGCAACCCATTGCTGGTAACAACCTGCTGCGTCGCCTGCTGCTGCGTCACTACTGCCCACGTTGGGAGGGGCGCCTGGTGATGCCTCCGGTGGCCCACATGACCATGTCCACCTATCACCACACGGGAGTGGTTACGCCGGCCGGGGAATTGGAGGCCCTCAACCGCATCGCCGACTTGGGCGGTGAGGCGTACTGGGTCGACGCCTGCTGGTACGGGTCAGGGGGGCGCTGGTGGGAAGAGGTAGGCAACTGGCAGGTGCGACCGGACCAGTTCCCGGACGGCCTGGGGTTCATCGGCGCCGCCGCCCATGCCCGCGGCATGCGATTCGTGCTCTGGTTCGAGCCAGAGCGCGTGCGCCGCGGGACACCCATCGATCGCGATCACCCCGAGTTCCTCCTCCGCTCGCCCCACGACCCGGACAACGCGCTGTTGGACCTTGGCAATCCGGGCGCCCGGGCCTACATCACCGACGCGATATCGGCGGTGATCGCTGCCTCGGGAGTGGGTATTTACCGCCAGGACTTCAACTTCGCGCCGCTGCCCTTCTGGCACGCGGCCGACCCGCCCAACCGTCGCGGCATTACCGAAATCCGCCACGTCGAGGGCCTGTACGCCATGTGGGACGAACTGCTCCGCCGCCATCCGGGGTTGGCGATCGACAACTGTTCGAGCGGCGGCCGTCGCCTTGACCTGGAGACCACCCGGCGGTCCTGGCCCCTGTGGCGGAGCGATTTCTCCGACGTCGGCGGTCCTGGGCACGGGAAA
>CAITNQ010000510.1 GCA_903893785.1 uncultured Gemmatimonadota bacterium
GCCGGGTCAGGAGCTCCCGCGGATGACCTCGCGGCGGCACGTCGGGCAGACCGTGGCCGCGTTGTTCATCCTGCCGTGGCAGAAACGGCACTCCTGGGGGCCCACCCTGAACGCGGCCAAGCCAAGGCCAAGCGGGCCAAGCACGAACCCGACGGCGGCCCGCTTGGCGTTTCCGGGGCCGTTGCCGGTGGTGACGATCGCGGCCAGCAGGCCGCAGGTCACCCAGAATATGACATGGCCGATGTAGTGCATGGGGGCGGTACTCCTTGGCTCGGTTCTGAGCGTCCTGACTCAAGGCCGTGGCTCGACGCCTGAGCAGCGACCGGTGGGGGCGGTCCTGGGAGCCAAACCGGCGAGGCAACCGAATCCTGCCGGCAACTCTAGTTTCCGCCAGACAGCTCGCGACTCAAGGCCCGTCCGACTCGCTCTGCGGCCCAGTCCGCCGCGACGTAGAGTTCAGCGTCAGCAACCGCGACGGCGAGGCGACCCGTTGGTCGGGGGTGCACCTCGACGCGGCAACCCGACCAGTCGCCGGCAGGCTCCGCCGTTCTGGCGCCGATCCAAGCGCGCGCGGCGCCGACCGCTCGGCCAAACCGCGTCAGCGCGAACCGCAAGCGCCGCTCCGTGTGCCGGCGCAGATCGTCGGTCAACCCCGACTTGGTGCGGCAGATGCGGATCTTCACGGGGTCCCCTCCCTGCTGCCTGACTGCGCTTGGCCCTCCGATGCCCATCGCCTCGGCCAGTGGACGTGGCTGGGGGCTGCCGGTTGCGCCGTCGGCCCCGCAAGAGCCAATCGCCTGCGGGGACGACCTACTTGTCGCGCCCTGCGGGTCTGCCCCGCTTGCTGCTGGCAACCCTGTCGGCCGCGACCAGGTAGATGAGCGCGCCTAGAGCAACCAAGAGCATGAGCACTGCCATGGCATGGTCTCCTTGTTTTCCGGCCGTTTGCCAGTATCCCAACGCGGCGGCAGGGCGTCCAAAGCGCACTCGCCATCGGCCGGCAATTCTGGGTCTGCGTGGGAGGTACGGGTCCGTGGTGGGCCCGATGCCTACGGGACGTCGGTGGCGTCCGGGATCGTTCCGAACCGGCGAGGCCGTGGAGGGCGCGTCGGCGGGCGGTAGGCCTTGGCCCGTCGCTGCGCCCTTCACACGGCACCAATCCACTGAATGAGTATGACCGGCGCCGCCCCTGACGGGAAACTGATTATCCCGACCCGACGCGCAGTACGAACCTGCTTCTCAAGGGCGGCGACGTCCCGGCCGAATGGGCCGGCCCAGGACTAGGACCTGCCGACCGCGGCAGCGACGACCCGGATCGCGCCAACGGGCTCAAGCGACCGCGCCGGAACGGTGTCAGTTGCCGGCAGGCCCCAGCGTGCGCCGCTGGCAGGGCCGGCGTCCAGCGACGGTGCGCCGGCGACCATAGGGCAGGAAACCTGCCCGGGGAGACCGCGCGGGCGTCGGCGCACCGGGACGGGGGCTGCGGTCCGGTCGACCGCCCGTCGGGGCGCGCCGTTGCGGTGGGAGCTCGGTCGCTCGGCGGGTCAGGCGGCGGCCGCGGGTGTCGTGGGGGATCGGCCGGTGGAACCGGCTGCCCCGGCAGCTCAAGCGGCTGCCGCGTTGGACCGGGCCGACGCTTCGGTGCGACGGCGGTCATAGTGCTGCAGAGCCGCGCCGACCAACACGGGCACGATGCCCCAGATGCTGACCGCCAGAGGCGGGACGCTATCCGTCAGGGGTGAGGGACAGGCTGACGCAGGTGGCGATGGCGAGGCCGAGGCCGAGGGCGACCAGTACCGGCACGATCCGACGGGGGCGGTACGGTTGGCCGGTCGGGATCGTCAGCAATCCCTGCGCGACCGCCGCCAACTGCGGACGCTCCTGGGTGCGGTAGTGCAGGCGGGCGACGAGCCAGGTGAACAGACCAACGATGAAGGCGAGCGGGACCAAGTGCTCCATGACCACACCTCCGGATGATGGTTCGTTTCAGGGCAGGGTCTGGGCGGCGGGGACCAACTGCAGGGCGAAAGCGACGGCGAAGAGGGCGTTGAAGCAGAGCAGGGCCAGGACGGTGCGGAACGTCGACGTCTCTACGGGGTTCTCGGGGTGGCAGGTTTGCTGTTGCGCGTTGCCCGTGGGCTCGCGCGTCTGGTCAGCTGAGCGTCTGGGCGGCGGAGACCAGCTGCATGGCGAACGTGGCGGCGAACAGGACGTTGAAGCTGATCAGAGGGAAGGCGATGCGGCCGACGGTGCCGATCGTGGCGTTCCCCACTGGGGCCTCCTGGGGTTGGCATTCGGCGCTGACATCAGTAATGCAGGCGCCGTGCCAAGCGACGGGCCGAGGGGCCGTGGTGCTGCACGTTCATTTACGAACAGTATGTTGCGCGACATCGGCCATGGGTATGTCGCTCCACAAGCGGGGGCGACAACGCCAAACCACCGGTCAGTGGCGTACCGACGGCCGTGGCGACGACCAAGTCCCGCCAATCAGCTCAGGTCCGTCCCAACTGATACGCTGCGCTGCTCTATCCGAGTGACCGCCGGAGGAATCCAAACGGTTTGGTCGCGCTGGGGCAGGCAACGGCACCCGACCACGCTGACTCGGCGCGCCCATCGCACCCGTGGCCTCCGTGCGAACCAGGGGTGTGTGTAA
>CAITNQ010000511.1 GCA_903893785.1 uncultured Gemmatimonadota bacterium
CAGACAGATGCCCACATCTTCAATTGAATGGTGCGGATCAACATGCAGGTCGCCCTGGCAACGCACCGAAAGGTCAAACAGGCCGTGCCGCGCCCAGGCGGTAAGCATGTGGTCGAAGAACCCCACACCGGTGGCAATGGCACCGCTGCCGGTGCCGTCCAGGTGCAACTCCAGTTCGATGTCGGTTTCACGGGTACGCCGCGTGATGTGGGCCTGGCGCTGCAGCTCGCTCATGGTTTTCTCACCTGGCGTTACCCGCGTCGATTGGCAGCCCCTGGCGCACCAGGACGGCCCTGGCGTGGGCTTCCAGCCCCTCGGCCCGGGCCATGGTGACGATGGGGGTGGCGGCCGCTGCCAGTCGGCGCGACGTGTAGGAGACGATACTGCAGGTTTTGACGAAGTCACCCACACTCAGGGACGAGGCGTACCGCGCTGCCCCATTGGTCGGCAGAATGTGGTTGGTGCCGGCAAAGTAGTCGCCGACCGGCTCGGTGGACGCCGGCCCCAGGAAGATCGCCCCCGCATGCCGCACCTGGTCGAGCCACTCCCAGGGCTGTGCCACCTGCAGTTCGGCGTGCTCCGGCGCGATGCGGTTGAGCAGTTCGAAGCCGCAGCCAAGATCGGGAACCACTACCAGCGCCCCGTACGCCGCCAAAGCACGCTCGATCGTGTCTCGCCGGGGCAGAACCGCCAGCTGTCGTGCCAGTTCGGCGGCCACGGCGTGGGCCACCGCAGCGGCGTCCGTGATGAGGACCGATGCCACACCCCAGCCATGCTCCGCCTGAGACAGCAGATCAGCAGCGATGAATGCCGGGTCAGCCGCCGCATCGGCCACGACAACGATCTCCGACGGGCCGGGCAGCAGAGCCACGCCGACCCTTCCGTAGACCTGCTGCTGGGCGGCAACCGTATAGGGGCTGCCGGGCCCCACGACCATGTCGACGGGTTTGACTGTGGCGGTGCCGTAGGCCAGGGCGGCCACGGCCTGGGCCCCGCCCACGGCATATACCTCGTCAATCCCGAGCAGGCCGCAGACCGCCAGAATGGCCGCATGGGGCAGGCCGTCGGCGCGCGGGGGCGTTACCACCGCCAGTTGACCAACGCCGGCGACCTGGGCAGGCACGGCAGCCATGATCAGGCTGGAGAACAGCGGCGCTTCACCGCCCGGCACGCAGATGCCGACCCGGTCCACCGGCGTCACCTTCTTGCCCAGGACAACGCCGTCGCCCGCCTCGACAAACCAGGATCCGGCCCGCTGGTGCCCATGGAAGGCGCGAACGTTGGCGATCGCCGCGACGGTGGCCTGGCGCAGCTCGGTAGCCATGGCCGCCGTCGCGGCCGTGATGGCAGCAGCCGGCACGCGGCAACCGCCCGGGGCGACCTCCACCCGGTCAAAGCGCCGCGTCAGTTCGGCCAGCGCCCGGTCACCGTCGGTGCGCACCTGGCGCAGAATCTCCCTGACCGCCTCACTGACGTCATCGGCCACCCCCGCGCGGCGCTCGAGGACCGCCTGCAGACAGGGAGCTAGAGGCGACGACGGGTAGTGGCATACCTCCAGCATGTCAGGCGATAACCTTGTTCAGAGGGTATTCGATGATGCCTTCGGCGCCCAGTCGCCGCAGCTGCGGGATCAGATCCCGGACCACCCGCTCGTCGGCGATGATCTCCAGCGCGACCCAGGCCTCGTCCATCTGGTTGGAAATCGTCGGGGTATGCAGGGCCGGCAGACAGTCGATGACCTGGGCCAGCGCGGTGCGCGGCACATTCATCTTCAGCCCCACTTTGGCCTCGGCGGCCAGCGCGCCCTGGAGCAGCATGAACAGGTTCTCGGCCTTCTGCCGCTTCCACGGGTCCTGCCAGGACTGGGCGTTGGCGATGTACCTCGTGGTCGAGGTGCAGACCGTGTCGACCATGCGCAATCGATTGGCCCGCAGCGACGAACCGGTTTCGGTCAGCTCCACGATGGCGTCGACCAACCCGGGGATGCGAGGCTTGACCTCCGTTGTTCCCCAGGAGAACTCAACCTGGGCACTGATGCCTCGGTCGGCCAGGAAGCGCCGGGTGGCACCCACCAGTTCGGTGGCAATGCGCTTGCCCTCCAGGTCCTCGACCCGCTGGATCGGCGACTCTTCGGGTACGGCGATGACCCACCGGACCGGGCGCGAGGTTGCTTTGCTGTAGACCAGTTCCGCCACTTCGACGACCTCGGCACCGTTTTCCAGGATCCAGTCCTTGCCGGTCAGGCCCACGTCAACGACGCCGCGCTCGACATACTGGGCGATTTCCTGGGCCCGGAACATCAGCCCTTCCATCTCCGGGTCATCGATATCGGGAACATAGGAACGGGATGCCAGACGGATGCGGTACCCAGCCCGCTCGAACAACTGGAAGGTCGACTCCTGCAGGCTCCCCGACGGAAGCCCGATCCTCAACACGGACATGATCACTCCGTTCTCGCGCGGCGGCAGCCGCGCCGGTCATGGCGCCAACGCTTACCGGAACAAAGAATTATAAAGATACGACCGGGCCTGTCCACGGCGCCAGCGGCAGACTGCCGACGCGGCCGGGCCGCGGCCAAGCGCACCGTTGGTTTGACACCGTGACCGGGCCAGGCTATATACTCGCCATGGCCCTCCCTGCTCCGCTGCGGCGTGCCGACAGCACCAGCCCGATGCTCCCTGCGCCCCGCCAAAGACGTGCCTCGCCCGGTGCGCGTGCCGTCGCCGGCCTGCGGCTGGCGGCCCTGCTGGTTTGCCTCTGGGTAGTACCCCTTGCGGCCCAGGCAGAATCAGCGGCGGCCGAGGCCTGCCACCGCGGCGCTGAACTGTTGGCCCGGCGCAGCTTTCGCCAGGCCGCCGTGGCCTTCGAGGCCGCGGTAGCCGCCGACTCGACCTGCGGGCCCGCCTGGGTGGGTTTGGGGCAAGCGCGGCGCGTCTTGGGTGACCATGGCGGCGCCGTGGCCGCGCTGGTCGCGGCCGTCCATCTGGCGGCGCTGCCCGACACGGCCGCCCTCCTGGCCGAGAGCCGCTACCTGTACGGTGTGGCCCTGTTACAGCAGCAGCAACCGCTGGCGGCGATCGCCCAGTTCCAGGCACTTCTGGCCAACCGCCCCGAAGACGCTCGCGCGTTGTCGGCCCTGGGTTTGGCGTACCTGGGCCGCGGCGACGAGGCCGCCGCCGCCGGGGCATACGAACGGGCCGCGGCGGCTGACAGCAGCGCCGTCGAACCGCGCCTGGCCTTGGGCGAACTGCTGGCGCGCCAAGGGGATGTGCGAGGCGCCATGGGCTCGCTGCGCGCCGCTATCCAGTGTGACTCCGCCGCTATGCCGGCGTACACCGCTCTGGCCAGGCTCCACCTGGAAGCCGGCGAACCGGCCGCCGCTGACTCCCTGCTGACCCGCGCCTGCGCGATTGACTCGAACTGGGCCCCGGCCTGGGTAGCCTGGGGCACGGCGCTCAACCGGCAGGGCCGCCAGGCGCGCGCCCTGGTGGCGCTCCGTCGCGCCGTGCAGTTGGCGCCCCGCGATGGTGAGGCACGTTTCCGGCTGGCCGAAGCGCTCTACGGTTCGGGCGAGTTCCGCGCCGCCGTGGAGGCGGGGCAGACAGCCCTGCGCCTGCGGCCGGGACACCATGCCACCCAATCGCTACTGGGTGACGCCTGCGCCAAACTCGGCCAACGGCGGGAGGCGATCACCTACTACACCTTCGCCGCCGAGGACCCGCTCCTGAGCGAGTATTGTCGTGGCCGCCTGGCGGCCCTCAGTGGCCAGGCCGGAGGCAACCGATGAACCGCCTGTTGATCGCCACCGGCAACCCCGGGAAGCTGCGGGAGTTCGGGCAACTGCTCCCGGACCTGCTGCTCACGTCGCCGGCATCCCTGGGGCTGCAGTTGGAGGTCGAGGAGAACGGCGACAGCTTCGCCGCCAACGCCCGCTTGAAGGCCTTGGCCTTTGCCGCGGCCAGCGGGCACGTGGTGCTGGCCGATGACTCAGGGCTCGAGGTAGACGCCTTGGACGGGGCCCCGGGGGTGCTCTCGGCACGCTACGGCGGACCGGGCCTGGACGACCGCGGCCGCTGTCAACGGCTGTTGGCCGCCCTGTCGGCGTGGCCCGCCACGCAGCAGCGACGGGCGCGCTTTCGGTGCACGGTGGTGGCCATGGCACCCGATGGCCGCAGCTGCACGGCCGACGGCGTCTGTGAGGGTATCATTGCCGCCGCGCCCAGCGGCGAGGGCGGCTTTGGCTACGATCCCGTATTCTACCTACCCGAAGACGGCTGTACCATGGCCGAGGTGGAAATTAGCCGCAAGAACCAACTCAGCCATCGAGCCCGAGCCCTGGCAGCCCTGCGGCCGCACCTGCCCCGCGTGTTCCCCGAACTGATGTCCCGCTAACCGCCCGCGGCCCGGGTCTGGTGCGGCATGCCGGCGCCCGGACCGCGGCCCCTCCAACCGGAGCCATACCATGCACTACGGACACCTGAGCTGGCCTGAAGTCAAGGAAATCGACAAGAGCACCACGGTGCTCTTGCCGCTCGGTTCGTGCGAGCAGCACGGCCCCCACATGCCAGTGCTCACCGACACCCTGATCGTCACGGCCCTGGCGGAGCAGCTCGAACGAGAACTGGGCGACGAGGTTCTGCTCCTGCCGACGCTGTGGATGGGGCAGTCCGAACACCACCTGCCCTTCGCCGGCACGGTGACGGTCAACCCTGAACTCTACACCCGTTGGCTGGTCCGGACGCTGGAAAGCCTGATCAAGCACGGGTTCCGCAAAATCTTCCTGCTCAACGGCCACGGTGGCAATCAGGTCCCCGGCAACCAGGCGCTGGTCGAGTTGTTCAGTCGCGGCTACGAGCGCCGCGACCTGTGGATCGGTATGGCCAGCTACTGGCAGATCGGCCAACCGACCATCCAGCGACTGGGCAGCACCGGCATCGACGGGATTCGCTTTGAGAGCCCAATGCTGACCCACGCCGACGAGTGGGAGTACTCCCTGGCCCTGCACCTGTTCCCGGAGCTGTGTCACCCGGACAAGGTGAAGGCTATTCCGGCCACGCTGAAGACGGATTACTACGACGTGGATCGCTCGATCCACGTCATCGCCCTGTCGACGCCGTTTACCGCCTTTATCCCCACCGGAGCGGCTAACCGGCCCGAACTAGCCACGGCGGACAAGGGGAAGGTGCTGTTCGAGGGGGTGCGTCAGGACGTGCGGCGCTTCCTGGGCGAATTCGCCTCGTGGAAAGAACACCGGTCCCTGGAGGACATGGGCAGTTTCTGATGGGGGACGTCAGCCCGTGGCCTCGTCGCCGTTCGCACGGCGGCGGGAGGCCACGGGCCCTGACCTCAGACGGGGTCCACCTCCACCTCGGCTTCAGCGCCACGGGGTTCGCGGCGGCCGATGATGCCGCCCACGGCATCCATGACCTGGTCGCGCGTCTGGCCGGCGCGGCGCGCCATGCGGCCCCGCGTACTCTGCCCCGAGTCCGGGGCCAGCAGGATGCCGACCGCTACCCCCACTGCCATGCCCACCAGACAACCGGCCAGGAAGCTGCCGGGCGTCCGGGCGTCGGCGATGCGATCTCTGCGGCACAACATGCGGCGCTCCTTTCGGTGAACGGTCGGCGCAACCGAACCGCGACGGCGGGCGGCGGTCTGCTGACCGTATGGACAACCGCTGCCACAACTCTATTTTCTGATGTTTATCTTTGGTAAGATACCCAGCCCCACGCCTCGGCGAAAGGATCGGCCATGGCCCGGGTCCTGCCAGCTCATTCCCACAGTCTGAAGGAGTTCCGCATTCTGCCCGGCTACACCCCAGCCGACGGCGGTGCGCCGAACGTGTCGCTGCGCACGCGACTGTGCCGCGACGGCAGCGACTTTGTCTACCTGCAGATTCCGTTCGTCAGCGCCGCCATGCAGGCCGTGACGGGCGTGGAGATGGCCATTGCCCTGGCTCAGGTCGGCGGCATCGGTATTCTGCCGGTCAGCCAACCGGTGGACGAGCAGTGCGCCAAGATCACCCGAGTAAAGCGTTTCAAGGGCGGTTTCCAGACCAATATCCTGACCCTGTCGCCCGACCAAACGATCGGCGCGGCCATGGATATCATGCAGCGAACCGGGTATTCCACCTTCCCGGTGACGGATAACGGTCTGTCTCAAGGCCGCCTCATCGGCATTTTGACGGACAAGGACTTCGACCCGCGCAAGGACCAGGAGCAGAAGGTCGCCGACCGAATGAAGACGGATGTACAGGTGGGCGTGGAGATCGACGACCTCAAAGAGGCTAATGAATTGATGATCCGCTTCGGGCGCGGGTTCCTGCCGATCGTGACCAAAGCGGGCCGGTTGCTCAGCGCCGTGTTCAAGAAGGACCTGGACAAGCACCTGAAGCACCCCAACGAATCCATCGACGCCAAGAAAAGGCTGCTGGTGGGCGCCGCGGTGTCGACGCACCCGGAAGATCGCGAACGCGTTCAGGCGCTGGTGGAGCACGAGGTGGATGTCATTGTGCTGGACGCTTCCGACGGCCACACGGAGTACCAGCGCGAGATGCTCGAGTACATCAAAGGGCACTGGCAGGTGCCCGTGGTCGCCGGCAATGTCGTTACCGCCGATGCCTTCCGCTTCCTGGTCAGCGCCGGAGCCGATGCGGTGAAGGTCGGCATGGGGATCGGCTCGGGCTGCATCACCCAGGAAGTGAAAGCGACCGGGCGTGGCCAGGCGACCACCCTAATGGACGTAGGCGCCGCCCGCGACGAACTGGCGCAGCAGGAGGGGGTGTACATCCCG
>CAITNQ010000512.1 GCA_903893785.1 uncultured Gemmatimonadota bacterium
GGCAACGCCCGGGCGACCCCCTAGCAGGAACAGACCGTGACCGGTGGCCGCCATGGCCACGCAGAGCCGCGGGAACAGGTCGGTGCCATTGACGTTCTGGGCAATGTCCTGACCCAGGATGCGCCCGGCAATGCGCATGCCAATGCCATCCACCAGGTTGAGATCCGCCTGGCACAGGACCTGTCGGTAATCAGGGTCGGCGCACGCCAGGTTGGCGCAGTGCGGGTTGGTGAAGAACACGGTGACGGGGCGGTCGCCGTCGAGCCGCGCCATGATCGCCTTGACCGCCTCGTCCATCGACAGGTTGGCGATCGGGATGCCCAGTATGCGCACCTGGCCTGTCGGGGCCGAGCCGGCGGCGCCGTAAAGTGCGGCGGCCAACCCGCGCGCGGCCAGTCCCACGTCGCCCAGGGTGGACTGGTTCGCGACGTATTCGGCCTCGATATGGTCTTCCGGATCAAAAGCAATCCGGGTCCGATCTCTGACCCACCACAGACTGACCAGCCCCGGGCGGACCTCCAGACGCTGCCGTGCCTGAGGCCCGGCCAACGCCAGGGCCCCGGGGGCTGCCGGCCGCGGCCCCACCAGCGACAGATCGCCGGCGAAGACATTCACCCAGCTGCCCAGACGATCCAACCGCAACCGCGCGGCCCATCGACCCGGACGACCACCGGGCAGGCTGAAGCGGTACCGCTCTCGAAGCCGGGCATGGCGGCCGAGGAAGGCCTCCCGCTGCAGTACCGGGCGGCCCGCCAACAGCGAAGCCGCGACCAGGACCACCGTGAAGGGCGCGGTAGCCAACAACACGCCGCTGGCCACGACCACGTCCAGAATCCGTTTGCTGCTCCGCACGCACCAGAGACCGGCAGCCAGCGTCGCGGCTCGCCAGGGCCACAGCCAGCGCTGCCACCACACGCGTCGCGGCTCGAAACGTCGCGTGATGGCCTCGTCGCCAGCCGTCTGGGGCCCGGTCCCGGGAACACGCACGTCAATATGCGCCACGGCCGAACAGCACCGCCGGGATGGTCTTGAGCAGGAGCACGAAGTCCAGGCGCAGGCTCTGGCTCTCGATGTACTGCACATCGAGTTCCACCTGCTGGGGGAACGGAATATCACCGCGGCCGCTGACCTGCCAGATGCACGTCAAGCCCGGTTTCACGTCCAACCGCCGACGGTCGGCCAGGGAGTACTGAGCCACCTCACTGGGCAGCGGCGGTCGGGGACCCACCAGCGACATGTCGCCACGCAGCACGTTCCACAGCTGCGGCGCCTCATCGATGCTCAGCTTGCGCAGAAAGCGGCCAATCCAGGTGATCCTGGGGTCACGCTTCATTTTGAAGGTCACGCCACCGCCGTGATCATTCCGGGCCAGCAGCTGCTGTCGCAGCTGCTCCGCGTTGACGACCATGGAGCGGAACTTCGGGAACGCCAGTTCGCGGCCCCACTGTCCCACCCGTCGCTGCCAGAACAGCACCGGGCCCCCGTCCGTCAGTTTGATCAACACCGCGATCACGGCGAACACCGGGCTCAGCGCCAGCAGCAGCGTTGCCGCGACCACCAGATCTAGGCTGCGTTTGACGGCCCGTGCGCCCACCACGACCACGATCCAGGCGTATTTCTTGCGCCAGAAAGACAGCCGTTGGCGCCACAGACCGGCCGGTCCCGACCGGGTCCCGTACCGGCGCTCCAACTCGGCGAGGAGTTGAGCCCGCTGCGAAGGTTTGCCTGGTTGGCTCATAGGCTGCTCCACCGGCGGTTACAGGGTCTTGGCCACGCCGCCGGATTCGCCGGCGATCGCCTCGGCGTTGCGGTCGCCGACCGGCCCGGGCAGCACCGAGCGCTGGGACCGGTCGGCGCGGGCCGCACCGTCACTCATAATGAGCCGCCGAACAGCGACCAGCGCACCAGGTCCCGCGCCAGGCAGGGGGGATCGATCGCCGCGCGCCCGGTCAGCAGCCGCCGCAGATTCCACAACCCGTAGCCGCACAGGAAACAGATATCGGCCAGCAGGGCCATGGTTAGCCCGTGGTTCTTGCGGTAGTAGCGGCGTCGCGAGGCGAACCAGTAGGGCGGGCGCCTTCTCAGGGCGGCGCGCGTGCCGGTGACCCCCGATGCCTGGCCGACCAGGTGCACCACGCGGCTGTCCGGGACGTACCAGCACTCCCACCCGGCCCGGGCGGCGCGCAGGCAGAAGTCGGTCTCTTCGTAATACAGGAAGTAGGCCGGATCGAGCAGCCCAATCTGGTCGAACACCTGGCGTCGGACCATCATGCTGGCGCCGGTAACCCACTGGGTCCGGTGGGGCTGGTCGGCAATCGGCGGGTTGAGCAGCCAGCGCCGCAGGAGCCAGGACGCCGGGCGGCACCGCACTGCGGCCTCGAACTCGGCGAACGGGTGATGGAAGCGGAAGGCCGAATACTGGGGCGTGCCGTCGGGGTTCTCTAGTCGGCTACCGGCAATGCCGACCCGGGGGTGGGCAGCCATGAAGTCGACCAGGAACGTCACCGCCCCGGGACGCAGGACCGTGTCCGGGTTAAGCAGCAGCACCCAATCCGGCGCCAGACCACTCTTCAGCGCCGGTTCGATGCCCGCGTTGTTGCCATAGGCGAAGCCCCCGTTGACGTCCAACGGCCGGAGTTCGACCCAGGACTGCCATCCCTCGCGGGCGATGGCTTCGGCCAGGGTGGCCACCGAGTCATCGCCTGAGTTGCCGTCGACGACCACGGCGGTGACATCGCCGCGGGTACGCGCTTCGCTCGCCAGCGAGCGCAGCGCGTCGGTGGTCAGCTTGCCGGTGCGGTAGTTGACGATGACCACGAGGACGCTCATGGCGTGCCTTCCGAACCGCTGTCGCCCTTCACGGGAGCCCGTTGCGTGCGCACCCATTCGGCATCGCGTCGGGCCGCCCGGGCGACGCGCGGCAACTGCACCAGCTTCCAGAGCACATACAGGGGCGCGGTTGCCAGCGCCAGCAGCTCGCGCCTGCCGCCGCCTCCCAGAACCACGGCGGTCAGCACGTGGAGACCTACGACGGCGAGTGCTGCCGCCGCAGTGGCGCGGACCCACGGTACAGGAAGGGTCAGGGCCAAGACCAGCAGCACGACGTGAAAGGCCAGGGGCAGCAGGGCCAAATCCAAGAGGGGTTCGAGCAAACGCAACCGACCACGCAGCACCGCGGTCGCCAGCCGTGGCGCCCAGTCAATCGCCTGGCGCAGGCGGCCGCCTTCCCAGCGCGCGCGCTGCGTGCGCACGCCTTTCCCCTGGACAGGCATATCGGCCAGCACCTCGGCGCCTTCAGCGAAGCAGACCCGGTAACCGGCCTTAATCAGCGCCAGGTGGTACTCCAAGTCTTCGACCACCGAACGGGCCGCATAGGGCACGCGCTCGACTACCTCGCGGCGCAGCGCGAAGCCGTTGCCCAGCAGGCCAGCCGACAGGCCCAACCGGTGCCGACCCCGCGGCCGCAGGTAGTTGAAGGCCAGCAGGGCGACGTGCAGCAGTCGCGTGCGGTGGCTGGCTTCCGGATTGCGGACCCCGTAGCGCACCTGCACGGCATCGGCGCCAGCGGCCAGCCACCGACGCACCTCCTGCAGCAGGTCCGGCGATGCCGAGGTGTCGGCGTCGACCACCAAGACCGCGTCGCACGGCTCAGCCAGCAATTGGCCGAAGGCGAAGTCGAGCGCGTAGCCCTTGCCGCGTCGCTCTGGATCGTGCCGCACCAGCACACGCGCCCCGGCCTGCCGGGCCCGGGTTGCGGTCGCATCCGTGCAGTTGTCGGCGACCACGGCGATCTGCGTGTCGGCCTGGGCGCCACGGCAGGCGAGCAGACTGGTCACGCAGGCGGCGATGGTTTCCTGCTCGTCGTGCGCCGGGACCACCACTGCCAGCCGCAGGGCAGGGCCGCCGGTGGGATCGGCGGGACGGCGACGCGGCAACAGGGCGCCCAGCGTCAGCAGCGCCAGTTCCACTGTCCCCGGCAAGGTTACGGCCAGGAGCATCGCGCCCACAGCGGCCAGGGCAAGCGAAAGCGGGTCAGTGGTCACAGATCCTCCGTTCCGGGCAGGAGCACGACCAGCCCCTGGCCTGGCATCTGGAAGGTAACCGCTGATCCGGCTTGGGCCAAGCCTGTTTCGACCACGGTGACGCGCGGCGCGTCCTCGTTGTTGGCGTCCGGCCCCGTGGCCTCCAGTCGCAGCAGGCGTGCCGGCAACTGCTGCCCATCACCGGGCGGAAATTCGACGCAGACAGACCGTGGCGCGGTCGCGGTTGACACGGCCACCAACCCCCAACCCGCCTGGCCGCGACTGGCAACCAGGGTCAGGGTCGGATCCTGGGCGCCGTTCACGGCGTGCAGGGGGCCGGCAAGGGCGCGGTTGACGAGCGCTACGGCCATCCCGGTCGGGCGCAGGCGGCACGTGGGCCCCAGGTCGCGCACCAGCCCCCACAGGCGCGTGTACCCGTCGCTGTCGGCCAGGCGCGCGTCGAAACCGGCCAGCACGTAGGCGCACTGGCGGCCGGCGCCGGCGGCGTAGCCGCGCAGCAGGGTGCGGGCCAGGGCCACGCCACCGATGGCGCCGGCCGTCAGCGCATCGCGCTCCGGCGGTGTCGCGCCACCGCCGAGCGTATGCAGGTTGACCTCGGCCACCGCAAGCTGCTGGTGCAGCCGTTGGGCACCCGCCGCCAGGGTGGCCCAACGGCTCCCATCGTCGGCCAGGAGCTGCTCGATGCGGCGCGCCAGGTCCAGGCCCGGCGCCAGCTCTGGCAGCAGGTACGGGGCCACGGCCAGCGCCGCGGCTTCCGGCAGAGCCTGGGCCACGGCCAGCGCCCGCTCGGGGGCGCTGTATTGCCCATTGGCGACCGTTACCAGCGGCACCTCCGGCCCCGCGCCCCGGCGGATCAGGCCGAAGGCGCGGCGCGCGGCCTCGGCGTGAACGCGCGGATCGGCGATCCCGGCCGGTCGGAACAGCGCGTTCCAGTTCTCGTTGCCGAACTCCACGACGATCTCGCCGAAACCCCCCTCGCGCCAGGCGCCCGCCAGGTACTGACCGAGACCTAGGCACTCATCGTCGGTGAACGTGGTGGGAACGATAACCCACGGCCAAGCGCCCACCTGACGGCACAGGTCCATGGTCTCAGGCAGGGAATATGAGTAGAGGAGCTCGCCGCGTTCACCGGGCCGGTAGCGCCACGATCGCCGCGCGAACGGGGCCGCCAGACGGTTCTCCAGGGCGTCGCCCAACTGACCGCACCAGTCGCGCAGGTACCCCGGGTGCAGTTCGCGCAGGGCGCGGATCACCTGAGCGCGGAACGCCTGGCCCGTGTCGGCGGCAGCCCGCAGATCGACGTCGTCCAGGTACACGCCGCCCCCCGAGGCGCGGAAGGACAGGGACAGGATGGTCGGCGGCCCGTCGTCGGCGGCCGTGAACGACAACTGCTGGCGTGACCACGCCGCGCCCGCCTGCACCTGCCGGCGCAAGAGCGCCGCTTGACCTTGGCGGGCCAGTACCACCTCCAGCGTGCCGGCGCCTTGGGCGCGACACCAGAAGGACAGAAGCCACCTCCCGGACACCGGCAGCAGCTTGCCGGCCCGGTCGCCGATGGCATCGAGGTAGGTGGTAATCTCGGCCGTGGCCCCGGATGGTGGCTGCAGCTTGAGGGACCGGCGCCCCGGGCTGCCGGGCGCTCGGTCGCGTCCATCCGTGCTGACCCAGGCGGTCGCGGCGTCGGGCACCCACCAGTGACTGGGCAGGCCGTCATCGCGTACCCGCGTCAGCGCCACGGCATCGCCCGGGAGCAGGCCGCTGACGACGGGTTCGGTCCAGAACTCGGGTTGCCCACGGCGGCCCGCCCGGCGCGAGTCGGTCAGGGTGCCGTGGACGCCGGCCAGGGGGCCGGTGCGGACATCAAAGGTGCCGCTGGCCCAGAAACCGTCGGCCCGCCCCAGCCCCGCGCCGTCGTCGGTGAAGCGATGCGGCCCGGCGTCGGCCACGATGGCCAGGGCGCGGTCGATGGTCCCCTCGAAACCCGGGTTCATCACCACATTGGCGCCCAGTTGCTCGGCGCCCCACCAGCTCCACGAGCCTAGGTTAACGCCCACCCGCCGGGCCGGCCCCGGCATCGCCTCCGCGGCCACCCGGTACGGCTCCGCCGGGTCGCTGCCGGTGGCCGGTTGACACGCCGGCAGGAAGGAGACCGCCAACCAGCTGATCTGCCACCAACGGCGCCTCATGCCGGTGGTGCCAGCCGGCGGGTGAAGACCGAGGCGAGGTAGTGCACGTTGCGGGTCAGCTCGTAACGCTCCAGGACGCGTTGACGGCCCTGCTTCCCCAGTCGCAGACGGGTTTCCGGATCATCCGCCAGGCGGGCCAGAGCTGCAGCCAGGGCTTCGACGTCCGACGGCATGACCAGCAGTCCGTCGACGCCGTCGCGAATGAGTTCAGGGATACCCGTGATGCACGTCGTGACGCAGGGGATCTCCATCGCCATGGCTTCCATCAGCACCACGGGAATACCCTCGGCGAAACTGGCCAGCGCGAACACGTCGGCCTGCTCGTAAAGCGGCCGGATATGGTCCTGGTCTACTGCGCCGGCGAAAACCACCTTTCCAGCCAGCCCGCGGTCCCTGACCGCGGCCTCCAGTGAGGCGCGGTCGGGCCCATCGCCCACCAGGGTCAGGCGCACCGCCCGTCCGGCATCACGCAGTTGGGCCACCGCCTCCACCAGGATGTGCTGGCCCTTGGCGGCCACCAGTCGGCCGACGCAGAGCACCTGCAGCCGGGCGTCGGCGGTGCGCGGCGGCCGCGGCGCAAACACCGCCGGATCGACACCCAGCGGCGCCACCTCAAATCGTGACCAGTGCTCCGGGGCAGAGAGCTTCATAACCTGGCTGCGGGCATAGGAGCCGATGCAGCAGACGAAAGCGGCGGCGGCAAGCTTCTCGCTCAGGTAGTACCCGGGGGCGTCGTAGAACTCGTCCGGACCGTGCACCGTCATTGAGAACGGCAGCCCCTCGAGGCGGTGCAGCACCAGGGCCACGGTGGAGGCGGCGGTGGCGAAGTGAACGTGCAGGTGGCTCAGTTGCTGCTGGCGGGCCCAACGCCGCAACATCAGGGCCTCGGTGAAGTAGAACAGACTCCAGACCGCCTGGCGCAAGTCCAGGCCGGCCAGGCGCATGGCCCCGGCCAGGCCGCGGCAGTAGGCGATGGGGGCCGTGAGCAAGGTGCCCACATGAGCGGTCAGCGCGCGACCGATCCCTGCCTGTTTGACGTAGAAAGTGTCTCTGGCCTCTGCCTGCTCCTGGGGCGTCAGCCGGTCCACCGGCCGGTCCGGAGCATTGATGGAGGCCACGCGGATATCGAAGCCCAGTTCCCGCAGCAGGGCCACCTCACGCAGAATGAAGGTATGGGAGATGGCCGGGTAGCGGCTGACCAGATAGCCCAGACGAAGGCCGGCGTCGGTCGCCGCAGTCGGGTTCGGCGTTGGTGCGGCCATGGTTACAGCTCCTCGCCGGAGGCAGAAGGGGTGGGGCCGGAAGGCCGGTGGGCGGCCCTGAATCAAACCACTATGCGGCGGAACAACGGTCGCGCAACCGGACCGGCAGCAGCCGGCGAAAGCCCCCGGGCAGCACCGAAGAGCAGGTAGGCGTCGCACCAGCCGAAGAGCATGAACAGTAGGGGGACGGTCTGCTCCCCCAGGTATACGGTAAGGATAGAGAACGCGTAGGCGACGAAGATCCCGAGGAACGTGAAGGCCAGCGACCCTCGCGAGCCTGTGTGCGGTTCGCGCATGCCGAACCGGTACAGACGCACGGACTGGAAACCGAACAGGAAAAGCAGCAGGCCCACGGCCACAAACCCGTGCATCAGCGCCAGCAACAGGTAGTAATTGTCGATGGACGGCATGGTCTGCAGTTTGGGCCAAGTCAGTTTGCCCCAACCCAACCAGCTATGGTCGATGGCAAAGTCCAGGTACTTGTCGATCAGTTCCTTGCGGTACGCCGCGGTCTCCTGGCTGACCGTCTTGGCTGCCGCGCGCCCGACCGAGGCCCACGACCACAGCGCAATGGAGGCTGGCACGCCGACCACGAGCATGCCGATGAACACCGCCCGGGCGGCTAGCCGGCGATTGCGGAACCGGCCGATGATGGTGATCCCGGTGGCCAGCACCGCGCCGATCCACGGACCTCGGCAGAGGGTCATGACCGCGCCGCCCATGATTCCCAGGGTGATGGCGCGCGCCTTGGGTACGGGCAACCAGGGAGCGTAACGGAACGTGGGTTCCCATTGCCCCTGGCGCTCGAGCCAGCGCTGCAGCCGGTACCCGACGACCAGGATGACGCCGGCCAGGATGGCGTGTCCGTACGGGCCGGCGATGCGCGCCAGGCCGTACCGGAAGGTGGTGACCCAACCGCCCTGACCGGGGAAGAAGGGACCCAGGATCATCGTGAAAGGGGTGGCCCCCATGCGGAACTCGTACACACTGACCAGCGAGACGCCGAAGAGCAGGATGGCGATGCGCCGGGCGAAGGCCACCCGCATGGCCAGGGGCTCAATCATGCCTTTGGCCAGCACGTACGGGACGATTACGCTGGCCAGCATGGTGAACATCAGGTTCTGCGACTCTTTGTAGTTGGTGTTGTGGAACTCCGAAATCCCCTGGACGACGGCAAAGGCCAGCACCGCGACATCGCAGACCGAGAATCGCCACGGGGCCCGGGGACGGCTGATCCAGGCGACGAAAATCGGCAGGATGGTGGCCTGGCTGAAGGTCGGGTCCGGCAGGCCCGGCGCAATCCAGTGGTAGCTGTCGGGCAGGAGCAGCAGTACCGGCAGGTACACGTCCAGGAAAGCCTGCTGTGGTGAACGGCGGAATGCCACCACTGCAGCAAGGACAGCCGGAATGAGGACGATGATCTGCACGGGGGGGCGGCGCCGCGGCCTCAGCGGCCAGGGTTCGGCGGTTCGTTGCCGTAGAAATGGGCGACGCGGCGCCGCCTGAGCTCGGGCTCCAATGCCGGGTCGTAGGCGCCGTCGCGCCGGGCGATCAGGTCCGCCCAGGGCAGCTGTCCTGTCTGCGTCGCCAGGCGCTGCACCAGCTGGTCCACTCGGCCAATGGGCCGAGCCGGCACGCCGCCGACAATGTCGCCCTCGGCTACATCGCGCACCACCACTGCGCCGGCGGCAACGAGGGCATTGGGGCCAATGGTTACCCCAGGCAGGACGATGGCGTGGTAGCCGATGAACACATTGTCGCGGATGTCGATCTTGCCGACCGCGTCCAGGCGGACACCATAGGCGCGGTTGAGCACCTCGATCGAGCCGTCGTGGCCGATCAGCGCACAGCTGGACAGGCACACATTATTGCCCAGGCGGACGTAGGCAGGGTCGGTGATGGTGATATCGTAGTTGATCGAACAGTCGGTGCCGATTCCCTGCAGACCGCCGTGCCGGCGCAGGAACTGGGCATACTCGGGCCCCCGCGGCTGGCACAGGCGCAGGTACAGACCCGTGCACCGCCCGTAGTCGAGGGCCAGCAGGCGCAGCAAGCGCCGCAGCGGGCCGAGTATCATGGCTGCCTCCGAGCCGCAGATGGGATGGTGACCGGGCCGCTCAGTCAGTCCGGCGCCCGGGCAGGAGAGAACGGACGGTATGGCTAAGCTGGCGGCGGAGGAACTCGCGTTCTTCCCAGGGACAGAAACCCAAGAACAGCGTCGTCCCGGCGGCCAACGCGTACACCAGGCCAGCCGTAGCCAGCAGCAGCAACAGCGGCAGCCGATCCGCTCCGGCCCAGGCCACCGCCGGGTTCGCCAACAGCCGGACCAGGCCCGCCCAGGCGTAGGGCACCAGGCCCGGCAGCAGGGCGCTGACCGAGAAGCGCCAAGCCGAGACGGCGACAAAGCGGTTCGAGTAGTAGATGTACACCAAGGCGCTGGTGACCATGCTGGCGGCTACGCCACCCACGATCACTTCCAGTTGCCGTCCCCAGTGCCAGAAACCCAGACCCACCGTCAGCGCTACCAGGATCAGCTGCAGGATGAAATACACCAGTTCGCGCCGGGCGTACCCGGCGCCCCGGTGGTACATGGACGCCGGGCCGGTGAGAATGTGGATCTGGTACGGCAAGCAGAACACGGTCATGATCAGGGTCAGCTCAGCCAGATCCTGGCGCGGCCCCAACCAGGCGGTCAGCAGCGGCCCGGTGAAAGCTGACAGGAATCCCATCGCCATGCCCGTTATCATGTGGGTGTACCGCGCTCCCTTGAGGTAGAGCTTGGTGATCTCCTCATGGCGGTCCAGGGTCCCCAGATGGGCCATGGCCGGCAGGAAGCTCTCGTTCATCGAGGCGAACACCTGGCTGGTCATCATCGGCAGCTTCTCGCCGATGTCGAACAGGCCAGTAGCGCGGATGTTGACGAAGAACCCGGCCAGGACCTTCTCGATCGAGTAGAGGAAGGTGCCCAGCAGGGCCGAGACCTGCACCATGGCGCCGTACCCGTAGAACAACCGGAGCATCTCGCGGTTGATCTGACGCGGCCCCAGGCGCAGCCCGGGGAGGGCGCGGAAACACATGTACACATTGAGCGAGGTGGCCAGCAGGTACCGGCACACAAAGGCCAGGAGCAGCGCGTACACGCCCAGGCCATGGTGCAGGAAGACCACGATGAGCACGGTCTCCATCAGGAAGCTGACCACCCATACCACGTTCTGCTGGGCCAGGCGCTGCAGCCCCTGCAGCACGTAGGCAAAGGCGCCCAGGTTCAGGTCGAGCATGAAAGTGGCGGTGGTACCCAGAATCAGCACTGTGGCGGTATGGGTCAGGTGCGTCGGGATGTCGAGGGCGCCCAGGGCCCAGGGCAGCACGCACCAGACCACCGCCAGACCGGCCAGACTCAGGGCCAGGCTGGCCGCCAACCCGGTGGAAATCAGCTGACCGATGCGACCGGTCTCACCGCGCGCCTGCAGGTCCGCGGCGTAGCGCACATAGGCCCCCGAGATGCCGAAGGCGCTCATGCCCAGGTAGCCGATGACGATGAAGCAGGCGGCCCAGATGCCGTACTCCTCCATGCTCACATAGGCCAGCACCACCGGCGGGACAAACACCCGGGTGACCATATAGAGCACTTTGGAGGCGACGCTGACGGTGAGGTTGCGCGACAGCACGTTCTTGAGCTGACTGCGCTCGCTCTGGCCCGGGGCGTCCATGGTCACTCCTCGGCAGGGGGTGGGCACAACGGCGATCCTGGCCGACGTGCCAGAACCTGTTCGTAGACGCCCAGGGCGCGGTCGATCTTGCGCTCCCAGTCATATTCCTCGGCGGCGCGCTGACGCCCCTGCTGGCCGCGCTGCCGCCAGGCCTCCGGGTGCCGGACAATGTCGCGCAGCGTGTCGGCCAGTGCCGCTGTCACCGATTCTGTGTCGGTTGGTGCCAGGGCCCGGCCCACGGCGTCGTCGACCACCTCGGCCGGGCCGCCGTAGGCCACGGCCACCACGGGTCGGGCCGCCGCCATCGCTTCAATAAGGACGCTGCCGCCCGACTCGCGCACCGATGGCAGGCAGAGGACGTGGCACCAGCGGGTCTCTTCGGCCACCCGCGTCAAGGGTTGGGCACCCAGGAAGGAAACCACCTGGCCCAGGCCCAGGTCGGCAGTCTGCCGTTCCCATTCTGCCTGCATCGGTCCCGCACCCACAATGCGCAGCTCAACCGGCACCCCCGGGCGCACCCGCGCGATGGCCTTCAGCAGCATCGAAACGCCTTTGCAGGCAATCAGTCGGCCGACGAAGAGCACGCGCAGGGGGAAGTCGGCCGAGGGCGCCTCGGGCCACGGGGTGGCCTGGAAGCGCTCCAAGTCCACACCGTTCTCCAGCATCGAGACCGCCTGCGGGCGAACCCGGGCCGGCAGGGCCTGGCGGGTCGCCTGCGTGGCGGCCAGGACCACGGCGGCGCGCCGGCTCGAGCGCGTCAGTCGGTCGACCCAGACACCACCGTTGCGCAGCGAGTACAACCAGGTAGGCTCGCGGTGCAGGATCTCCGGGAAGCCGGTGGGCGTGCGCAGCCCGGAGTTGAGCGGCCCGATCACTACCGGCAGCCCCAGCCGGTACAGTCGCGTCGGCATGGCCACCGAGACGGGCGTTACTACGTGTACCAGGTCCCACGGCCGGTCCTGCCCCGGGCGGCGCAACTGCCGCCATGCCTGCTGGTCATAGAGGAAGAAGTCCAGCGAAGCCAGCATGAACACCGCGTGCTCACTGCGCGGGAAAAGACGCGAGGCCAAGCGGTACAGCGGCCCGGCGAACCACTCGGTGTCCACCTGAACGAGACGCGATCCGGCCACCGGCGCGCCGGCGCGCTCCAGGGCCCGGCCATTGCGCGCGTGGGTGACCAGCGTAACGGGTACGCGCCGAGCCAACCGCGAGTACCACTCCCAGCCGATCTGGGATACCGAACCGCCCTCCGGCGCGCACTGATATGCTGCCAGGATCAGGCGCGGCGTCACGCTGAATCCCCCTTATACTCGATCAGGCGCTGTCGCCGACCGGCGCGACGGTGTCGCCAGTAGGTCAACTGGCCCCAGTAGATGGGGATCTGCTGCAGGTGCGAATGGACGCCGTACAGGATCAACGTCAGCCAGTCGGTTGACTTCCAGGCAAAGCGGCGGGCCGAACGCAGGGCGAGTACGGCCAGCAGGCCGGTGACCACCAGGGCCGGCAGGGGCGACCGCAGCAACAGGCTGCCGGCCAAGCCCGTCAAGGGCAAAGCAAGCAGAATGGGAGCGCGGACCCAGTTGGCGTGCGCCTCCGCTTGCCACAGCGGCGTTGCCGAAGCCCGGTAGCGCGCCGAAACCTCGGCATACGCGTGGCCGGTGCGCACGGCCCGCCGCCAGTACTGCGACCAGCGGGTCATGGCCAGATCGTGGCCCGTCATGGGGCAGTCAAGGCGGAGGATGCGCCAGCCCAGCTGGCGCATGCGGGTGCACATGTCGGGCTCTTCGCCGGCGATCAGGGTCTCGTCGTAGCCATCCACCGCTGCCAGCGCGTCGCGCCGGATCAGCGCGTCGCCGCCGCAGAAGTCGGCTTCACCGGCGGGGCCGATCCAGTCCAGGTCCAGGACGCGGTTGTACAGACTGCGCTCCGGGTACAGCTCGCGGCGGTGGCCGGACACCACGGCCACCGTGGCGTCGTCGAACAACGGCAGTGAGGTAGCGACGAAATCCGGGTCCAGCACCGTGTCGCCGTCCAGGAACAGCACGAAGGGAGCCGCGGCCGTGCGCAAACCGGCGTTACGCCCGATGGCGGCGGCCGGACGTTCAGGGCGCACCACGCATACCCGGGCGCCGCCGGCTTCGGCCTCGGCCGGGCTGCCATCGGTCGAGTCCGAATCCACATAGACAATCTCGAATGACCCCGCCGGCAGCCGCATGGCACGGATGGAGTCGAGGCAGCGCCGCAGCCGCGGGCCTTCGTTGCGGCCGATGACCACCACTGATACCAGCAGCTGGGTGCTCATCGGCACACCTCCGCCAGGAGCGTACGGTATTGTTCCAGGCCGCGGCTTTCGGAAAAACGGCCGGCCATGGCCGCATCGGCGCCACGCACAACGGCGTTCAGGCGCGCCGGTGGTGCCTGCTGCAGTTCCAGCAACCGGGCGGCTAGCGCCTCGGGGTCATCGGCGCGGAAGCGGAACCCGTTGGCGCCGTCCTCAATCAGGTCGCCGGCACCGCCGCGGTCGGGCACCAATACTGGCAGGCCCGCTGCCATGGCCTCCAGGATGGCCAGCCCGAAGGGTTCCTCAGGGCACAGGTGCAGCAGCAGGTCAGACATGGCCATGGTGGCCGCCACTTCGGCCGAGAAACCAGCGAAGGTGACCGGGTAGCCGGCGCGGGCCGCCTCACTTCGCAGCCTATCCAGGTCGGCTCCGGTGCCCAGAACTTGGTACCGCGCCCCGGCCAGTCGGGGTTCGCGGCCCAGGGCGGCTAGCAGCAGGTCCAGGCGCTTGATCGGGTCGACCCGCGACACGATCAGGACGCGCGGCAGACCCGGGGCAGTGAAGGGCGGGCGGCGGACAGCATTGGCCACCTGTTGGGTGGGCAGGAAATTCTCGACCACGGCGATGCGGTCGGCCCGGACGCCATGGGCCAGGAGTCGTGTTCGCACGAAGGGCGAGACGGCCACGAGGGTAACCCCTAGACGGTTCAGCCACCGTTTGCGGCCATAGCTCAATCGCTCGCTGGCACCCCCGTGGACCAGGTGCAGGTGGATCACCCGGTTGCGATGGGCCAGCTGCAGCGCCCGACAGGCCAGCGAGTGAACCAGGCCAGTGGCGACGAACCGAAGGGTACGGTGCGCGGCGAAGACGGGCCGCAGGGCCCGCAGCAGGTCGCCTGGCGACCCGAATGGCTGGGTGGCGATTCCCAGACGCGCCGCCTCGGCCAATGCCGGGCCGTCCGGGGCCAGCAGCAAAGGCTCGAACTCCTCCTGCAGGCCCCGAACCGTGGCGATGGCCATGCGCTCGGTTCCGTACAAGTTACCGCTGTGCAACACATACACCAACGGGATGCGGGACACGTGCACCGTCCTATCGCCAGAGCCAGGGGGACAGCCAGCGCGTGGGGGGAAGCCGGGTCCCGGTGGTGTATTCGTGGGCTAGCGCTGTGAAGTAGCCGCCGCCCTGGAAGAGACTGACCCGATTCAGGATGGCTCCTGCCGCGGGTGGATCCAGGCGGCTGAGGACTTGCCCCGCGCGCCGGACCTCGCCGCGGACCACGCTGCGAGCCTGTACTACCAGCACGGCCGTGTGCACCCGCGGCACCAGGAACTCCGTGTCGGCCGACAGCAGAAGGGGTGCGGCATCGACAATCACCATGTCGTAGTGCTGCAACAGCCGGTCCAACTGCGCGCTCAGTTGGTGCAGCCCCTCCAAACGCCCGGTGCCCGGCGCGGTGCCGACCGGCACCCGTGCCGGCAGGTCACCACCGGCAGGAACCACGCTCTGGACCAGGTCGCCGCCGCCGCGCAAGATGACCTGGAGCCCACCTGACCTGGCGCCATCTACGGGCCCGTAGCGCGGGTCCGGGCGGCGTGGGTTGGCTTCCACCACCACTGCACGCAGACCCATTTCACCCAGCTCATGGCCCAGGTCCAGGGCCACCGAGGTAGCGCCACCGCCCGGTTTGACCGAGGTGAGCAGCACGAGACGCGAGCCGTGACGACGGAGGTCGCGCTCGAAAACCGCGGCCAGACGCCGCCGCTGCTCTTGGCCAAAGGCCACGAGCTGATGGTCCGCGCGTTCGAGCAGCCAGCCCATGGGCGGGAAGCCCACGGCGCGCTCCAGCTCTCCCGGCGTCCACAAGCGCGGGTCCAGGATATCGATGACGACGGGCGTCACCAGGGCCAGGAAACAGGCCGCCGCCACCACCATCAGCAGCATCTGCTTGCGGTTGCCGCGGACCGGCACATCGGGCGGGCGGGCGAGAGCTTCCAGACGGACGAATCCCGGGGCATCGGACTCGATGGTGAGGAAGTCCATCCGTTCATCGACCGACACGATCTGCCCGCGCAGACGCTCGATCTGGCCGTCCAGGGCGTGGGCCTGCTGGTACAGGGCGGCAAACGCACTCGCTTGCGCCGCCAGCGAATCGACCACCGCCGCGATGCCGTCCTCCGCGCGCCGCGCCTCGAACAGGGCCGTCCGGCGGCTCTGCAGCAACTGCCCGCGGTAACGGTCATTCAGCTGGTTGACGACGCGCGCTAGCTCCTCGTCGAGATCGCCCAGTTCGCGGTCAATGGCGCGGCGGCCCGGGTGGTTATCACCCAGGGCACTGCGTTTGGTCATCAGTTGCGCGCGCACACCGTTCAGGTTGGCCTTCAGGCTGCTCAGGCCGCCATCGGCCTGAACCCGCAGATCCGCCTCGGTGCGCGCCGCCAGACCGCTGTCGCCGCGCGCGGCCCCGTCGACTGCGGCCAGACTGGCCTCAGCTTGGATGCGGGCCATGCGCGCTTGGTACAGCGACTGACGCGTGCTGCTGAGCAACTGGTCGTACGGATTGGGCAGGTTGCCGCCGAACGAAGTAACCCCGAGTTGCTGCGCTAGGCGCGTCTGGTCTTCGGAACGCGAGGCCAACTCAGTGGCCAGGCGGGCTCGCTCTTCCTCTAGCTTGGCCAGGCGCTGGTCGCGCGCGTACACGCTTTCGGTACGCTGCTGCCGCAGGTACGCCTGGAGCACGGCGTTGATGGTCTCGGCCATGCCCTGCGGTCGCGTGGCCTCCAGCCCGACGGTGATGAGGTAGGTGTCGGCTATCGGGCGCACCTGCAGATTGGCCTGCAGCCACTGCCCCGCCTTGCGCGGGTCGAATGTGGCTGGCCAGGGGCGCAGGGTCGAGTCAAGGGCGGCCGCGACGCCAGTCACGATGTCGTAGCGCGTTACCGTCTTGACCTGCTGCTCGACGAACTGGCGGTACTGCTGGTTTGACTGGAACTCCAGCTCAAGGTCGTCCTTGAGGTTCTTCATGAACCTTGGCGACACGTACAGGGCGCCTTCGGTGTAATACACCGCCTGCCCCTTCAGCCAGGCTACGGGCAAGCCCAGAACCACCACGGCCACGAAGAGCCCGAGAGCCACGCGGCGGTGCGCTTTGATGCTGACCAGCGGCTTGATCGGCCGGCCGGGCGCGGGGCGGGGCGGGTTCGCCGCGTCCGTTGCCGGGGGTCTGGCAGGGGGCGAGTGCGGCGTTTCAGTCACGGACGTTCCCAGGTGCTCATGGGGCCAACGCGGTCCCGAGCAGCAGCAGGGTGGCGAATGGGTTGACCTTGCTCAGCCAGTAGTCCACCCGGGCCACGCCGCGTCGCGGCACGTAGAGGATGTCATTCTCCGCCAGCAGGTAATTCTTCTCTGGGGTCGGCGCCATCAGTCGGTTGAGGCCCACCTTGCGTTTCAGGTGCTCGCCCGGTCGAACAACGCGCAGCGCGTTGACATTGGCGTCCAGGGTCGGCCCGCCGGCTTGGGCCAGGGCGTCCATCACGGTCATGTCCGCGGTCAGCCGGATGGCGCCGGCATTGCGCACCTCGCCGAGCACGTAGACCACCGCGGCTTCGGCTTCGGGGACATAGACCAGGTCACCGGGACGCAGCGGGATGTCCAGCGCCAGGTTCCCCCTCAGGAGCTCGCGCAGGTCGAGCCAGACCACCTGTTCGCGGCCACGGAAGACAGCGCACCGTCCGGGTTCGCCCTGGGTGCCGCCGTTGCCTCCTGTGGGCAGCCCTCCGGCCCTCGTGATGGCCTCCAGCAGCGACGGCTGGCCGTCGAAACTGACCAGTCCGGGGTTGGCCACCTGGCCGAGAACCTGAACCCGGTTGGCGGTATACCGGTCAATTCGCAGGGTCACCACGGGATCGCGGTACAACCCCGCCAGGCGCGCCGACAGTGTGTCCCGCGCCGCATCACGCGACAGGCCACCCAGGCGCACGTCGCCGGCCACGGCCAGCGTGATCAGGCCGTCAGGGCCCACCACCTGTTTGCCCGACAGTTCCGGGTGGTCCCACACGTCGAGTGTCAACTCGTCGCCGGGACCCAGCCGGTACACGCTGTCGACCGGCGCACTGAAACGCGCCAGCGCGTCGGCCGGCGAGAATTCAGCGGTTGCCGCCGGCGGGGCAAAATCGGGCTTCGGCGGCGCTTGATCCTGCGTACCCGCCGCCAGAGGCTGCCCCGCAAGGCAGCAAAGCAGCAGCAGACTCGCCCCGCGGCGGGTCAGTCGCCTGACCCGACTGCCGGCCCGCCCTGGTCGCGTCAACTCAGCGCCCGCCGTACTGGCGCTCGTAGTAGGCCCGGTACCCCCAGCTGTCCTTGATCTTGCGCCACCAGGCCTCGTGGTCGCAATACCAGGCCACGGTTTTGGCGATGCACGCGTCCAGGTCATGCCTGGGCGCCCAACCGAGGCGGCGTAGTTTGGCGATGTCCAGGGCGTAGCGCATGTCGTGCCCGGGCCGGTCAGTAACGTGCTGAATCAGCGATCGTGGCTTGCCCAGCGCGTCGAGGATGCGCTCCGTCAGCTCCATGCCGCCGGCGTCGTTGTCGGCGCCGACATTGTACACTTCGCCGGGTTCGCCACAGCGCAGCACCAGGTCAATGGCCTCGCAGTGGTCGGTAACGAACAGATGGTCGCGCACCGCCGTGCCCTGGCCGTACACCGGCAGCGGCCGGTCGTCGATGGCGTTGGTGATGAACAGGGGAACGCGCTTCTCGGGGTACTGGTACGGGCCCAGGTTGTTGGCCGCCCGGGTGACCAGAACCGGCAGGCCGTGGGTGATGTAGAACGAGCGCGCCATCATGTCGCCGGCAGCTTTGCTCACTGCGTAAGGGTTGCGCGGCGCCAGGGGCGAGGCCTCGGTCCAGGGCGCCTCGTCGGGCGCCAGCGAACCGTACACCTCGTCGGTGCTCACCTGCAGGAACCGCTCGACCCCATGGCGGCGGGCGGCCTCGAGCAGCACGTACACGCCGGTTGCATTGGCATGCATGAACTGCTCCGCGCCCATGATGCTGCGGTCGACGTGGCTCTCGGCCGCAAAGTTGACCACCGCGTTCACTTTGGGCATCAGGTGGTCAACCAGCTCGCGGTTGCCGATATCGCCGGCAACGAACTCGTACCGCGGGTCGTTGGCTACGGCCGACAGGTTGTCCAGGTTCCCGGCGTAGGTCAGTTTGTCCAGGTTGATCACCCGCACGTCATCGCGTTGCTCCAGGACGTACAGGATGTAGTTGCTGCCGATGAAACCGGCGCCGCCGGTGACCAGGATCGTACGCATTGCCGTGCCTCCAAGGTTACCGCCACAGGTCGGGCTGCCGAACGGCATGCCCATGGCCACGCTCAAGCCGGTACGGCCCGGCCCAGTTCCCGTAATGCCTCCTGGATCTGCATCTGCACCGGCGCCGGGTCCGCTGCCGGCCGGCGCGCGTCAGTGACCACCCAGCCGATATCGGCTCGCGCCAGGTCGATGACCGCGCCGTTGCGGCTGACGCAATACCCGCCGCACACCAGTGTTTCGGCCAGGTACGCCCCCGGCCCCACGCGGGTGTATTCGAACACAATGCTGCGTTCCACGTGGGCCCCGGATTCGATGATGCAGCCAGGGCCGATGAAGGCGGGCCCCACGATCGTGCTGCCGGGCTGCACCACCGCACTGCCACCGATGTACACCGGGGGCACGATCATGGTGGCCGTCGGGTCCAGTTGCACGTTAAGGCCCACATGGAGCCCTTCGGCCAGCGGCGTCCCCGGTAAGGTCACGTTGTGGACCTGTCCCTGCAGGGCCATTTGCATGACGTCGTAGTAGTCCGGCGTCTGGCCGATGTCCAACCATTGGAAGGGCAACTCCGCGGCATACACCGGGGCGTCGGCTTCTACCAGCCGTGGGAACAGCTCGCCGCCGATATCGTACGTGCGCCCGGCCGGAATGGCGTCGAGTATCTCCGGTTCGAAGACGTAGATACCGGTGTTGGCCAGGGTACTGCGGGCTTCCGCCGGCGACGGCTTCTCCTGGAACGAGCGCACCCGGCCCGCGGGGTCGGTCACCACGACGCCGTAGCTGGCCACCCGTTCCTGCGGGACGCGTTTCACCGCGATGGTGGCCAGGGCGCCTTGGCGTCGGTGCTGGGCCACCAACTGGGTCAGGTCCAAGTCAATGATGGCGTCGCCGCAGAGGACGACAAAGGTCTGGTCGAAGAACCCCGAGTGGTCGTGGATCTGCCGAAGGGCGCCTGCCGAACCGACGGGCGCATCCACCAGGCCCTCCTCCGACAGGTGGCCCTCGAACGAATAGGCCATCTCCACCCCGAATCGGCCTCCGTCGCGGAAGTATCCCTCGATAACCGGCGACAGGTAGCTGGTGTTGACCATGATCTGGTCAAAGCCATGTCGGGCCAGGTGCTCGACCAGCAGTTCCATCACGGGCTTGTGGCCAATGGGAATCATCGGCTTGGGGAATGCATAGGTCAGCGGCCGCACGCGCGTTCCCCGCCCCGCCGCCAGGATCATCGCCTTCATTGTTTTCTGCCTCTCCTGGTCCCGCCGAGTCCGCGTCAGCCCAGCGAACGGATGGCTTCGTCTTCCGTGTTGTACAGGTCAAAAACACGGTGCATGCGCACCAACTCGAACAGAGCGCGAACCGGCTTGGTCAGGCCGAAAAGACGCAGCGTGCCGCCGGTGGCGCTCTGCTGGCGCAGGCACGACAGCAGGACACCCAGGCCCGAGCTGTCGACGAACTGCAGCCCACCCAGGTCGAAAACCAGATCGCGCGGTTCGGCCAACAGGGGCGTCAACGCTTCCCGCGCCGCCTTGGTGTTGCTGGCGTCCAGGCTCCCCTCGGGGAAGCGGACGACGGTGGCCTTGCCGACAGAGGTGGTGGCCAGCTGCATGGTCATCTCCTTGGTGGTGGCGTAAGCGCATGCCAGATCGTGATCGACTGAACCGGGCCCGCATGGCCGTAGTCCACGCCGTCGACCGCCTGATCGATAATGTACAACCCGAAACCGCGGTCCCGCGACCCGTCGAAACTGGGCTGCGGTGCCGCTTGACGGTTGAAGGCACGGCCGCCGTGCCGCAAGCGGACAATGGCTCGGTTGCCCACGGCCCGCAGGTCGACCTGCACGCGGGCCCCGGGCTGGCCCTCCAGGGCATGCTCGACCACGTTGACGAACGCTTCATTGGCCGCCAACTGCAGCCCAGCCAGGCGCGTCGCGTCCACCTCGTCGCCCCAGGTGGCCGCGGCAAAGTCGGCGATCTGGTCCCGCAGGCCGGCCAACTCGCCCAGAGCCGCGTCCAGGTCCAGGTTGCGGGGTGGTTCAGCGATCGCCACCAGCAAGCAAGTCAGGTCATCGCTGAGGCTATCGTCGCCGACGAACGCGGCTACCTCGTACCGGATCTGGTCGATCACGGCGCGGGCACTGGCCCTGGAATGCTGCGCCAGCAACCGCTCCAACCGCTCCTGGCCGAACAGGCTGCCATCGGCGGCGCGGGCTTCAGTGACGCCGTCTGAGTAAAGCAGGAAACGGTCGCCCGGTCCGAACGGTACGCAGTGCTGCTCGTAGCTCTCGTCGGCGCTGAAACCCAGCGGGACATTGTCGCC
>CAITNQ010000513.1 GCA_903893785.1 uncultured Gemmatimonadota bacterium
CCGGCCGCCGGGCTTCTTCACTGCTGCGGCTCTTTCACTGGCACCAGCTTGGCGCCTGGGAGGCGAACTGGCGTGGGCCGATTTCGACGCCGATGGCGACCCGGACCTGGCCGTGGCCGGTCGCACCTCCACTTCCACCTACCGCGCCGGCGTCCTGGCCAATACCGCGGGCGCCTTCGCGGTGGCTTGGTCCGATACCCAGACCGCGGCGCTGGCCGGCGGCAGCCTGACTTGGACCGACTACGACCTGGACGGCCGCCCGGACCTGACCCTCACCGGCGTCGACGCCGCAGGCGTCCGGCGGACCCGCCTGCTGCACAACAGCAGCAGTGCCGTGAATCGTCCGCCCGATCCGCCTGCCAGCCTGAACCCGGCGGTGGCCTCCAGTCGGCGGCTCCAATTCTCCTGGACCCCGGCGGTCGACGATCACGGTGCCAACCTGTCCTACAACCTTCGCGTCGGCACCACGCCGGGGGGCAACGATATCGTTTCGGGCGCCGCCGTGCCGGGCGCAGGCAATGCCGGCACCAAGAACCTGAAGGCGCTGACAAGGTCGCTGCCGCGCGACACCTACTACTGGAGCGTGCAGGCGATCGATGCTGCCGGTAATCCCTCAGCGTGGTCCCAGGAAGCCATCATCAACCTGGAGCAGTTCGCTGCCTCGGACCTGGTGCTCCGCGATCTCAGCGAGGCGGCCATGGCCTGGGGTGACTACGACGGCGACGGCGATCCCGACCTGGTGCTGGCCGGTCTCAACCGCAGCGGCGAAGCTCAGGCTCTATTGTACGTTAGCGAGGACAGTACGCTCAGCGTGGTGCCCGACGCCGGACTGGCGGCGCTGCGCAACGGTGACGTGGCCTGGGGCGACTACGACGGCGACGGCGACCTGGACCTGCTGTTGACGGGCGAGGACACTTTCCAGAATCCGCGCACGGTGTTGTATGCGGCGCAGCCGCGTGGTAACCGCATGGCGCTGGTGGCCGTCGGCCGTTTCCCGGACCTGAGGCGGAGCGACGCCGAGTGGGGTGATTTTGACAACGACGGTGACCTTGATCTCGCCCTTATGGGTCAGACGGACATTGTCACCGAGGGCGTGCAGCAGTCGCGTACCTATGTCTTCGCCAATGATGGCCACGGTTCGTTCGCGGACACCCAGGCCGGTTTGCCCGGGCTGAACAACGGCGAACTGGCGGCGGCCGACATCGACGGCGACGGCGACCTGGACCTGGCGGTGACCGGCTCGACCAGCACCGGCGAGCGTCGCCTGGAAGTGTACATCAATGACGGCGGGCGCTTCACCGAAGCCGGCATGGGTCTGGACGGCCTGGAATCCAGCGATCTAGCCTGGGCCGATTACGATGGGGACGGCGATCCGGACCTGGTCGCCACCGGCATCGCCGCCAGCGGTGTCCGAACCACGGTCTACCGGAACGACGGCGGCCGCCTCGTGGCCGTACCGGGTCTGGACCTGCCGGGCGTTCGCGGTGGCGACCTGGCCTGGGGCGACTACGACAACGACCGGGATCTGGACCTGGCCATTGCCGGCAACGATGGAACACAGCCCATTCTGGCCGTCTTCCGCAACCAGAACGGCACCCTCACCGCCGACCCGATCCGCCTGCTGACCGGCGTCGACTTCAGCGCCGTAGCCTGGGCCGACTACGACGGCGACGGCGATCTGGACCTGGTTTCGGCTGGCCATGCCTATGTCGACTACCAGGACGTGGTCAGATCCACGGTCAACGACAACCTGGAAGCGCGTTTCAACCCCAACCGAGCCCCCAGCGCACCCACGGGGCTGACGGTGGCCGACTCGGGTGCCACCGCTACCCTCAGTTGGTCGGCCGGCACGGACGATGGCGAGGATTCACCGGCCAGCCTGACGTACAACATCAGGGTCGGCACCGCGCCGGGGGGGCACGATATCCGGTCCGGGGCCGTGGCCGTGGGTCGGGGCAATGCCGGCTGGCTGCGGCAACACCGGCTGCAGGGACTGGCCAGCGGCACGTACTACGCCTCGGTGCAGACGGTCGACGATGGCTGGCGCGCATCGGCGTGGAGCCCTGCCACGCGTTTCGTCATCGACACTGTCCCTCCCGCTGTGGCCACCTGCCAGGTCAGCCCCGCGCGCCTGGGCATTGGCCAGACCGTGACCGCAACCCTGACGCTCATCGACGAGCACGCCGGCGTAGATGTGGGGGCCGTCCCCACCGTGGTGGCTGTCCTGTCGGGACAGGAGTTCCCCTTCACTACGCTGCAGTATACCGGTAGTTCCTGGACCGGTTCGCTGGTGATCGGCGGTGATATGCCGTCTGGGGTGGCCGATGTTCGGGTGCAGGGCGTGGCCGACATCAAAGGCAACCTCCAGACCCCGTACCGCCTCGGCGAGGCGTTCGCCGTCGACACCGCGCCGCCCGCGGTGGTTTCCTCAGTGCCGGCCGACGGCCAGGCAGACGTACCCGTCGACCAGGAGGAGATCGCCATCGCGTTTTCCGAGCCGTTGGCGGCCGGGGCGGTCAGCGGCCACACCTTCGAGCTCGAACTGGGCAACCAAGTCATCAGCAATGTGCCGGCGCCGCAATACGATGATGACACCCGGACCGTGCGTTTCCGGCCGTTGACCGGCATCCTGCAGGCCGGTTCCGAGTACCGCGTCGAGATCTCCCCGGCCATTGAGGACCTGGCGGGCAACCGGCCCACCGTGGCCCTTTCGGTCGGCTTCACCACCCGAGTGCCGCATTTGGTCGGCACCGTGCCCGCCGCGGGTGACACGCTGGTGGAGGCGGGCAGCACGGCCCTGGTGGCCCGTTTCGACGCGCCGCTGCTGACTGCCGATCTGGACGATGTCGATGTCGTCAGAGTCACCCGCGACGGTCAGGCGGCGGCCCTGCGCGGACCACCGGTGTACGATGCCGCGGCCCATACCTTGACCTTCGAACTGGCCCGTGGCCTGCAACCCGGTTCCCGTTACTCCGTGGTGATGGCCGGCGGCCTGGCGGGTCCGTTGGGCGTGCAGCAGCAGGGGGATTTCGGCTGGCAATTCGCCACCGTGGCGCCGACCCTGACCCGTTGGGAACCGGCCGATACCGCCTCCGTCGCCATGCAGCGTCTGGCGGCCACCTTTTCCGGGGTGATCGACGCCTCACTGCTCAGCACGGCCACAGTGCAGGTCACCCGCGAAGGCGAGGCCCAGGCGATTACCGGGTTAAGTTACGACGCGGACACCCACACCATTGGTTTTGGCCTGGAACAGGCGCTGCGCCCAGGTTCGCGGTACGAGGTCACGCTGGCCGGTCTGCTGGCCGGCCCGCGGCGTGCCGGCGCCGAAGGCAGTTTCGGTTGGGCCTTTGCCACGCCGGTCCCTGACCTCGTCGAAGTGTCGCCGGCCGCCGATCGCAATGACGTGGTGCCGGCTGAAGCCGTGGTGTCGGCGGTCTTCGACCACGCCCTGGACAGCCAGGCCCTGCAGGTGCCGGGGGCGGTTCGCCTGCTGGCCGGCGGCAGTGACACCGAGCTCACCGACATCAACTACAGCCCAGACACGCACACGGTGCGGTTGACCCCGTCCGGCGGCCTGCGGGCGGGGAGTGCCTACGAAGTGCGGGTCGCCGGTGCCGTGGGCGGGCCCCGGCGGGACCGCGACTACACCTGGCGCTTCCGCACGGCCGTCCCCCGTCGCTTGGCTGCCACGCCGGCTCCCGGCGCCGAGGAAGTCGCCGTCGACCTGGTCGAGGCGCTGCTGCAGTTGTCAGTGCCGGTCGACCCGGACCTGGCGGTGCCGGCCTATTTCTCGCTTCTGCGTGAGGGCCAGCCCGTGGCGCTGCGCCCAGGCGATCCGGATTACCGCGGTGACGGCGTCTATGCGCTGGCCCCGGCCGCCGGGTGGCAGGTGGGCAGTCACTACAGCATCCAGGTGGCGCCGCTGGTCGGTGGACCTTTGGGCGGCGACCAGGCTCTGGGCTGGAGCTTCGTCACCGCCGTGCCGCAGCTGGTCAGCGCGGCGCCGGGCGACTCCACCGACAGCGGCGACGGGACCTTCACCGCGTCTTTCTCGGCTCCCATCGATGCGGGTCTGCTCAGCGCAGCCACCGTCCGCGTCACCCGCGAGGGAGAGCTGCAGACCCTGAACCGCATTTCCACCGACGCCCCGGCGCGGGTGGTCTCCTTCGACCTAGTCGAGGGATTGCGCCCGGGTTCGCGCTACCAGGTCGCCCTGTCCGGCCTGCTGGCCGGACCGGTGCGCCAGGTGGCGGCCGGCGACTTCGCCTGGTCTTTTGCCACCCCTGTGCCGCAGGCCATCAGCCAGACGCCCGCTGCCGAGCAGGATGAGGTGGACGCGGCCACGCGGGCGATCTCGATCAGTTTCGACCGGCCGCTCGATGCCACCACCCTTGCTGCCGGCGGCGTCCTGGCGCTGACGGCTGGCGGTGTCGAGGTACCGGCGGGCAGTGTCGACTATCTGAGCGACAGTCACACCCTCCGGCTCAACGTTCCCAACGGCCTGCGTGCCGGGACGGCCTACCAGGTGCGTGCGGCGGCCGCGCTGGGAGGCCCCCTCCAGGGCAGCGACTACACCTGGCGTTTCCGCACCGCGGTGCCGCGGCTGGTGGCGGTGGTCCCCGACCGTGACGCCGTGAGCGTGGGCGTGGACTTGGCCGCTGCCAGTGTCACCTTCTCCAGCCTGCTCGACGCGGACCTGGCCACTAGCA
>CAITNQ010000514.1 GCA_903893785.1 uncultured Gemmatimonadota bacterium
ATATTTACTCGCGCCTGCTGAAAGACCGCATCATCTTCCTCGGCACGCCGATCAACGATGTGGTCGCCAACCTGATCATCGCGCAGCTGCTGTTCCTGGCCTCGGAGGACCCCAAGAAGGACGTGTCGCTGTACCTGAACACCCCGGGGGGCTCGGTGACGGCCGGACTGGCCATTTACGACACCATGAAGTACATCCCGGCCGACGTGGCCACTATCTGCATCGGCCAGGCGTCGAGCATGGGCGCGGTGCTGCTGGCCGGCGGGACCCGCGGTAAGCGCCAGGCGTTGCCGAACGCGCGGATTCTGCTGCATCAGCCTATGGGCGGCATTGGCGGTCAGGCGTCCGACATGGAGATCCACGCTCGCGAGATCATCAAGATCCGCCGGCAGCTGGACGAAGTGCTCGCCGCCGACACCGGGCAGACGCGGGAGCAGGTGCAGCACGATACTGAGCGCGATTTCTTCATGTCGCCCGAGCAGGCCAAGGAATACGGGTTGATCGACGCGATCATTGCGCCGGCGGCAGTGCCCGCGGTTCCGGCCGTCCGCTGACCGCGGCTAGGTGCTGGTGAGGAAGAGGAGGTCGCCGTGCGACGGCGCCAGGTGAAAAGCGAAACGCACTGCTCGTTCTGCGGGCGCAGCGCCAGCCAGGTGGACCGGATCATCACCGGGCCTTCGGTGCACATCTGTAACGAGTGCGTCAAGCTGTGCAACGAGGTCCTGGCTGAGCAGAAGAAGCAGACCCCGTCGTGGGAGAACGGCGCCATCCCCAAACCGCCCGAAATCGCCCGCTTCCTGGACGACTACGTCATCGGGCAGGACCGCGCCAAGAAGATCCTGTCCGTGGCGGTGTACAACCACTACAAGCGCATCCGCAGTCGCGTGGACATGGATGGGGTCGAGCTGGAGAAGAGCAACGTCATGCTCATTGGCCCCACCGGCGTCGGCAAGACCGAACTGGCCAAGACGCTGGCCAAGGTGCTGCAGGTTCCCTTCTCCATCGCCGATGCCACCATCCTGACCGAAGCAGGATACGTGGGTGAGGATGTGGAGAACATCCTCGTCGGCCTGCTGCAGGCAGCCGAGTACGACGTGGCCCGTGCCGAGAAGGGCATTCTGTATCTGGACGAGGTGGACAAGATCGCCCGCCGGAGCGGCGGCGCGCCGTCCATGGCGCGCGATGTTTCCGGTGAGGGCGTGCAGCAGGCGCTGCTGAAGATCCTCGAAGGGACAGTGGCTAACATCCCTCCCAAGGGCGGGCGCAAGCACCCGGAGCAGCCCATGCTCCAACTCAACACCCGGAACATTCTGTTCATCTGCGGTGGGGCCTTCGAGGGCCTCGACAAGGTGATCAGCCAGCGGGTGGGCCGCCGGACCATGGGCTTCGGCGCTGCCATGGGCGAGGCAGATGAACCGGACGCTGCCGCGCTGATGGCCCAAGTCCATCCTGAGGACCTGCTGTCCTTCGGGCTCATTCCGGAGTTCGTCGGTCGCGTACCGGTCATCGCCACCCTCGACCCGCTCAGCGAAGACGACCTGTTCCGCATTCTGACCGAGCCACGCCATGCGCTGGTGCAGCAGTGCCAGCGCCTGTTCGCCATGGACGGTGTCGAGGTCAGCTTTACCGAAGAGGCGCTGCGGCGCATCGTGGCGCTGACGGTCCGCAAGGGCACGGGCGCTCGCGGCCTGCGCTCGGTCATGGAACAGGCCATGATGGACGTCATGTACGAGGCGCCATCGCAGGAGGGGCTGCGCGAGCTCATGGTGACCGCCGAGATGGTTGACAAGGGCGTGGACCATTTCGACAGCGGTGATGAGGTGGCGCGCATCTTAGCCTGACCGCGGTACGCCGCAGGGCGTCGGGGCGGGCAACTCTGAGGAGAGACTGTGGAGATCACCTCGGCCCAGTTCGTGCGCGGTGCCGTCGGGCCGTCGGATTGGCCCGGGGACGGGCTGCCCGAGGTGGCCTTCTCGGGCCGCTCCAATGTCGGCAAGTCGTCGTTGATCAACCGCCTAGTGCGCCAACGGCACCTGGCGCGCACCAGCTCCACCCCCGGCAAGACCCAGCAGCTCAACTACTACCTGATCAATCAGCAACTCTATTTCGTCGACCTGCCGGGTTATGGTTATGTCCGCGGCGGGGTGGACCTGCGGGAGAAGCTGGGCCGGCTCACCGAGTCGTACCTGAACGACCGCCGCGAACTCCGCGCCATCGTGCAGCTGATCGATGCCCGGCGTGGCCCGACCGAGCTGGATGCCCTGATGGTGACCTGGCTGCGGGCGCGCGGCGTGCCGTTCCTGCTGGTGTTCACCAAGTCCGACAAGGTGTCGCGTTCGGCCATGGCGACGCTCTTGGCCGGCATCGAGTCGAGCGGCGATTACTCCGAGGTACCGTACGCGACCTTCTCTGCCGTCAGCGGTGATGGGCGGCGCGACATCTGGAACTGGATCGTCGAAACCGCCGTTGTCGGCGACCGCCCCTGACGGCCTTCCAGGTCGGGCTCTGGCCGCGACCCAACGCGAGGGATGCTCTGTGCGCGTGCTCATCAGCGACAAAATGGATTCCCGCTGTGCCGAGATTCTCACCGCTAACCCCGGCATCGAGGTTGACGTCCGCACCGGGCTCAAACCCGAGGCCCTGGCCGAGATAATCGGTTCGTACCAGGCGCTGATCGTGCGCAGCAGCACGCGGGTGACCGCCGAGTTGCTGGCCGCCGCACCGCAGCTGAAGGTTGTCGGACGGGCCGGGGCCGGCGTGGATAATATCGATGTGGATGCGGCCACCCGTCGTGGGGTGATCGTGATGAACACCCCAGGCGGAAATTCCATCTCCACGGCCGAACACAGCTTTGCCATGATGATCGCCCTGGCCCGTCACATCCCGCAGGCCAACGCGTCCATGCGGGCGGGCAAGTGGGACCGCAATCGCTACACGGGAGTGGAACTGGCCGGCAAGACACTGGGGGTCCTCGGCCTGGGCAAAGTCGGGCGCGAGGTGGCCGCGCGGGCGGCGGCTTTCGGCATGCGGGTGTGTGGTCACGATCCCTTCGTGGCCACCGAGCTGGCCGAGGCGCACGGGGCGCGGCTGGTCAGCCGCGACGAGCTGTTGGCCACCAGCGACTTCATCACCGTGCACCTGCCGCTGAACGACCAGACGCGTAACAGCCTGGCTGCTGCTGAGTTGGCGCGGTGCCGCGAGGGCGTGCGCCTGATCAACTGCGCCCGCGGCGGCATTGTCGACGAAGACGCCCTCTTCGCGGCCCTCGAATCCGGCAAGGTCGCTGGCGCCGCGCTCGACGTGTTCGTCGACGAACCACCGACCCATACGGCGCTGATCGCCCATGAGCGGGTGGTGTGCACGCCGCACCTGGGCGCCTCTACCGAAGAAGCCCAGGCCAACGTCGCCCTGCAGGTGGCGGAGCAGGTGGCCGATGCACTTCTCGACCGGGTAATCCGCAACGCGGTCAACGTGCCCTCCATCGAGCCTGAAGTGTACCGCAAGATGCAGCCCTTCATCGACCTGGCGGATCGTCTCGGGCGCCTCCAAGCACAGTTGCTGGAAGGGCAGCTCGAGCGCGTTACGGTGGAATACTTCGGCGATGTCACCGTGTACCCGACCGCGCCCCTGACGGCAGCCGTGATGCGCGGCTTGGTCATGGCCGTGTCAGACGAGCCCGTCAACTTCGTCAACGCGCCCTATTTCATGCGTCAGCGGGGCGTGCGGGTGGATGAACTGCGCAGCGACGATCACGAGGACTACGCCAACCTGATCACCGTGATCTGTCGCACCAGTTCCGGGACGCGTACCGTGTCCGGAAGCCTGTTCGCCAAGCACGAGCCGCGGCTGGTCCGCCTTGACGACTACTCCTGCGATGCGTTGCCGTGCGGTCCCATGCTTTTCTATGTCAACCCCGACGTGCCGGGCATCATCGGCCGCGTGGGCACGGTCATGGGCAACCATGGCGTGAACATTGCCCGCATGTCGTGCGGACGTCAGGAGGAAGGGGGCAGGGCCCTGACCATTCTGACAGTGGACAGCGAGATTCCGGGGGCCGTGGTCGAGACCCTCCAGTCCCAGGACTACATCCTGTGGGCGCGCCAGATCATTCTCTAGCATCGGTGCAGGTCACGAGGAGACGCCATGCCAACCACCATCGTTCTGGGCGCCCAGTGGGGCGACGAAGGCAAAGCCAAGGTTGTTGACTATCTGACCGAGAGGGCGGATGTGGTGGTTCGCTACCAGGGCGGAGCCAACGCCGGCCACACGGTCAAGGTCGGGAGCGACCAGTTCGTCTTCCATCTGGTCCCGTCGGGCATCATGCACCCCGACAAGGTCTGCATGGTCGGCAACGGCGTCGTGCTCGATCCTGAGGCTGTGCTGGCCGAGATCGACGCGCTGGCCGCCCGCGGCATTTCCTGTGCCGGCCGGCTGTTCATCTCCGAGTCGGCTCACGTAGTGATGCCATACCACCAGGCGTTGGACCGGGCGGGCGAGGAGAGCGTCGGCGCAACCCGCATCGGCACCACGGGCCGCGGCATCGGCCCCTGCTACCGCGACAAGGTCGAGCGTACCCACGGCATCCGGGTGATGGACCTGCTCGATGCCGAGGAACTGCGCCAGCGCCTGCCCGTCGTCGTGGCCGCCAAGAACGAGATCCTCACCAAGATCTACGGCCAACCCGGCCTCGATCCACAGCCCATCATCGACGCCTATGTGGGTTACGGTCAGCGGTTGGCTCAGTACGTCGCCGACACTTCGGTGCTGCTGTCCCAGGCGATCGAGGCCGGGCGCGAGGTGCTCTTCGAGGGCGCCCAGGGCACGCTGCTAGACGTGGACCACGGAACCTACCCGTTCGTCACCTCCTCCAACACCACGGCCGGCGGTGCCTGCACCGGCAGTGGGATCGGCCCGACCCGCATCGACGCGGTGGTGGGGGTGACCAAAGCCTATACCACGCGGGTCGGCAACGGCCCCTTCCCGACCGAGTTGCTCGGGCCGGAGGGGGACCGTCTGCGCGAACTGGGCCACGAGTATGGGGCCACCACCGGGCGGCCGCGCCGCTGTGGCTGGTTTGACGCCCTGCCCGTGCGCCGGTCGGCGCGCATCAACGGCCTGACCAGCCTGGCCATCACGAGGCTCGATGTGTTGGATTCGCTGCCGCGTCTGCAGGTGTGCGTGGGCTACCGCTTCGGCCAGCAGACGCTGGAGGAGTTCCCGGCCAACCCGCGAGTGCTGGCCGCCTGCACTCCCGTGCTCGAGGAGTTGCCCGGCTGGCAGCAGCCGACTACGGGCGCGCGGCGGCTGAGTGACCTGCCGGCGGCGGCGCGGCGCTACGTTGAGCGTCTGTCCAGTCTCAGCCGCACGCCCGTGTCACTGGTCTCTGTCGGCCCTGAGCGCGCGGCGACGATCGACGTGGAGTAAGTCGAGGCAGCGGTCCGCCCCTGGGCCGCCGGGTGTGCGGCAGCCGCGGCAACGCCGATGCGACGGGCGGAGTGGGCGGGGCAACGCCACCGACGTGGCCCACGGCTCTGGCGGTGGCCGGCAGCACGCTGTCGCGCGGCACCAGGCCCGTTTTCAGGTTGGCGCCACGTCGGGTCAGGCCATGGCTGCAGCGCGCCAGTTTGCACTCGATACCCATGGCGCGGTGCTTGAGCTGGGGTACCTCACGTCGCCGCCGCCTGGCGCTGGGCCTTGAGCCACTGCCGGGTCTGCTGGAGGAATGCCTGCGCCGGGGGGGCCTGGTAGTCCCGGTAACTCCACGGCAAGGGCCGATACGCCCCGGACTGGTACAGCAGCGTCACCTCGGCATACAGGTCCGGGGCAATGCAGACGCGGTGGCCGGCGGCCTTGGTCGTGGCCAGCACCAGGCTGTCGAGAGAGACCAGGCCCGGATCCAGGTTGACGCGGCGGCGGGGGGTGCCGTGGTCGAGCCGCGCCAGTTCGCGCTCGACATCCATGGTGCCGTGTTTGAGCTGCGGCAAGACGGCGGGATCCACGCGGGCTGACCAGCACCATAGCTGCTTGTGCAGGTCAGGGCCCATCTCGGCTTCGTAGTAAGTCGTCATGTCAAAGGCGAAAACGGCGCTCAAGTGGCCCCACGGGCCGAAGCGCGCCGCCAGTCGGGCCATGGCTTCGGCGCGCACTGCCGCATCGACAGCCGTGCAGGCGCAGATGGCGGCAACGGGCTCGGCGGCCTGCGTGGCGATTGGCATGGTACCATCCTCCGGAGGCGGACATGCAACTGGATGACCTGGATACCCCCAGCCTGATTCTCGACCTGGACGGCCTCGATGGCAACCTCGACCGTTACCACGGTTACTTCCGCCAACACGGCATCGGCTTGCGGCCCCATATCAAGACCCACAAGTGCCTGGCCGTGGCCCACCGCCAACTGCAGTGCGGCTCGATCGGCATCACCTGCCAGAAACTGGGCGAGGCCGAGGTCATGCTGGCCGGTGGTGCCGGGGGCGATGTCCTGATCCCGTACAACATCGTCGGTGCCGCCAAGCTGTCGCGCCTGGCAGCGCTCGCGCGCCAGACGCGTGTTACGGTCGCGGCGGATTCTGAATTCACGGTCCGCGGCTTGGGCCAGGCCGCGCGGACCGGCGGGGCGCCCATTGGCGTCGTCATCGAGGTCGACTGTGGTCGCACCGGCGTCGGGTCGGCCGCCGCTGCCGTGGCCCTGGGGCAGTTGATCCAGAGCCAGCCGGGTCTGGAGCTGCGTGGCATCATGGCCATGCCCACGCCCCCCGACATCCGGCCTCGGCTGCAGGAAGTGCTGGCAGCGTTCGACCGCGCCGGCCTGCCCCATCCCATCGTCAGTGGTGGCAGCACGCCGGCGGCGCTGACCGCGCACGAGATCCCGGAGTTGACCGAGTTCCGCGCCGGCGAGTATTGCGTCGGTGGCCTGGCCCACCTGCGCCGCGGCACCCACACCGTCGCGCAGTGCGCCTTGCGCGTGCTGATGACCGTCGTCAGCCGCCCGACACCAGGGCGGGCTATTGTCGACGGCGGCAGCAAGGCCCTGAGCGCCAGCCTCTACAGCGATGCCTCGGGGACCTGCATGGGCCACGTGGTGGAATACCCGGAAGCGCGCTTCGTCGGCGCCTCCGAAGAGCACGGACACCTGGACGTGTCGGCCTGTCCCGAGCCGCCACCGATCGGGACGCGCGTGCAGGTCATCCCTGTGCATCCGTGCCCCTGCGTCAACGAACACGACGAAATCGTCGCGATCAAGGGCAGCCGGATCGAGGCCATCTGGCCGGTCCACGCCCGGGGTTGCTCCCGCTGAGCCACCCGCCGGCCGGCGCCCAGTCAGTCCCGCGATCCGCCGGGCGCCGCAGTCGGTGCCGAGACGGACCAACGCCCACCCAAAGGTGACGCGTGTCCACGGTGTCGTGTGCGATGGGGCCCACGATGGGTTGCGGGAAGTCGGTCATGACTGCCGCTTCCCGGATCAGCCGCGAGGCGCCCACCCCGGCGAGGCGGCGTTACGGGCGGCCAGGCCGGGCACCTGCGCCGGGCCCTCCCGCACCCAGGCGCGCTCTAGCCGGCCACCAGCATGGCCGCGCCAAAGACGCCGGCGCTGTCCCCCAGGGCGTGGCGCACAATGCGGGTCTCCACGCGGTCGTTGAACACGTGCCGCGCCGTCGCCTCGACGCCGGCGGTGTACAGCACGTCCACATTCGAGACCCCGCCGCCCAAGACGACCACATGCGGGTCCAGGATGTTGATTACCGTGGCGATGGCTTGACCGAAGTAAGCCACCAAACGACTGATCGTCGCTTCGGCATACGGGTCACTGCCGCGGCTGTGGCGCTGGGCAATGTCGCGCAGGCTGCGTTCCTGTCCGCCGCGCTCAAGGTAGTACCGTTCCAGCGCCGGCCCGGAGATGAATGTCTCGACGCAGCCGCGGCGGCCGCAGTAGCACTCCGGCCCGTCAGGGTCCAGGCGGTTGTGGCCCCACTCGCCGGCGATGCCCTGGCACCCGTAGAGCACGCGACCGTCGACCACCACGCCGCCGCCCACACCCGTGCCCAGGATCACGCCGAAGACCGTCTCGGCGCCGCGTCCGGCCCCCAGGCGCGCCTCGGCCAGCGCGAAGCAGTTGGCGTCGTTGGCCAGCACCGCGGGCACGCCCAGCAGCTTCTCCAGGTCCTCCTTCAGCGGTTGGTCCTTGTAGCACAGGGTGGAGCTGTTCTTGAGCGTCTGTGAAGCCGGATCCAGCACGCCTGGGGTCCCGAACCCGATGCGCTCGGGCCCCGAGCGGACCTCTGCCTGCATGCGGTCGACCAGGTGGCGGATGCGCGACAGGATGTGGCGGTAACCGCCTTCGGCTTCGGTTGGGATGCGGATTCGGCACAGCGGTTCAGGGCCGTCCGCCGAAGCCAGTACCGCGCCCTCAATCTTGGTGCCGCCCAGGTCGATGCCCCAGTGCAGATCGGCCATGCGTTGTTCCTTGGCTGTGGTGTTCAGGCCGGTTGGC
>CAITNQ010000515.1 GCA_903893785.1 uncultured Gemmatimonadota bacterium
CGGTCCAGTTCCGGGGCCTTGCGGATGCGCCCGTTCTCGATCACCGCGTCGCGGTCAATGCCGACGACGTTCTCGCCGACCACGATGGGGAAACCCACGAGCGCCGCACCCGCAGCGAACGAGGGCCAGTACCGCGCGGCGATCATCGTTGACCCCAGGGCCCCGGTCATCATGGGCAGGCGCGACTTGACCTTGGCAGCGGCACCGAACTCGGCGCGCAGATCGACGCTGGGGAACATGCAGTGGTCGGCTCCGGCGCTCACTCCGTCGGGCAGTCCGTGCGCGCCGTAGTTGTACCCCTGGATGCGCAGCGCATTGTAGCTGACGCCCAGGTGGGTGGTGTTGCCGCTGCCGGTGGTAACGTCGCCGAAATCCCTAGGATACAGCAGTTTGCGGCCCACCATGCTGGATAACCAGGTCTCGCACTTGCCGGTGCAGTCAGCCCGGCACAGAGTGCACAGCCCCGACTCGGCGGCATTGCCCCGGTTGGTCGTACCCAAGGCATCATTGGCCTTGCTCCACAGTTGCATCACGCGCTCCTTGCCGTGGGTGGGGGGACAAATGGACCGGGCGACACAGGCAGCAGTAGCAGACCTGAACAGAACGTGCCCAGTGATCTGCAGGCCTGAATTGGCGCTCAACCGGCCATACCTGGCCAGAAAGGTACGTTTGTCGAGGCTGCAGTGCCAGCGCGATTTTCGCGCCATCAACGTGGCTGCCGCGGATCGTGGCCAGACACCGCAAAGACCGCACCAGCCAACGGTAGTGGCGGGCCGGGCAGCAGATTGCAGGCGGATCAGCAAAGCCACAAGCGGCCACTCGCACGGCTGCCGGAACCGCCATGCGAGCGCTTGCCCAACCGTCACCCACGGGGCGTGGATCGCAGCATGTGCAGCCTGGCGGGCAGGCGGCCCGACCGGAGGCGACCAGCGCCGAGGGCCGCAGACGGGAGGTGCGTGGGGTCAGGCCAGCCCTCAGGGCCAGGCCGGCAGCGTGACGCACCACGGCACGCGTTCGGCCGGGCCGCCAGCACGCCCGTTCCGCACATGCCGGCGCCGACAGGGGGCGGCACTTGGGCCCCGAACCAGGCGCTGAGCCACCAGGTCAACAGAAGCGTCGGCGGGCAAGCAACCCGTGAGGTGGGTGGGTCGGCACCCGTCGGCGCGACGACATCGTCGTTCACGCCCGGCACCGACCCCACCGCTGCGACAGCGCTACATCACGGCCACCGGTTCGACCACGTTCGGGTCGAAACCGTTCAGCGCGTCGAGACTCGATCCATCATCCTGCTCGTCGATGCGATCCGGCGGGGCGCCACCGCCGGGCAGTTCCGGAGCGTCGGTGCCGTCGATCCAGCTGCTGCCCGCATCCAGTCCATGGCTGGGCAGCGACGGTTCGTCGGCGACGGCGCTGGTCCAGTCACCGCTGGCGGCGCTCGCCGGCACCTCGTTGAACACCGCGAAGCCGCCGTCATCCAGGGCCGGTTCGGGCGCCATCGGGGCAGACTCGGGCAGCTGGGGCTCCATCGGCGGCCCGGAGTGGGCTTCGACAGCCGCAGGCGCCGCCTCGTGCCCGCCTGCCGGTCCGCCGTCATGGCCACCGTCCATCTCGCGGCGGTCGGCGCGCACCTCTTCCGGCTGGTGCTGGTCGTTGCCGATGCCGCGGTCGTGGTCCGCCGGCGAGTCGGCGGTCTCGTGACCACTCGCAGCTGGCTTGGCCGCGTCGGGCGCTGGTTCCGGGGCCGGTGCGCTACCGGCGGCAGCTGCTGGTGGCGCAGTCGCTGCGGCTGACGGCGCCGGCGCGTCGGCGTGTGCGGCAGGCGCGGTCGCGGCGGTTGGCGGGGCGTCGTGCCCACCGGCGGACGACGCGCCGGACGCAGCTTCGCCATGTCCGCCAGCGGGGGCCGTGGCAGTGGCCGCGCCGTCATGGCCGCCGTCCATCTCGCGCCGTTCGGCTCGCACCTCCTCGGGTTGGTGTTGGTCGTTGCCGATGCCGCGATCATGGTCCGCCGGCGAATCGGCGGTCTCGTGACCACTCGCAGCTGGCTTGGCCGCGTCGGGCGCTGGTTGCGGGGCCGGTGCGCTACCGGCGGCAGCTGCTGGTGGCGCAGTCGCCGCGGCTGACGGCGCCGCCGCGTCGGCGTGTGCGGCAGGCGCGGTCGCGGCGGTTGGTGGGGCGTCGTGCCCACCGGCAG
>CAITNQ010000516.1 GCA_903893785.1 uncultured Gemmatimonadota bacterium
ACAATCGGCTCCGGACCGGGTCCCACATGGGGCCTTCGCCACAGGCCAGACCCGCGTCCAGGACCACCTCCACCTCGAGGTGCACGGGGCTCATGCGACTCACGGCAGGGCTCCTTCAGCGAACGTACCAATGGGTCAGGGGCACGTCGGCCATGGTGCGCAGGCCGGGGGCGGCGCGGCGCACGGATTTAAGCGCATTGAGCACCATCGAACAGGTGGCGATGTCACCGTTCACGCCGCCGGCGATCGTCGAGTGGACGTCCGGATCCCCGTGGATGATGACGGCGTCATGGGGCGCCGGATGGCCTAGGTACGCCTGCAGTTCAAGGGTGATGACCTGTCGGTCGCCGCAGAACCCCCGGCCCGTCTGATGCACGCCGGCGCATTGGCCGGCCTCGACGCGCAGGAACTGGCTGCTGACGGGCTCGGTGGCCACCACCGGCAGCACCTCGTCCTCGACGCGATCCAACCGCCAACCCAGAGCGCCGGCGATCATCTGGATCGACTGGGCAAAGCCAACGTGCTTGATGATACCCGCGCGCACTTGGTCGGCGAAGGCCGCCGGGCTGAGCCCCGCGCCGATCTTCTGTTGGAAGGGCAGACGGCGGATGGCCGCATCCTGCCAGCGTTCCACGCGCACCGCGTCGACTTTGCGACAGACGCTGGTCAGAAAGAGTGGCAGGGCGTCCATCAAGAATCCCGGGTTGACACCCGTGCCCAATACCGCGACCCCCGCCTGACGCGCCAGGGCGTCGACGCGCGCGGCCAGCTCGGGCTCGGCGGCGAAGGGAAAGGCCAGTTCCTCGCAGGTCGAGACCACCGGTTTTCCCGCCGCCAGGCAGGCCTCCAGTTGCGGCACGACACCGGCGAATTTGGACCCCGTGGTCAGCAGGACGACGTCGGCCGGAACCTGCAGACCTGCCTGTAGATCGGGGTTGACCTTGACCCCCAGCCCGGCGATGCCGGCCAGCGTACCGGCGTCTTGGCCAGCTTTGGCCGGATCAATGTCCACGGCGGCCACCAGTTCGACGCCGTCCCTTTCGGCCACATAGGCCACGGTCTTCTGCCCGATCGGGCCCAGGCCGACCTGGATCACGCGCAGCGGCGGGGTGGTTGCGTTCTGCATGTCTGTGTCCTCCGGCATCCAGCGGGCGTCGGGCCGTCGCGCCGGACGCGCCAGGCCGCGCGGCGCCCTGTCGGGCGCAATCTAGGCCATCTTGCTCCCGCCCGCAAAGGTTCGTTTCTTGTTCATTTCATACTGCTCTGGCCCTTACCCGGTGCCGAGGAACGGCGATGAAGACGACGATGAGTTCGCGGGAACGGTTGCTCGCCGCCATGGCTCTGCAGGAACCCGACCACGTGCCCCTCTACTGCCTGTGGAGTCACGAGCGTGACCCGTTCAACCGCAAGGACTGCCGCCGTCGCATCGAGGCCACGCTCGAACTGGGACTGGACGACACCCTCTGGCTCTATGGCCCCTGGCAGATCGATCCCGCGGTGCGTGTCTCGGCCTGGTCTGAACCGGTCGCCGAGCGTGACTACCACCTGCTGCACAAGCGCTACGAAACCCCCAAGGGTGTGCTCGAGCACGTGGTGCGGTCCAGCCAGTACCTGCAGAGCGCCGATGAGATCTCGGTTCTCGGCGATCTGAACATGTCCCATGGCGTCAAATCACTCGTCGAAGGGCCGCAGGACCTGCCGGCGCTGCGCTTCCTGCTGACCGATCCGGACGGCGAGCAGTTGGAGCGCTTTCTGGCGCAGGCCCGGGCCTACCGTGCCTTTGCCGACGAGCATCAAGTGCTTTTCGAGGGGGCCTATGTGTCGCTGGGCGACACAGCCGCCTGGCTGGTACGGCCGCAGGATCTGATCATGGCCGCCCACGATGACCCCGGTTTCATTGAGGAACTGCTCGAGATCATCTGGCACTGGCACCTCAAGCAGATCGAGATGCTGATCGATGTCGGCGTTGATGTCATCTTGCACCGCGGTTGGTACGAGATGCCGGATTTCTGGGGCGTCAGCGCCTATCGGCGCTTCCTCAAACCCTTGCTGCGGGAAGAAGCCGCCATCGTGCATCAGGCGGGGGCCAAGTTCTCGTACATCATGACCAAGGGCATCATGCACCTGCTCGACGACTTCCTCGAGATCGGCATGGACCTGCTGTGGGGCGTCGATCCGGTGCAGGGGGGCGCGGACCTCGAGGCCCTGTCGCAGCGAGTCAGCGGCCGCCTGTGCGTACTGGGGGGCATGAACGGCAATCTGACCATGACCGAGGGTACTGTTGGCCAGATCGAGACGGCCGTCGAGGACGCCATCCGCATCCTCGGTCCGGGCCGCGGTTTCGTGCTGTCACCGGTCGACAAGATCGAGGCGTGGACGCCCTGGGCCAATGTCGAAGCCATGATCAACCGCTGGCGCGATCTGGCCTCCTATCCCATCGCCCGGGCCTGATCCGGGCGACCTGACGCAGGACACGCGCATGGGTGCTGCCTGGCGGCAAAGGCCGATCCGCATGGGGCGTTTCGAGGGCGCCCTGCCCGTCGACCCGGAGCAGTTGGCGGCCCGCGCCCGGTGGGTGGGCCGCCGGTTGCGGGTGAATTTCGAGTGGGTCATCGCCACGCCGGGCCACGCGCCCGGGCTGGGTTACCTGGCCAACTTCCAGACCGAGCGCTGTCAGGTGAACCCGGCGCTGGGCGGCCATGACCCGCTGCGGACGTACGTACCGCTGGCCCAGGCCGAGGGCGTGGCGGTGTTCGCCTACATGAACATGCACTGGTTTGCCACTGCCTTCGCCGACCAGCATCCGGGCTGGGAACAGCTACAGGCAGATGGCTCGGCGTACGGGCGACGTTTCCCCCTGTACGGCGACGGCACCACGTTCTGCGTCAACTCACCGTGGCGCGACTTTGCCCTGCTGCAGGCCGAGGAAGCCATGCGCACCGGCTTGGACGGCATCTTCCTCGATGGCCCGGTAGTGTACCCGGGCTGCTGCTACTGCGATGCCTGTCAGCGCCTGTTCGCGGCCCGGCACGGCACCCCGCTGCCACCGGTTGAGGACTGGGACGACCCGCGCTGGAGCCTGTTCCTGCGCTTCCGCGAGCAATCCATGGCGGCTTTTGTGGCCGATGTGCGGGCGCGCGCGCAACAGGTCAACCCCGACGCCGGCGTCTTCTGCAATGCGGGTAACTGGGCCTTCGGGAGCGCTGCGGCGCGCAATCCGTGGGTGCTGGAAGCCGCCCAGGACCTGACCGGTGCCGAAGCGTTCTTCCACCTGCGCAAGGAGGGGAGTCCGTACCTGCTCGACACCGCCATGGCGGCCAAGTTCCTGCGCGCTGGTCGTCGCCCCGCAGTGGTGTTCACCCATCACATGCTGGGTGTCTGGCACTTCATCGGCCTGTCGCCCTTGGAGCTCAAGCGATCCTTCTTCCAGAGCGCGGCCTGCGGCGCCGGCAACTGGTTCGCCGTTTTCGACCCCGCACTGCAGCGCATGGCGGCCAAGACCGAGGCGCCGGTCATCGAAGCCTACGGTTTCTTGGCCGACCACGAGGAGCACTACACGGGTACCGAGTCTGCCGCGGCCACCGCCCTGGTGCACTCCCAGACCACCTCGTTCGCGTACCGCTCCCACCGTGTCAGCGCCCGCGGCGAGACCTTCGAGCAGGACCTGGCGCTGCACCGCACGGTTGGCGCGGCCGACGACGCAGCGGCTGTCAAGCGCCTCTGCGACGGGCTCTGCAGCGACGAGTTCGCGGGTCTGTTCTACGGTCTGACGCGCCACCACATACCCTTCGATGTGCTGCGCGACCTGGACCTGGAAGCGCCCTCGCTGGCGGCCTACCAGACCCTGGTCCTGCCGAACGTGGCCTGCCTGACGACTGCCCAGGCTCAGGCGGTGACCGACTGGGTGCGCGCCGGTGGGCACCTGTTGGCTACCTACGAAACCGGCCAGTACGACGGCCATGGGCAGCCTGACGACGGCTTTGCGCGTCAGGTGCTTGGGGTCGAGCGGGTCGAGGGCAGTTTTGCTCCCGCCGACTGCGAGGAGTATATCGAGATCGCCGTCGCCGGAGCGGGCTGCGGCGCTGATTTCCAGGCCGGCGAACTGATACCCCGCTGTCGCCTGGCGCTCAAGGTGCAGCCCACTGCCGACAGCCAGGTGCTGGCTTGGTACATGGCGCCGGTCGGACGGCTTTACGGGCAGCTTACCGACCGCACGGCGTGCCCGGCCTTGATCGGCCGGGATCTCGGCCGGGGCCGGGTGTGGTATCTGGCCGGCTCGTTCGGCGAGTCGTACCACCACCATGCATTCCTGGAGTACGAGCATCTCCTCGGCGGCCTGGTCGGCCCTCGGCAGGTGATCACTGACGCCCCGGCGAGCGTGCAGATCGAGTTGTGGCGGCGCGGTGATCAGCTCCAGGTGCACCTGGTCAACAACAGTGGCGACATGCGCCGGCCCATGGCCGCCATCTTGCCGGTGTCGGATCTGCGACTCCGGCTCCCGGGCGTGGTCGGACGAGCGGTCCGGTCACTGGCCGGCGCGCCGGTCACCTGGGCCAATGATCAAACCGGGTTGAGCCTTGGTCTGCGCCTGTCGGCCCAGTACGACGTGCTGGTGATCACCACTGCCTGAACGCCCCGCCGGCGCCCGCAGGAGAGAGCTATGCCCAGACAGGTTTTGCGCATCGGCGTCATCGGCGCAGGCGCCATTGCGCCGTCCCATGTCCACGCCATCGAGCAGGCCGAGGGCGCTGCCCTGGGGGCTGTCTGCGACCCGGTCCCGGGGCGCGCTGCTGACTTGGCCCAACCGCTCGGGGCCCGGGCCTTCACCGACGTGGCGGCCATGCTGGCGGCCGATGTGGTCGACGCCGTGACGATCTGTACCCCCAGCGGCCTGCATCTGGATGCCGCCCTGGCAGCCATCGAGGCCGGGCGCCACCTGTTGGTGGAGAAGCCGCTTGAAATCACCACGGCGCGCGTCGATCAGGTCATCGCCGCCGCGGCCCGCCGTGGGGTGGTGCTGGCCGGCGTCTTCCAGTCACGCTATCGCCCGGTTTCGTGCCGGATGAAGGCATTGATCGACGCCGGCATCATCGGTCAGGTCTATGCCGGCAGCGCGTACATCAAGCGCTACCGCACGCAGGAGTATTACGACTCGGGCGGTTGGCGCGGCACCTGGGCCATCGACGGCGGCGGTTGCCTGATGAACCAGGGCATCCACATGGTGGATCTGCTGCTGTGGTTCATGGGCCAGGCCCAAGCCGTGGCCGCCTTCACCGACTCCGTCGGCCGGCAAGTGGAAGTGGAAACGCTGGCCATGGGGTTGGTTCGCTTCGCCAGCGGCGCCAAGGGCCTCATCGAGGCGACGACGTTAGCCTATCCCGAGCTACCCCAGTACCTCGAAATCTTTGGTGATCGCGGCACTGCCACCTTCAACGGTGATCAACTCTGGCGCCTCGATATCCGGGACCCATCGCCGGCCGAGGAGGCCGCCCGTCACGAACTCTTCGACATCAGTGCCCGCCTGGCGGCCGAGGAACGGCAACGGTCGGCCGTCACCGCGCCCGGCACGGCAGTCCCGGCCGTGGACATGGGCCACGGGCCCGTGGTGCAGGACTTTGTCGACGCCATCCGTGCCGGCCGGCCGCCGCAGGTTGACGGCACCGAAGCGCGTCGCTCCGTGGCTCTCATCACCGCCATCTACGCGTCGGGCAAGGACGGCGGACGCCTGGTGGAGGTGTCGCCCGGACCGGTTACCTGACGTCTTCTGGTCATGACCCGACCGGCCCGGCTGGCGGTCATCCACCCCGATTACGCCGGAGAGTGCGCTCATGGCATCGTCGCTCAAGCACTGGACCTGGGTCAACACTGACCTGCAAACCTCTGACGACGAGTGGCGTCGCCGCCTCGGGCGCATGCGCGAGGCCGGCATCGACGCCATCCTGCCGGAGATCTTCAACAACCACACCGCCGCCTACGCCAGCCATCACCTGCCGGTGGCGGGGCGCTGGCTTGAGCAGTTGCTGCCGTTGGCGGCCGAGGCGGGCATCGAGGTGCACGCCTGGATGCACACCATGACCTGCACCATTCCCGCCATCGTCGACCAACACCCCGACTGGTATGCGGTCAACGGCTGCGGTGAATCGGCGGCTGACAAACCGGCCTACGTCGGGTACTACAAGTTCCTCTGCCCGTCGCGGCCCGAAGTTCGCGCCTTTCTGCAGCAGCGCGTGGCCGAACTGGCAGCGTACCCGGGGCTGGCCAGCGTCCACTTGGACTACATCCGTCTGCCGGACGTCATTCTGGCTTCGGCGTTGCAACCCAACTACGGCATTGTCCAGGACCGCGAGTACCCGCCCTATGACTACTGCTACTGCAGCAGCTGTCGCGCTGCGTACCAGGAGGTAGGAGGGCCCGACCCTGCTACCGAAGCCGACCCGGCGGCGGACCCGGCCTGGCGCCAGTTCCGCTGCGATCTGGTCACCCGGCTGGTCACCGAGGGCCTGTCGCCGGTGATCCGGGCGGCGGGCAAGCAGGTGACGGCCGCCGTTTTCCCCAACTGGCAGCACGTGCGCCAGGAGTGGTCGCGCTGGGGACTGGACGCCGCCCTGCCCATGCTGTACCACTCGTTCTACCACGAGGGCATTGACTGGGTCCGCGCCGAGTGTGCCCGGGGCGTGGCTGCCCTGGGACCGGCCACACCCCTGTACAGCGGCCTATTCGTGCCCGCCCTGACGCCCGATGAACTGGTCGCCGCGGTTCGCGCTTCGCTCGAGGGGGGCGCCCAGGGGGTGTCGCTGTTTGCCTCTGGATCGCTCAGTGACGAGCACTGGCGCGCCTTCGCCCGCGTCAACCGCGAACTGGGCAAGCTCTCCTGAGCCGCTTCGCTGCCTAGTCGGCGGCAGCAAAGCGGAACGAGAACAGATCCGCCTCCTGCAGCATGAAGCGCAGGCGCACGGGCTGGCCGGCCAAGTCCGCCAGCCCGTCGCCCCCCCGCCAACGCACCGTCTCTTCGATACGGTCGCCCACCAACGGCACGCAGTCGCTGCCTCGCCGTCCCCGCACTGGGCGTCCCTCGGCATCGCGCACCTCGACGCGGACGGATCCGGCGGCACTGGTTGAGTAGTTCAGCAATAGGCGAGCGCCAGCGAAGCGAAGTGGCCGGGTCAGCAACTCGCCGGCCGCCCGGCCGGCGCGCACCGACACGAAACCGTCGAGGCGGGTGACATACCTGCGGTCGCTGACGTAGAACGACAACTCGTCCGGGCCGGTGGGCACAACGCTGTACGCCGCGTAGTTGGCCCGGTTGCCCCAGCGTTCCGGATCCAGCCCCGGGCGAATGTACGCTTCGGTGAACAGCCGGTCGTAGCGCGGGGCGCCGGCGCGGCAACTCATCAGCAGAATGTCCGTCGAAGCGCCCCGGTCCGGCAGGAAACGCGTGGGGAAGGCCAGGTACAGATGCGGCGCCCGGAAGTAAGGTTGGGTATTGCTGGTGTACAGGTGCTCGCCCGGAAGGTTGGGGTCCATGGGCGCCGGGGCGCTCCAGTGGACGAAGTCGGCTGACGTGCAACGGCTGATGGTCCGCAGGTTGCCGTGCGATGTCTGCCAGCTGCGGTAGTAGCACACATAGCAGCCCTCGGCCGTCGACCAGAACGCGACGTTCTGCGAGTCAAAGGCGAAGGCGTCGGCGGTCATCACCGGAGCGCTCTGCGCCAGCTGCCAGCGCCGCCCGTCCGGGGAATACCAGGCGTAAAGACCGCCACCCGGGTGCACACCGCCCAGCGCTTTGTAACGCTGCGCAGCCGGCGCCTCCGGGTTGGCGTCCCGGAACGGCGTGAAATTGTGGCTGCACATGCAGGTGCCGGCCACCACCACATTGTTGTCGCAGCTGCCGTTCACCTCAACCAGTCCCAGCTTGGGCGCGGTCCATGCCACGCCGTCCCGGCTCTCGTAGTACGCCGTTACCTCGCCGGGATGGCCGTCGAAGGCCTCGCCGGTGTATCCGGCCTTCACCTCGCGCTGATAGCGCCGGTACAGACCTTCGTCGAGCAGCACGGTGCTGTAGCACACCCGCGGACTGCCGGGCACCGCGGGCGTCAGCACGGGCTCGTGCAGCCGGCGCTGCACGCCCCGTTCGCGCTCGACCAGCAGGTTGTCAACGAACAGCTCCAGACGCGTGCCGATATCGACCATGGCCAGGTTCTCCTCAGGCCGCGTCGCGAGTCAGGTCGCGCAGTTTGGCGTCGTCGATCTCCACCCCCAGCCCGGGCCCCTCAAACGGGTACAGGTAGCTGCCTTCGGTGCGAATCTGCTGGCGGGCCGGCGTGGCGGTGTACAGGACCGAGCCCATCGGGTCACAGGGCAGGTCCAGGTTGGGGACAGAGATGCCGACCGCGACCTGCGCGCTCAGACCGAGGGTTGACTCCTGGTCAGTGCCGATCAGGCACTTGCATCCGGCGGCTTCGGCAACGGCGAACAGCCGGCGGATGTGGGTCGGGCCGCCGGACACGCACGCGAGGTTGAAAGCGTTGCAGGCACCGGCATCAATGGCCTGCCAGGCCGTGTTGAGATCGTGGATATGCCATGTGGTGGGCAGGTCCACCCGCCGGGTGAATTCGGCGCTCTGCCGCAGATCCCTCGACGGGGCCTCGAAGTGGTACGGCTGGTGCCGCCGCAAGCGATCGCCGTAGCGGACGGCTTCCTGCCAGTCGTGGAAGCGCCAGGAGAAGTCCAGTGACTTGAGCACCAGTTGGCCGTCGAAGCGGCTGGCCACGTCGCTGAGGAACCGGTCGTCCAGGTCGCTGTCGCCGGAGACGTAGAACCGGAACAGGTGGTGGCCCAGGTCCCGCAGACGTTGCAGGTACGACATGGCGCGCTCGTAGTCCTCCTGCACCTGCCAACCGAAAATGGGGTAACAGACGTACAGGCGCTCGCGCATCTTGCCGCCCATCAACTGATAGGCCGGCACATTCTGCGCTTTACCGTTCAGATCATACAGGGCCAGGTCGATGGCCGAAGCCAGGTGCGGCGTCACCTGGCGACGGAGCAGTTCGTTGATCTGGGTGATCTGTCGGGCATCGCGCCCGACCAGGAGCTCGCGGTACCGCGCCGCGGTCACCGCCGCACTGTCTACCCGGTAGTCGGACGCCTCGCCCCAACCCACCGGGCCGTCGTCCACGTGCACCTTGACCAGCACGTGGCCTGAGATGTGGCCGTAATACCGGGGTGTCTCGATCTGGATAACGTCGATCTGCCGGATCTCCATGGCTGCCTCCTGCGGCGGGTGGCGCTCAGGCCCAGGCTGTCATGTCGTCGAGCGTCTGCTTCTCCGCGGCTGTCAGGCGGAAACCACTGGCGCCGACGGATTCATCCAACTGCGCCCAGCTGCGCGCGCCGACAATGGGCGCGGTGATCAAGGGATTGCTCAGCAGCCAAGCCAGGGACACCTGCGCCAGGGACTTGCCGTAGCGCTGGCCGATCACCTCCATCTGGTCGAGCAGGCGGAAGTTCCGCTCGGTGAAGTACGTCGGCATGCGCGAGTCGATGGTGCCGCGGCTGTTGGCGGGTACGTCTTCCATGCGGCGGTGCTTGCCGGTCAGAAAGCCCATTGCCTGTGGGCTGTAAGGGATCACGGCCAGGCCCTGGGCCTGCACCAACTCGGCCAGCTCGCGCTCGAAGTCGGCGCGGTCGATCATGTTGTAATAAGGCTGGATGCAGACGAAGCGGCCCAGGTTGTGCTTGTCGCTCTGCCACAGCGCCTCGCAGGTTCGCCAGGCCGAGTAGTTGGAGCAACCGAGGTAACGCACCTTGCCCTGCCGCACCAGATCGTCCAGCGCGCGCAGCGACTCCTCGATCGGCGTCTCGCGGTCCATGGCGTGGGTCTGGTACAGATCGATGAAATCGGTGTTCAGTCGGCGCAGACTGGCCTCGGCGGCGTCCATGATGTGGCGTCGGCTGAGGCCCCGGTCATTGGGCAGCGAGCCCACCGGGCTGCACACCTTGGTGGCCAGCACGACCTGATGGCGCTTGCCGCTGCGGCGCACCCACTGACCGATGATCTCCTCGGAGCGGCCCGCCCAGCTGCCCGGGGCCCAGGCGGAGTAGTAATCGGCGGTGTCGATGAAGTTGGCGCCCGCTTCGACCCAGTTGTCGAGCATCAGGTGGGCTTCGGCTTCGTCCGTGTTCCAGCCGAACGTGGCGGTGCCAAAACAGATGTCCGAGACTTTGAGGCCGGTAGACCCCAGGCGACGGTATTCCACTGGGTGCTCTCCTTGACAGCCAAAGGGAAACAGGCCAGACCGACGGCGCGGCCGGGATGGGCCCGGCGGTCGATCTGCCACTGCCGGAGCACCCGCAGCGTCAGGGCGGGGGTGCTGGCGTGGCCCGTTGGCAGGGCGGGCCTGGCAGCTAAATGTGCCCATGCCGGGGGACGGGAGCAAGCAATGCCCGCAGATCGGTGCTCGGGGTGCCGCCGTGGGGCGCTGGTGGTGTCCGTGCCTCATGCGGGCACGGCTGTGCCTGCCGCCATCCGACGCCAACTGGCGCCATCGGCCACGGCGGCCACGGGCCGACGGGACCTGTACGCGGCTGAGTTAGCTGAGACCGCCGTTCCTCACGGCCAGGTCCTGATGGCGCCATGGGCCCGCCTGGTGGTGGACCTGAACCGCTCGGGGACGGTAACGGATGTCGACCTGACCACCGTCCCGGAGCACGAAAACGAGCGCCTGGTGCGGCTCTACGACGACCGCGGCCAGGCTCTGTGGCGGTCGACCCTGGGTCGCCCACCGTTAACGCGTGCCGAGCTGGAGACCCGCCTGCAGCGCTACTACGTGCCCTACCACGGCGCCCTGGTCGAGGCCCTCGCCGCGGCGGGCCGGCCCTGCATGCTGGTGGACCTGCACACCATGGCGGAGCCGGTGCTGGACCTGGTCATCGGCGACTGCCGCGGTCGCGCCGCCGGGGTCGATTTCTGTGAAGGGCGCTTGGTCCCATTCTTTCTGGCCGCCGGGCTGCGGGTGGCCTACGCCGGTCCCCGGGCCACCGACCGCCAGGGGCGGCCAGTACCCGCCGCTGCCGTGCGTCAATCGGGCGGCTTCATCACCGGGCGCTATGGCGACCCGGCGCAGGGCGTATACGCCGTGCAGTTCGAGTTCAGCCGCCACTCCTGCCAGCGTGATCTGGCCCGGCTGCAGCGGGTCCTGACCGCCTTCTGGGCCTTTGCCGCAGATTCGCTCCGGGTCGCCTCACCGCGGCCCGGGGCGGTTGCCGGCGCCGGGGAGGATGGCTAGACTATCGCTTCCGCACGCGTTCCTGGCGCTTGGCCGCTCGCGGCGCCCCCCTCCCGTTGGTCGACCCTCATTGGAGGCCCCCCATGGCTGGTACCTTCTGGTTCAACCGGATGGTGGAGTACTGGACTATTCCGCTGCCCATCGATCTGCCCCAGCTGGTGCGGCGGAACAAGCTGCAGCTGGTACAGACCGGTACCTTCGGCCCCATGTTCTACAGCCTGGCCGACGACCCCGCCGTGGACCGCAGCTGGGTGGGGATGCCGTTGGTGGGCATCGAAGAGAACCTGGCCCTCGCCGCGCGCCTCATTCCCGCGATCCAGCAGGCGGGCGCCAAGTTCGTCGGCCAGATGAGCATGGCCTGGAACTACGGCGACCATGAGACCGGTAAGGGGCTGTGGCAGGTATGGGACCGTCTGTGGACCGCCGACCTGCTCGGTCCTGCCCCCTGCTCCGAGCCGGGCGAGATGATGGAGCGGGTGGCCGGAGGCGCGCTCCGCTGCTGGCCGATCGAAGGCCGGCCCTACCGCACCTATTCCGGCTGTTACTGCAATCCCAATTGGTTGGCGGCGCTCAAGGCCATGATCCGCCGCGCCATTGAGCTTGGGGTCGACGGGTTCCAGGTGCACCACAACTTCACTAGTTTCTGCCGCTGCGGGCATTGCCGCACCTGGCTGCAGCCGGCCATGGCCGCCGCGTTCAGCGGCGAAGAACTGCGGCAGCTGTTCGGCAGCGCCGAGTTGGAGGGCGTGGCTGACCTCATTGAACCGCAGGCAACTGCGTCGGCAGCGCTGCGCGCAAGGTGGAGTCTGCAGTTAAACCGCTGGGCGCAGCAGCGGCGCAAGGACGCGTACGACGAGCTGTACATTGCCTACGGCCGCAGCCTCAAGCCCGACCTGCTGCTGTCGCAGTGGTACCACAAGTACGACTTCGGTCCCGGCGACGAGCGGTCGCTGCTGCCGCGCGAGAGCTGGGCCCGCGACGAAGACTACATCTGGTACAGCCAGGGGCCCTGGAAGGGCATCAGCCGCGTCGAGCAGGGGTACCTGACCGACACCGGGCTGGCGGCGCGCTTCATCCACGCGGCCGGCAAAGGCCGGCCCTTTATCTGCAACAAGTACGACCATCGACGGCTGCGCCTTTCCATTGCCGAGGCAGCGGCCAACCACGCCGCGGCGCTGGCCTTCCACGTCCCTTGGGCGGCGGCCGGCGGCGACCAGACGGCGATCGAGGAGTACCAGAGCACCACCGCCCGATACCACGGCTTCCTGGCTGAACACGACGACCTGATTCACCCGGCCGATACCTGGGCACAGGTCGGTCTGGTCTACCCTCGTCGCGGCGAACTAGAGTCCGAAGGCGACTGCCTCGATGTGCTGAAGCGACTGGGACGTCTCCTTGAGGACGGCCACTGGGCCTTTGACATTCTCCTCGAGGAGCAGCTGCTCGAGCGGGGCGGGCGCTATCAAGTCCTGGTGGTGCCGGAGATCCGTCGGCTGTCGGTCGAGGAGCGCCAGTGGTTGCTGGCCTTCCGCCAGCAGGGCGGCCTGCTGGTGCTGGCGGGCCGCAATGGTGTGCTCACCCCGGACAACGAGCCGGCCCAGCCCCTGGCTGCCGATTGGCCGACCGCCCTGCGCCAGGGGATCTTGGCTCTGCCCGACGGGCCGTGGGGGGCAGCCGAGGTGGAGCTGGGGCCGGGCATGCGCAGCCGGACTTACCCGGTGCCCGAACAGGACGCCTGGGGGCGCCGCTTCCTGGCCGACCTGGCGGCGCTGGCGGGCCCGTCCTGGTTCCGCACCGACGCCCCGTGGTATGTACGCGTCCGGACCTGGCGGCCACAGGCTCGGCCCGCCCTGGTCGTGCACTGGGTGAATTACCTGCAGGACGAGCAGGCGGCTGTTGAGGTACCGCGGCCGGTCGGCCCGCTGGCAGCGGTCTGCCGCGTGCCCGAGGGCTTCCAGGTCACCGGCGTCGAGTGGCGCTATCCTGAGATGGGCGCCCCCGCGGCGCTCCCCTGGGTGCGTTCGGGCGCTGATGTCTGCTTCACCGTCCCGCGTGTCATCCACTATGGCCTGAGCGTCATTCACCTCGAGCCCGTCTGATACCTGCCTCGCCGAACGAGGAGCTGAGGATGAACATTCTGATCACCGGCGCGTCGGGCCAGTTGGCGCAGGCCGTGGCCGCGGCGCTGGCGGGGGAGCACCAGTTGCGCCTGATCGATCGCGTCCCCGCCAGCGGCCCGGACCGGGCCGAAGTGGTACAGGCGGACCTTCTGGACGCGGACTCCATGTGGCGTGCCATGCGTGGCATTCACGCCGTGGTCCACACGGCGACGCCGCCGCCGGATCTACCGCCCGCCGGGCTGGCGCGTGACCAGGCGCTGATGGACCTGGACACCCGGGGGACCCATGTCCTGCTCAGCGCGGCGTTGGATGCGGGCGTGCGCCGCTGCGTCTACGCCAGCACCCTGGCGCTTTTCGACGACTACCCGATCGATATGTACATCAGCGAGAACCACCGCCCGCTGCCGCCCCTGGACATGGAGGTCATGAGTCGCTACATGGGCGAACTCGTCTGTCGCGAGTTCGCCCGTGAGCGGCCCATCGGTGTCACGGCGCTGCGCATGGGGCACCTGGTCTTCGAAGAGGAGACGGCGGACCTAGTACCCGATCTGTCCTGGCTTGATGTGCGCGACGCGGCGCAGATGGTCGCCGTGGCCCTGCGGCGTGACAGCAGCGGCGCCATCCATTGGCTGCAGCGCTGGGCGCTCTGCCATGTGGCTGCGGACCTGCCCAATCCGCGTTTCCTCATCGACACGGCCAAGGCCATGGGCTTCCGCCCGGTCCACGCCTTCACCCGGCACTGGCCGGCACAGGAGGGCTGAAGCGATGGCCAGAAAACGAGTACTGCTGCTGGGGGCCTCGGGGTTGGTGGCCCCCTATATCACCGAGGGGTTGTCGCAGTACTACGACCTCCGTCTGGCAGACATCAAGGACCACCCCCACGGTCGGGCCATCGAGCGGGTCGACATTGGCGACTACCCGCAGGTCCTGGCGGCCTGCCGTGGCATGGACGCCATCCTCAACTTCACCGTCAACCGCAACGACTCAGTGCTCAGCTGGGCGGTCAACCTGCGTGGCGCCCACAATGTCTTCGAGGCCGCGGTTGAGTTGGGGATCCGCAAGGTAGTGCACACGGGTCCGCAGATGGTGTACAGCGATTACTACCAAGACTTCGGCATCGAAGATCCGCCGCTGCGCGGCACCACCGGGTACTATGTCATCACCAAGTACCTGAGCCTGGAGCTGTGCCAGGCCTATGCTCGGCGCCGGGGCCTGCAGATAATCTGTTTCCTGTTCAACGGCCTGGCGGCCAAACCGGACGGTCCGCGGCCCAAGCAGGATTTCCCGCCTTTCACCGTCGTCTGGGAGGATCTGGTCGAAGCCTGCCGGCTGGCGGTGGAACTGGACCCGGTTCCCGACGGCTATCAGTGGTTCAACCTGCATAGCTACGAAGGGCATGGTAAGTACACGCAGAACAAGGCCGCCCGCATCCTGGGCTATCGGCCGCAGGACCGCGTCGAGCGTTTCTTCGCGCGCCCGACCTGAACCTGGGGCCAAGGGGGTGGCCGTTCGGGCTCGGCGTGCCCGGCAGCACGCGGGCGCGTCGGCCCGGGCAACCGGGTCAGGACGGACTGCGCCTGAACCGGTTCAGGCCCGGCGCCGCCACCACCACCAGCGTCTCGGCAACGAAGCCGGCGATGAGGGTCAGCGTTGCGGTCACGTGGTTCAGCCAGCCCAGCGCGAACAGCGACGCTGCCAGGGCATAGGTGGCCAGGTTGCGGCCGACCGCGCCGGCGCCCATGCGGCCGGTAGTGCGCCGCAGCAGGGCCAGGCCGTGGTAGTAGTTGCGCACATTGACCACAATCGGCAGCAGGCACATCACCAGGACGATCTGGCGCGTCATGCGCAGGATCTCGCCGTCGACCCCCACCAGGTCGTGCAGCACGAAGCCACTAGCCGGGGTCACCGCCACCAACACCATGGAGCTGACCACGACGGTTGAAACCCGGATCATGAACCGCCGCACGCCCGCCAGGTCCTGTTCGCCGAAGGTGACGAAGAGATGGCGGAACTGGTTGAGCGCGTTGTGGAAGATCATGGCAAAGTCAAAGCCGACGCGCATGGCTGCTAGCGTCGCCGTGGCCCCCGCGGCGTCAGCAGGGGCGCGGTTGAGGAAGGAGTAAATGATCGGCCGGCTCAGGGAGAACATGATGCTAGTCAGCGCCGTGCCCCAGAAGAAGTCGAACACCTCGCCGTAGGTCAGGGCCTCGTGCGCCGGCGTGGATGGCAATCGGTACACCCGGCGCACCCAGGCCCATGTCAGGACCAGGTGCAGCAGCGCCGCCGCCAGTTGGCTTACGGCGACGTTGATGATGGGCCGCCAGTCGAGGTGGAAACCCAGAGCTACAGCGCCAACCACTGCCCCCAGGTACACGCCATTCAGCCAGGTTACCAGCGTCGTCCTGCGGGCCTGCACCAGCATGCCGGTGTAGAACTGGCGCAGGGCACTCAGGAGCACCAGTGGCGACAGGCACTGCAGGTAGGTTACCACGTCCGCCAACTCGGCCCCGTGGATGCCGAAGGCCAACCCGACCAGGGCCGGCCCCAAAGGCAGGAACGCCGCGGCGGCTAACGGCAGCGACAGCACCAGCCCGGTGACCAGAGTGAAGTTCAGACAGACGCGCCACCCGTGCCGCGAACGCACAAAAGTGTTGGACATCTGTGGCATGAAAATCAGCGCCGCGTTGAACAGCTGGAAGACGCTGGAGGCCAGGGCAAAGACGGCCAGTTCGCGCGCGGCGTTGGGGTACCGCGCCAAGGCGCCATTCTGGAACTGCTGGGCCAGCAGCATGGCAATGCCGGTCAGCGCCAAGGGCCAGTAGAAGCTCCAGTACTGGGCCTGCGTGGGCGCGCCGGGTGGCGACGGGGCGGTCCGTGGTGTGGGCGACGAAGTGGGCACGGCAGCTCCAGCGTGGGGTAGCAGCGGCAACCGATCAAGGGCGCGGGAGACCTGCGTCCGCCGCCCATGGGACATGGGCATACACAGTACGGCGCCAGGTGCGCCGCGCCCAGGGGCGGCGCGGCCGCTTGGCCCTCGAGGAGGCCGGCCATGGCCGTTCAGAGTGTGTTCTTCCCTGCCCATCTGGTGGCGCAGGCGCAACGCCAGGCGCAGTCCGAACCGTGGGCGGCCGCGGCCGCTCAGGCCGTTGTCGACGCGGCCGCGCCCTGGTCAACCTTCAGTGACGAGCAGTTGTGGGACCTGATGTTCGCACCGACCCTGCGGCGGTCGTGGATGGTGTGGTCGAGCGGCTATTGCCCGTCCTGCCGCCAGGGCGTGCCCATGTACCAGTGGCAGATCGATGCTTTGCACTGCCCGTGGAAGGTGACCTGCCCCCACTGCGCTGAGGCGTTCCCCAAGAACGATTTCGCGGCCTTCTACCGTTCAGGCCTTGATTCGGCGGGCGTGTTCCGGGCTGAACGCGCTGACCGCAGGCTGCTGGTCAACGGGGAGCATCCGGACCCGGCTGACCCGCGGCATTCGTTCGGGGTCGATGACGGCACCGGCTACCGTGACGATGGGCACACCTGGTGGTTCGTCGCCGCGTACCTGATCTACGGTCAGTGGAAGCAGCTGATCGTAGCCGGCATCCGCACCCTCGCTGCCGCGTACGTCGTCAGTGGCGACCGGGGCTATGCCCACCGGGCGGCAATCCTGCTCGATCGCGTCGCCGACCTCTATCCCGGATTTGACTTCAAAGAGCAGGGCGTCATGTACGAGGGCCCGGCACACGCCGGTTACGTGTCCACCTGGCACGATGCCTGCGAGGAAACGCGCGAGATGGCCATCGCCTTCGACCAGATCCGCGGCGCCCTGGCCGATGATGCCGACCTGGTGCGCTTCCTGTCGGCTCGAGCCCGCGCGGCGGGCCTGGCCAATCTGAAAGCCTGTGGGGCCGACATTGAGCGCAACATAGCCGACGGTCTGCTGCGCCACCCGCTGGCCCACCCGGATCGCATCCGAACCAACTACCCGCGCCGCGAGATCGCCCTGGCCGTGCTGCAGACCGTGCTCGACTGGCCGGCCAACCGCGACCAGGTGATGGCCGGGGTCGATGCCCTGGTAGCCCAGGCCACGGCCGTCGATGGTGTTACCGGCGAGAAGGGTCTGGCCGGGTACAGCGCCTACGTGATCCACGGGCTGGCGCAGTTCGTCGAGCAATACGCGCGCATCGACCCCGCATTCCTGTCAGACCTGCTGGCCCGTCACCCGCAGTTGGCGCGTACCTGGCGTTTCCACATTGACACCTGGTGCCTCGAGCAGTATTACCCGCAGTGCGGCGACACGGGCGCCTTCGGCCGCCGTTGTGACCAGTACATGGGGGCCCCCTTTGTGGCCGAACCCGGGTTGTTGCCGTCCATGTTCAGCCTGTTTTGGCGCCTGTACGAGCTGACGGGCGATGCCGCCTATGTGCAGGTCCTGTATGGCGCCAACGGTCACGAGTTGACCGACCTGCCGCGCGATCTGCTGGCCGCCGATCCGGTGGCCTTCCGCCATCGCGTCGCCGCCGTGATCGAGACGGTGGGTACCGAACTGCGCTTGGATAGCATCAACCTGCCCGACTGGCACCTGGCCATTCTGCGCGCCGGTGCCGGCGTGGACCGGCGGGCGGTCTGGCTCGATTACGACGCCGGCGGCGGACACGGGCACCGCGACGGCCTGAACCTTGGCCTCTATGCGCGCGGCATGGATCTGCTGCCGGACTTCGGTTACCCGCCCGTGCAGTACGGAGGATGGCAGGGCCCCAGGTTCACTTGGTACCTGATGGCTGCCGCCCACAACACCGTGGTCGTCGACGGGCGCGATCAGGAACACCCCGCCCATGGCCACCCCACCCTGTGGGGTAGTGGCGGCGTGGCCCGCGCTGTCGCCGCGGCCGCGCCTGAGCTGTATGCCATCGATCGGTACGAGCGTGTGGTTCTCATGGTCGATCTGTCGGCGGCCGACTCCTACGTCCTCGACCTGTTCGTGGTTGCCGGCGGCGCTGACCACGCCAAGTTCGTCCAGGGGCATTTCGCCCAGTTGACGTCGTCCGGCCTGAACCTGGTCGCGGGTGACGACTTCGGGCATGGCACGCAGATGCGCCACTTCCGCGGTGATCGCCAACCGGCTTCGGACTGGTGGGCTGACTGGCGGGTCGACAACCGCCTCGGTTACCTACCGCCTGGCACGCAGGTCCATCTGCGCTACCGTGACTTGACCGAGGCCGCCGAAGCGTGGTTGGCTGAGGCCTGGGTCGCCCTGCACAGCAGCACCTACGAGGACGCCTGGGTGCCCCGTGTCATGGTGCGGCGCCAGGCGCCCCCAGGGATGGCACTGACGTCAACCTTCGTAGGGTTGACCGAGCCCTACGTTGATGAACCCCGAGTGGTCGGCGCGCGGCGGGCCTCGATTACGCCTCAAGGGCGGCCCGCAGCCCCGGGGGACGCGGCGGTCGAGGTGTGTCTGGCCGACGGCCGCGTGGATTGGGTGCTAGCCCAGGACGGGGCTGCTGATCGCGCCCGTCTCGTCGTCGACGGGACCGGCCTCGTGGCCGACGCCCGGCTGGCACTGGTGCGCCTCGACGCCCAGGGGGCGGTGACCCACCTGGCCCTGTGGCAGGGGCAGCATGTCAGTTGGGGCACCACCGCAATAGACCTGCTGGAGGCGACCGACTTCGCCGAATTCGCCTGGTCGGGCGCAGGGTTCCAGTTGGCGGCCGGGCACGGCCGCCTACGGCCCTGACCTGCGGCCGGATCCGGCGCGGCCACGGATTCGACCGGGCCGCGCCGATGCCGTCGACCTGACTGCCAGACCAACCCCCTCCGGGTCAGCACCGTCAGCCGGGACGATCGCGCCGGCGGGCCACTCCGGCGCGATCGCCGCCGCCCGGGTCAGCGCGGGTAGACGCGCAGCGTTTTGATCTCGAAGGGCCGGAAGCGCGTCGTCACGGCATCGCGTCGCAGCGGCATCTCGCGCTCCTCCTCCTCAAGCATATTGGCCTCGCACACGCGAGCTACCGGCACGCCGAACCCGATCCGCGTCGCCGTGCCGCTGCGTTCGCACTCATACAACCGCGCCACGAACCCGTCGCCGTCCTCCGCCCACTTGACGGCCTCCACGATCACGTTCGGTGCCGACACGGTCAGCAATGACGGCACGGCCGGGGCGTCGGCCGACACCGGACAGGCCATCGGCGCGACATTCAGTTCGTAGGCCGGCCGCACTACGGTCTCGGCGGCGAAGCCGCCGGCATGGGGCAGCAAGGAATAGGTGAACCGGTGACGGCCGCGTTCGGCGCGCGGATCCGGGTGAGTCCCGGCTTTGACCAGGGTCAGGGCCAGTTCGCCGCCTTTGGCTCCCAGGCCGTACTTGCCGTCGTTGAGCAGGGCCACGCCGAAGCGGTTCTCGGACAGGTCTGACCACTTGTGATTGCAGACCTCGAACCGGGCCCGGTCGTAGGGCCGGTTGAGGTGGGTTGGCCGCTCAGCGTGGCCGTATTGGATCTCGTGCCGTACGGTCGGTGACAGGAGGTCCGTGGCGAAGACCGCTTTGAGCAGGCGGTGCTGTTCGCCCCAGTCAATTTCAGTTTCGAAATCAACCTGAGCGGTGGTGGCGTGGAAGACCACGTCCTGGCGGAGTTGTGAGCCTTCGCCCAGTCGCCAAGTGCACCGCAGGCGCAACTGCAGGGGGCCGTCGGCAGCGACCTCGCGGCTGATCAGCTCGCCGTCAACGGCGAGTTTGAGACGGTGGTCGGCGTCGATATCCCAGTTGTCCCAGGCCGCCGGTACGTCCTCGCCCAGGTGGAAGGCATTGAAGGCCGCGCCGCGCCGCACCAATTCCCGGCCCGTGCTCCGGTCGACGAAGGACGTGATACGGCCCCGGCGGTCGAACCGGAGACGTGCCCAGGGCGTCTCGACGCCGCGGTCGGTAACTCGGAACGGACTCTCGCCGCCGCCATCACCTGGCCGCAGGTCCACGCGTCGCGCGCCCAGGGGCGGCAGCGCCACGCCGTCGACCAGCGTCAGTTCGCGGCCGGCCAGGTCGCAGACCCGTTGGCACCGCGATCCGGAGTCGGCCGGGATCAGGCCCGCCGGCACGCCGGGCAGTGCCAGCGTACGGCCACGTTCCCAGCTCAGGCTATTGGCCACCAGCAGATGCGATGCCGACGGCCCGCCGCCGACCAGACTACCAAGAGCCTGCTCGGTGATCGTGGCAGCCTGCTGCCGGCAGCGCTCCAGCCCGGCGACCGCCTCGTCATTCACCTCGGGGATGGAGCTGCCCGGCAGGATGTCGTGGAACTGGTTCAGCAGCAGTTCTTTCCAGGCGGAGCGCAGGTCGTCCGCCGGGTAGGACCGACCCCGCAGCGCGGCGGTCACGGCCATGAACTCCGCATCGCGCAGGGCCAGTTCGGCGCGCCGATTGCCGCGTTTGATCGCCGCGATCGAGGTCAGGGTGCCGCGATGCCCCTCCAGGTACAACTCGCCCACGTACTCGGGCAGGACCGGGCCCTGCTCGTCGCGAAGGGCCGTCATGAAGGCACTGACCGTGGCATAGGAAGCCCGGGGCACACCGTCCAGATCGCCGACCCGACGGGCCACCTCCAG
>CAITNQ010000517.1 GCA_903893785.1 uncultured Gemmatimonadota bacterium
ATCAGTAACTGGGCTGTGACCAGTCCCACCAGCCCCATACCCATCACGGCCACGGTCTCGCCCAACGTGGGGGCTGCCAGTCGGATGGCTTGCAGGCCAATGCTGCCCAGGACCGTGAACGCTGCGGTGTCCACGCTGACGCCCGCGGGCACCTTGGAACATAGGCGACGGGGCACGGAAACGAACTCGGCATGGGGCCCGTTGGACGCGACCCGGTCCCCGGGAGCCAGGTCGTGGACCCCGCGCCCGGCCTCAACCACCGTGCCCACATTGCAGTACCCCAACGGGAGGGGTTCATCCAAGCGGTTGAACACTGTCTCCAGGGTGGGCAACAGGCCGTCGGTGCGAATCTTGTCCAGGACCTGCTTGACCTTGTCTGGCTGCGCTCGGGCTTTGCCCAGCAGGGAAGCCTGTCCGAACTCCACCAGCATCCGCTCGGTCCCGGCCGAGATCAGCGATGCCTCCGTGCGCACCAGCACGCGGCCGGGTGCGGGCCCGGGGGCGGGTACCTCAACCACTTCGGTCTGACCTGTCCGCAGGTTCTGCAGCACTTGCTTCATCGGGCCAAGGGCCTTTCTAGTCCGGGCGCGGCTTGTTGGCGTCGGTCGCTCCAGGCGAGGCGGTCGCGGTGCCGGCGCCGGGCGCGCACGCTACGGTCGCAGTGGCTACTGACCATCGGGCTGACGGCCGTGGCGGCGGTGTAGAAAATACGACATATCGGAGCGCCAGCAGGTGCCGCGCAGTATCTCGCGGGATTGCTCGCAGGACCGATGGTTACCTGCTTACGTGGAACCCTACCGCGGGGCGGCGAGTGCCCCCTCCATCGCCCGGTGCGCGGGGACAGCCCTTTGTTCTGCGGTGCCTGCCCACATGACCCGGGCTTGCGCACCGGCCCCTCCGCACACCGTTGCCGATCTGGTGCGCAACATGGGTTGGTCCTTGGCACCGAGCCCAACGGCAGACGGTTGTTGGGGCGCGCCGCGGACACCCACCGCGCGACCCTGGCGAGGTCGCGCGGGCGCTTGGTGCCTGGTGCGGTGCCGGGCCGCCGGGCCACGGGTACCCATACCCATCGTGGCCCCCGAGCTGCCGCCGCCGAACGCGGCGCGCGCCTGCCCCGCGGTGGCGGCTTCGTTGCCGAGTGACTGGGGTCCCAGTCCCAGGGACGGACGCAGCAGGACCCTCGCGACTTCCCCTGGGCGGGCCCTCTGTGGTGCTGCTCCTGGCGCCGATCGCCGCGCCACATGGCAGGCGACCGCGGTCGGGAGGCCGCCACCTGGTCCGGCGAACCCCGGTCGAGGGTGCCTTCCTCGCGCCGACCGCTTGGCGCGCCCGTGGCGCACCCGCCAGCGGGCCCGCACCACAGCCCCCGCCACCCCCGCCTGCACACGGCCTCGTCCCTTGCGGACGGGGCCGTCTTCATTTCCGGGCACAACCGGGCACGCCTCGGCCGGGCCCTCTCCTCCCATTTCTGCCCGAACTGCCCTTTCCCATCGACCACCCAGGTATCTCCTCAGGTATCTCCTGACCCCCTGACCGGGTCTTTGTAGTACGACGGACCCGCCTACCCACCTCGCACTCGGAGCGGCGGGGGAGGGCCTGCCGCGCGGTGTTCCATGCCACGGCCAGGCCACGACGCCAACGCACGACCTCAACGGTCCGGCTGGCCAGACCCATGTCGGCTGCCCGTTCAGGGGCCGTGGCACGGTAGCGCGCACCCCCGTCACGACCGCCTTGACCGTGCCTGCCTGCGCTCACCCTGGCTCGAGGGCGGCGTCGGTCCACTAGTAAGGAGGATGCCATGCGTCGATGGAGTGGGCTGGTGCTGGCCTGGGTCCTGGCCGGCCCGTTGGCGGCTCAGGCGCCCCAGGACACGGTGGTGCTGGTGCTGGCCCCGGGCTACAACTTGGTGTCTTGGCATGTGGTGGTGGCCAACGACTCCATCGCCGCCATCGTCCGGCCGATCAAGGACAACCTCAAGATCGTGACGTGCTTCGAGACCGCCAGCCTGAGACCGAGCGGCGGTGCGACCGGCGCCAAGCTGTACAATCCGACGCTGCCCTCCACCTTGTCCACGCTCAAGCGGACCGATCCGCGGCTGGCGTACGGCGTGTACATGCACGCCGCCGACACGCTGGTGTTGATCGGCACGCCCCTGGCCCCGGACACCCCCATCCCCGTGGCGGCCGGCTTCAACTTGGTAGGGTACCTGCCCGCCTGGCCCGACTCCACCCGCACTGCCACCCTGTCGCTCCAGCCCAACCTGCGCTTCGTGACCGGGTTCCAGGCCACGTTCGCCAATCCGGGCCAGCCGGTGGTCGGCGGCACCATGTACCTGCCTGGCGTGGCGCCGCGCTTCAACACCCTCAAGACCATGACGCCGGGGAGTGGGTACTGGATTCGCGTGACCGCTGCTGACACCCTCGTGTACCCGACCCTTTCCCGCCTGTAGGCGCCGTCCGCCGGGGGCGTGTCGAACCCCGGTGTGGACCGGTGCCAGGAGACCGTATATGTCAGCTCTGCGACGTCTGCCGCAACGTTGGCGCGCCTTGGTCGCCGTCGGCGGGGTGGGGTGGCTGCTGGGCGCCCTAGGCGGCCCGGCCCTGGCCACGGTCACCCCCTCGTACAGCTTCATTGCCGTGTACGACAGCCGCTCGGCCTCCACCCTGGATGGGTTGCCGCTGCCGCCGGGCGCCCTGATCGACGCCTATGACCCCGGGGGTACGCACTGCGGCACCTGGACCGTGCCGCCGGACGGGACCGTGGGGCTGATGGCGGTGTACCACGACGATAGCCAGACCACGCCCGATGAGGGCGCGGCCACCGGCGACACCATCCGCTTCACCATCAACGGCATCGCTACCCGGGTGTCCGTGTACACGCAGCCTGACGGCAGCCCGGGTAACGGCGGGGCGGTAACCTGGGGTACCCAGGGTGACGTCTGGGACATCGCGCTGACCGCCACCTCGATGCGCCAGCTGCAGTTCGCCCAGGTGCCGGCCCTTGGCGTCAGCGGCACCTGGCTGGACCCGCCCCCGATGGTCCGCATGCTGACCAACGGCGGGGTGGACACGGCGTTCGTGGACACGGTGCAGCTCAGTCTGCAGGGCGCCGGGGTGCTGTCCGGCCCTACTCGCGTGCGGGCGGTGGGGGGCCTGGCCACCTTTCCTGGGCTGGCCTATACGGCAGCCGCCGACGGTGACACTTTCCGTCTGGTGGCCACGGCCACGGACAGCGGCACCCCGTTGCCGGCCATCACCAGCGCCGTAATCGCCGCCGATGTGGTGGCCACGCACCTGCACTTTGCCACCCAACCCGGCGCCGTGGTAGATGGCCAGCCCTTCGGCGTGCCGCCGGTGGTGGAGGCCCGCGACGCGGCGCAGGGGCTCGATACGGACTTCGGTGGTGTCGTCGCGCTCAGCCTGGCAGGCGGCACCGGCACCTTGGCCGGCGGTGACTCGGCGTGGGTAGCCCTGGTCCGCGGCGTCGGCGTGCTGGCCCGGGCCACGTACTTCGGCCACGCAGACGGGGAGGCTTTCCAGCTGCAGGTGACCGCGCCCGGCCTGGTCGCCGGCCGTTCGGACTGGGTCGTCAACCAAGTGGTGGCCACGCGCCTGATCTTTGCCACCTCGCCCCAAGGGGCTGTGTCCGGGGCGCCGCTGACCGTCCAACCCGTGGTCCGGGCGGTCAACGCCCGGGGCCTGACCGACATCGACTTCGCCGACACCGTGTACCTGGACGCCACGCCCCTGCGCGGCGGGGGCCGTCTGGGGGGCCAGACCGCGGTCCAGGCCGTGGCCGGCGTGGCCACGTTCACCGGCGCCCGGTACGACGTGGGTGCCGACGGCGACATCTTCGTGCTGACTGCCGATGACCAAGCCGACCGCGGTGACGACCTGGCGCCGGCGATCAGCGATCCCGTGACCGGCCAAGGGCGCACTGACCTGCCCGTGGCCCGGGCGGGTCAGGACACCACGCTGGTACTGGCCGGCCGGGTGCAGCTGGACGGCACGGCGAGCCACAGCATGACGGGTGATGCGCTGCAATTCCGCTGGCGCGCGCCGGCAGGCATCACGCTCAGCGACAGCACCGCGCCCCAGCCGTGGGCCCAAGCCGCGGCTCCCGGCGCGTACCCCATCGAGCTGCGCGTCAGCGATGGCCCGGTGGTCAGCGCCCCAGATACGGTCATCGTGTACACGTGGGTCCCGGCCGGGCTGACCGTGCCCCTGGACGGGGCGCCGCCCCTGTCGTTCCGCTACCTGGAACCCGGGGTCTTCACCATGGGCGATAGCCTGGCCCGTCAGGCCGCCCACCCCGTGGTGCTGACCCGACCCCTGTGGATGGGCCAGTTCGAGGTCACCCAGGCTCAATGGCAGGCGGTCATGGGCACCACGCCCTGGTACGGGCAGGTCTGGGCCTCCCGCTCGCCCCAGGCCCCGGCCACCTATGTGCCTTGGGAGCAGGTACAGGAGTTCGTCCACCGCCTCAACCAGAC
>CAITNQ010000518.1 GCA_903893785.1 uncultured Gemmatimonadota bacterium
ATTGACCCGTTCACCGGGCACCTGACGCCGCTGGCCGTCCACCGGATCGGCCGCCATCCAATGTGGGTCCTGCCCGTCGAGTTACCGATCACCCCGCAGGCCGCCGCGTGAGCCGCCCGGGCAGGTGTCTGGTCGCGACCGCCCTGTTGCTGGCGGCGCCGCTGCTGCTGACCGCGTGTCCCCGCGCCAAAGGGCCCGACGGAGCGGCGACCGATACCGCCAGCGGCGTACCTCAACAGGCCCCCAATCCACAGCAGCAGGCGTGGGACTGGATCAAGAGCGGCGCGCTACTGGTGGATGTGCGCACGCCCGCGGAGTTTGCCGAAGGGCACCTGGCGGGCGCCCGCAACATTCCGCTCGATCAGGTCCGCAACCTGATCGCCGAGTTCGGGCCCGACCGCGACGCACGCATTGTGGTGTACTGCCGGAGCGGGCGGCGTTCGGGGCTGGCGCGTGATGCCCTGCGCGAGCTCGGTTTCAGGCAGGTACTGAACGGCGGCGGATACGACGCTCTCCAGCAGGCCCAGCCATGAGTTGGCCGCCGACTGAACTGCAGCTGGTGCGCGAACTGGCGCGCCAGTACCTCGACATCTGCCACCGACCGGAACAGGAACAGCGGCGGCAGCAGTGGCGACGCCACAACAGCCTGCGGGCGACCCGGCCGCTGATCTACGTGCGCGCCTTTGCCTGGGAGGAGATGCCACAGTCGCAGTGTGCGTGCCAGGACCCGGTGTTGCGCGGCTACGAGGACTTCTTCCGCCGGCATCTCTTCTGGGACAGTCTGGCCGACGACTCGATCTTCGAACCCTGGGTGACGGTGAGCGCCATCCATCGCTGCACCGGTTGGGGCGTCGACATCCGTCGCCAGCGGGCCCGCGAACCTCGCGGATCTTTCAAGATCGACTACCCGCTGCGTGAGACGGCCGACTTGGAGCGCCTGCGGCCACCGCGACACGACATCGATGAGGAGGCCACTGCCCGTCGACTAGACGAGGTGCAGCAGGCCTTGGGCGACCTGTTGCCCGTGGACCTGGACCGCGCCCCCGCGTACCGGGCCTGGAGCGCCGACCTGTCGACGGACTTGGGCTATCTGCGCGGCATCGAACACTTCATGCTCGACATGGTGGATCGACCCGACTGGCTCCACGCCCTGGTCAGCTTTCTCGCCGACGGCGTGCGACGCACGCACGACGAAGCCGAGGCCCGGGGCGACTGGGGCCTGAGCGCCCACCAGAACCAGGCGATGGCGTACGCCGAGGAGTTGGCCGACCCGGCGCCCAATGTCCGCGGGGTCAAGCGCGCCCAGTTGTGGGGGTTCATGGCCGCCCAGGAATTCGCCTGCGTGTCGCCGGCCATGCACGACGAGTTCCTGCTGGCGTACCAGCTGCCCATCCTGGCCCAGTTCGGACTGGCGGCCTACGGTTGCTGCGAGGACCTGGGCCGCAAGATCGACATGCTGCGCCGGGTGCCCAATCTGAGGCGTATCGCGGTGTCGCCCTTCGCCGACGTGGGGACGTGCGCCGAGCAGATCGGGAGCGACTACGTCCTCAGTTACCGGCCGAGCCCCGCCGACATGGTGGGCTATGGGTACGACGAAGACCGCATTCGCCGAATCCTCAGGCGTGATCTGCAGGCTGCCCGCGGCTGCCACGTTGACATCACGCTCAAAGATGTGGAAACCGTGCAGGGCGACCCTGACCGGATCCGTCGCTGGACCGCCCTCACCCGACGCGTCATCGACGAGGTGTGGCAACCGTGAGCTTCGCGCCTGACTTCCGTCACATTCAGGATGTGGCCGCCAACCGACGCCCCGCCCGCCTGCCTCTTTACGAGCACCTGATCAGTACCGAGACCATGGAGCGGGTCCTCAACACCCGCTTTGCGGCTGCGCTGGCCGGTGACGCTGCTGACCGGAGGCACTTCTTCGCCGAATTCTGCCGCTTCTTTGTCCACACCGGGTACGACACGGTGTCGTTCGAGGTCTGCGTGACCGAGGTGCTGCCAGACAGCGGCGCCATTATGGGCGGGCGGCCAGGGCCCATCCAGAGCCGCAGCGACTGCGAGCGTTACCCATGGGACGAACTGCCGGATCGCTTCTGGCAGGCCGCCCAACCACGCCTGGAAGCACTGGCGGCCAGCCTGCCACCCGGGATGAAGGCAGTCGGCGGCATTGGCAACGGCGTCTTCGAGATCAGTGAAGACCTGGTCGGGTTCGAGCATCTGTGCTACCTGGAGCACGATGACCCGGAGCTGTTCGCCGACCTGTACCGCCGCATCGGCGATCTGCTGGTCAAGTTGTGGGATCGCTTGCTGGCGCAACACCTCGAGGTTTTCGCCGTGTGCCGTTTCGGCGACGATCTGGGCTTCAAGACCGCGACGCTGCTGTCCCCCGGAAGCCTGCGGCAACACGTGTTCCCGCAATACCGACGCATCATCGACCGCGTCCATGCGGCGGGTCGTCGCTTCCTGTGGCACTCCTGCGGCAACATTGCCGAGGTCATGGCCGATGCCCTCGCCGCCGGCATCGATGCCAAGCACTCCAACGAAGACATCATCGCGCCTTTCGATAGTTGGATCGAGCGCTACGGCGACCGCATCGGGCTCTTGGGCGGGGTTGACGTCGACCTGCTCTGCCAGCTGCCCGCAGAGGAGGTGTACCGGCGCGTGCTCGACATGGCGCAGCGGTACCGGCGCACCGCGCGCGGCTTTGCCTTGGGCTCGGGGAACTCCATCCCGGCTTATGTGCCGGTGGACGGGTACCTGGCAATGGTGGAGGCAGGCAGACGCCTGCGCGCGGACGAGCGCCCGTGAAACCAGCGGTTGGCGCTGACGCCGCCGTCTTCGCAGGCGCCGACGGCACCGCGACGATGCCGGTGTCGCGGGCATGATGCCGGGCGGCCGCAGCCGGCCGTGGCGGAACCAGTGACCATCAACCAACCCTGGAGGGACCCATGTCCGTTCGGGCTCAGATCCTCTCGCGATTCGGCGCTCACGGTTCCGGACGGGCACCGCTGCTGCTTGACCTGACGCTGTGGTACGACAGCCACCTTCGGCGCGGTTCGCTGCCGCCCGCCTGGCAGGGGCTGGACTTGCCCCGGATCGCCGCCTCGCTGCAGACGGCCGCCTTCGCGGTGGCGCGGCCCTGGCGCGTCGACCACCCCGGGGTGGAGGTAACCACTATCGAGACGGGCGACACGCGCACCACCCAGACCCGCACCGCGTCGGGCACGCTGACCGCCCGTTGGTCACTGGGGCCCGATGGGAACTGGTGGCAGACCGAGTACCCTGTGAAGACGACAGCGGATCTCGACCTGGCCCTGACGGCCGCCGAAGCCCGCACGTACACGATCGATGAGGCGTCCCTCGCTGCCATCGCCGCAGCCGTGGGCGACAATGGCCTAGTGGCCGTAGAGGTCCCCACGCGGCCCTACATCGACCTGTTGTACGATCTGGTGGGCATGAGCGAGGGGTTCATGCTGCTGATGGAGGACCCGCCCGCAGCCCGGCAACTCGTTGCCGTGCTGGAAGGCAAACTGCAGGACTTCGCCCGCGAACTGGCCAAACTGCCAGGCGACCTCTTCTATAGCCCCGACAACCTGGACGGGCAGTTCGTCTACCCCGCCGTCTTCGCCGAATGGCTGGCCGCTTCGTACGCGACCAGCGCCGGCGTGTGGGCCGACGCCGCGCGGCCGCTCGTAGTCCACGCCGGCGGGCCGGTCGGGCAGCTGCTGCGCCCGTTGGCAGCGGCCGGTGTCAGCGGCGTGGAGGGCATCGCCGCGCCGCCCCAGAGCGATGCCTCGCTGACGCAGGCGCGCGCACTGGCAGGCCCGGATCTGACTCTGTGGGGGGGCATTGCCCAGGACTTCCTGCTGGCTACCTGCAGCGAGGCCGACTTCGAGGCGGCCGTGGCCACGGCCGTCGGCGAGGCTGATCAGGATCCGCGCAGCCTGCTGGGCGTTGCCGACCGGGTGCCGGTGGACGCAGTACCTGCCCGCCTGGAAGCGCTGTGCCGGCGGGCCGCCGGGGGTTGACCCGCAGCCAGCCCCGCGCCCTGCCCACACCCGACAACCGGCGTCCTGACCGGCGCGACGCGGTTGGGTCAGGTGCGCCAGGGCACAGGAACGCACCAGCAGCAAGCGGCACCGGCCAACGCCGCGGGAAAGGGAGATAGCGATGCACGTGGGCACGCAGCAGTTCAGCACCTCGGACGAGGACCTGACGTTCCTGGCCCGGTACGGGGTCAGGGCCAAGAACGAGAACAACATCGAGTTCCACCGCGAGTATGGCTGGGACGTGGCCGAACTGGCCGCCAAGAAAGAGAAATGCGCCCGTTACGGCATTGACATGGAGATGGTCGCCATCCCCATGGCGGCCCTCAACATCGACGGTGGACCGACACCGGATTTCATGCTCGGCCAAAGCGAGCGCGGTGATCGCGAGATCGAACTGGTCTGCAACATGATCCGGCAGGCGGCCGAGGCCGGCATCCCAGCGGTGAAGTACTACCTGTGCGAGATGGAGAATCAGCGCACCCAGTCAACCCCTCCCGGCCGCGGCGATTCGGTCTACTCGACCTGGGACCTGGCGGCCGCCCAGGACCGTGGCCCACGCTACGCCGAACCGGTCAGCGAGGCCGCCAACTGGGAGCGCATCACCCATTTCCTCGAGCGTGTGGTGCCGGTGGCCGAAGCCTGCCGGGTGCGCCTGGCATGTCATCCATGCGACCCGTGGTTGCCGCCCGGGTTCTGCGGCGTTGACCGGGTTCTGGGCGGCTTTGACGGCTTCAAGCGCTTCATTGAGATCTGCCCGAGCCCGTACCATGGTCTGAACCTGTGTCTGGGCTGCATGGCCGAGAGCGTCCTCGATCCGGCCCGCGAGGTGCCGGATATCATCCGCTACTTCGGCTCGCGGGGGAAAATCTTCCACATCCACTTCCGCAACATCGTCGGCGGCCGGAACCGGTTCCAGGAGGTGTGGCCGGACGAGGGCGTCATGAACATGCACCGCAACATGCAGGCCCTCAAGGAGGTCGGGTACCGGCACATGTGTGTCCCCGACCACGTCCCGGGCGGCGGTGGTCCCGATGGGTACCGCCAGGGCTTCGCGTTCGCGTTCGGCTATATCCACGCCATGATTCAGGCCGTGATGGACCAGTGATACCACGCGGCGTCGCCGCGGCGACGCCCTTCCAGGAGGGGTGACTGATGAGCCAAGTTTTGGCCCTGGCAGGCGGGCCCAAGGCAGTGCAGACCGACCCGGGTGACATTTTCGACTGGCCGATCGTGACCCAGGAAGATCGCGACGCCGTGCTCGACGTGCTCGAGCGCCGCGCCATGTCCGGAACCGAAACCACGGCGGCTTTTGAGCGCGAGTTCGCCGCCTGGCAGGGGACCCAGTACTGCCTGGGCTTTTCCACCGGCACCGCCTCACTTCAGGCGGCCATGTACGGGTGCGGTGTGGGGGTCGGCGACGAAATCATCTGCCCCAGCCTGACCTACTGGGCCTCCTGCCTCCAGGTTTACACCCTCGGCGGCACCGTGGTGTTCGCCGAGGTCGATCCGGACAGCCTCTGCCTGGCCCCCGGTGACATCGAGGCGCGCATCACACCTCGCACCAAGGCGATCGTCTGCGTGCACTACATGGGCCATCCGTGCGACATGGACCCGATCATGGAGATCGCGCGCCGCCGCGGCGTCAAAGTCATCGAGGACGTATCGCACGCACAGGGAGCGTTGTACCGGGGCCGCAAAGTGGGCACCATCGGCGACGTGGCAGCCATGTCGTTGATGAGCGGCAAGTCGTTGGCCATCGGCGAGGCAGGCATTCTGTGCACGAACAACCTGGAGATCTACGAACGCGCTCTGTCGCTGGGCCATTACGAGCGCTTTGGTGACGACATCCAAACCCCCTATCTGCGCGAGAGCCTGGGGCTGCCTTTGGGTGGCTACAAATACCGCATGCATCAGATGAGCTCGGCCATGGGCCGCGTGCAGCTGAAGCACTACGACGGCCGCTGCGCCGAGATCCAGCGGGCCATGAACCACTTCTGGGACCTGCTGGAAGGCGTGCCAGGCGTCCGCGCGCACCGGCCCGCCAAGGAATCGGGGAGCACCATGGGTGGTTGGTACGCCGCGCACGGCTTGTACCGGCCGGAAGAGTTGGGTGGATTGTCGGTAACGCGGTTCTGCGAGGCGGTCCGCGCCGAAGGCTGCAGCACCAGCCCGGGCGCCAACATGCCCCTGCACAGCCACCCCCTGTTCAACACCACCGACATCTACGGTCACGGCCGCCCAACCCGCATTGCCCATAGCGACCGCGATCTGCGGCAGCCGCCCGGCAGCCTGCCGGTCACCGAGGCAATGCCGGCACGGTGCTACGGCATTCCGTGGTTCAAGCACTTCCGCGCCGACATCATCGCCGAGTACGCCGAGGCCTTCCGCAAGGTGGCGCTCAATGCCGAACGCCTGCTGGCCGATGATCCGGGGAATCCGCCCACGCTGGGCGGGTGGCACTTTTTCCGCCACCGTTAGGTCTTCGACGGGTAACACCCGGCGTCTCGGGTGGGGTTAAACAAGTGCGGTCGCCGCAACGGCGGCGACCGCACTCCACGATCCCATACCCAGGAGGGGCGCGATGAAACCCGGGAAGCTCTCCATCGCCCTTGCCGCCCTGACCCTGGCCGGCTCCCAGGCCGCGCCAACCAGGGCCGAACATGAAGGTGCGGCGCTGCTCGCTGTGGGCGGGTTCGCCCTGGCCCTGCACCTGAGCGGTGTTCTCGACGGCCATGGCCCCTGCGCCCGCAGCGGCAACGAAGCCGACGACATCCGGCACAACGAGCGCGAGGGGCGACCCGACGAGGGGTGGCGCGACAGCGACCGACCGGGCCGGCACCGTCGGGTGCAGGTCGGCCCCGGCGACCGTGAACCGCAACGCCGCAGCTACGGCTGCCCCGTCGACCGGCAGGCCGACAACCCACGCGGCGGGCCCGGAACAGCTCCGCACCCGTGGGCCGCAGCGCCTGGTGGCGGCGAGCGCCGTGGCGCCGGCGAACCCCAGTACCGACAGCCACCCCGCCCGCAGGCGCCGGAGCGGCGCGTGCCACGTGCCCCTGACTGCATCACCTGGCCGAAGGCCGCGTGCCGGGTGCTGACTGGCGTCGGTGCTGCCGGCCGACCGGCCCCGCCTCGCGCCCACCGAACCCCCGATGGGGATCGCCCGCGCCACGGCCACCGCTGAAGCGACCTGGGCGAAGCCACAGCGCCAGGCTGGGCCGCTGGTGCGGTTGACTAGACACAAACGGATGGGCGCGGCAGCCCGCAGACGGCTGCCGCGCCCATTTGCGCGCCGGGGCCCGATGGGGCCCTGGTGGCCAAACTCAGCTCAAGTAGAGCCCGAACGTGGCCAAGGCAGGGCTCTCCCGTGCCTGGTCAATTACCAGGCGCACGCGAGGCACCTGAATCCGACCGAGGCGCTCCAGCCGGCGGTACCCCACCGAAGCCCCCTCGCAGATCAGGCGCCAGCAACCGTGATCCCACCCCTCGAGGCGGAAGCGAGTGATCCGCTGCCCCAGGGCAATCGGCTCGCGCAGCTCAAGCCGGTCAAAGGCCGGCGGCGCCGCCCCCAAGTCGAGTTCCAATACCGCCTGGCGACAGTCGGGCGCCGCGCTCCACCAGGTGTCGGCACGCCGGTCCAGGGCCGCGGCCGCGCCGTGGCCAGCGTCCGCCTGCGAATCGGCCTGCAACGTCCCCACGCGGGCCAGGTTCTCGGCAAAGGTGCGCGCCAGGGAGCGCCGCAACTCGGCCAGGCGGGCCACGTCGTATTCGTGGAACAACCCGCGGCGGTCGGGGGGGACATTGAGCAGCAGCACGCTGTTGCGGCCCACCGAGCGGTAGTAGATGTCTTCCAGGTGGGGCAACGACTTGACGCGCAGATCCTCCGCTGCGTGGTAGAACCAGCCGGGTCGGATGGAGACGTCGCACTCGGCCGGGTACCAGATGAGCCGTTCAGCCGCGGCCAGACGGGCCCCATCGGCCAGGTCACCCGCCTGGCTGTCGACATGCTGGAAATGGGTCGCCACGTCGTCATCGGCCGCGGCCGCCGCTGGCAGCACCGACCACTCGTCGTCACGAGCCAGTCCTGACTCATTGCCCACCCACCGCACGTCGGGCCCGCAGATGGCGATCACGGCCTGGGGCTGCAACTGCCGTACCAGGCGGTAGTAGCTCTCCCAGTCGTACTCCTGACGCCGGCCGTTGGGGCCTTCGGCACAGGCGCCGTCAAACCACACCTCGGCGATCTCACCGTAGCCGGTCAACAACTCGGTGAGCTGCCGACGGAAGAACTGGTTGTACGCCGGGCTGTTGCCGTAACTGGGTTCGTGACGGTCCCAGGGCGAGCAGTAGACGCCAAAGCGCAGACCGCCGGCGCGGCAGGCATCGGCCACCTCGCGGACGACATCGCCGCGCCCTTGGCGCCATGGGGACTGGCGCACCGAGTGCTCGGTATGCGCGCTGGGCCAAAGACAGAACCCGTCGTGGTGTTTGGCGGTGAGAATGATCATCCGCATTCCGGCCCGACGACAGGCGTCTACCCACTGCCCGGCATCCAGAGCCGTGGGCGAGAAAAGGGCTGGCTCTTCGGTGCCCTCGCCCCACTCGCGATCGGTGAAGGTGTTGATGCCGAAGTGCGCAAAGGCGATGTACTCCATTTCCTGCCAGGCCTGCTGGCGCGGGCTGGGCCGCACCGCCGCCAGGCGCGCATCGACCGTGCTCATGGGTTGGCTCCGGTCTCCCACGGCAGGGGCACGTCAAGGTACTCGCTGAGCCGTCGTGCCGACTGCTGTTCGGGCTCGCCGAAACGGATACCCTCGCGACGATGCAGCCGCAGGGTCTCCTCTTCGATGGCCCCGGGCAGGAGGACCTGATCATAGCCCGGCATGGGCGCATAGGTCTCGCGCAACGCGCGAGCGTAGCGGTCGACTTCGGCTTTGAACACCTCGGGCGGCAGGACCGAGGCCAGATCGATTGCCAGGACCATGCCGCCCATGCTGGCTCCGGGCCAGCGCGCCTGGGCAGCATCGCCTGCGGGCAGGGTGAAGCCGGTCAGCGCGCCACCGAGCAGCGTCGACACGGCCACCAGCCCGATGCTCTTGAAGAACGCACCGGGGATTTTGGCCGGCAGATCGTCGAAACCCTCGCCTTTGTACCCAGACAGCACGTGCGCGACCATGTCGAGGACCACAGCCGGTTCGTCGCCGGCCGGCACCGAGAAGCTCATCGGCGGATAACCGTTGAACGCCACCGAGGGCTTGGGTTCCCGACCCCGGGCATCACCGTCGTGACGGAAGCCCTGCACCGAGAACCCGATGCAGCCGGCGTCCAGACACATGCGCGTGTAGTGGCCCGCAGCCCCGTAGTGCCCCACATGCCGCACCAGGCCCATGCCGATGCCTACCTGCCGGGCTTTGGCAATGGCCAACTCAGTAGCCTGGACCATGGCGATATAGCCGAGACCACCATCGCCGTCGAGAACCACCGTGGTCGGGTTCTCGTGGACGACCTGCACCGCGGGCCGCGGGTTCAGCCGTCCCTCGCGCATCTGCTGACAATAACCTGGTGCCCAACCGATGCCGTGGCTGCGCACGCCGCGCAATTCGGAGTTGGTCAGCAGGCGGCTCATCAGCGCCGCATTGCCGGCCTCCATGCCGGCCCGCCGGAAGCAAGTCTCCAGGAAGGCCAGTTCCGCTTCTTCCGTTACGCGCACGAAATCATCTGGGGGCGTGTTCATACGCTGGCACCTTGGGCGTCAGGCTGGTAGGGATGGCCGGTGCGACGCAGCGCCTTGGTCACCGCGACCTGGCAGGTAACATAGGCCGAAGCGCTGGGACGACCTCGCTGGTTGAGCATGCCCGCGGCATAGCCGGGGCGGAAATCGCCGATCGTTCCTACGATGAGGTTGGCGTATTCGACGGTGGTCTGATAGCGGTCGGCGATGAGGCTGACCATGTCGAACCAGGCGATGCGGGCCGCCTCTTCCCAGGTGGCGCCCTGGCCGCTAGTGAGGTACTCGTCGTCGGCCTCAACCAGGCGGGTCTTCTCGACCACCGGGCTACCGCACGGGAAACCAGGTGAGCGCCCCACCCGCAACGTCACCGCCGAATCGATCTCCACGCCGGTGCCGGTCATCTCGCCGTCGCCCATACGCGCGTGCACGTCCCCCAAAGACAACCGCCCGCCGTCCTTCTGCGCACGCAGATGCACGGTGCTGCCCGGCTGCACGGAGTTGAAGTCCATATTGCCGCCGTGGTCGATCTCGAAGGCGGCCACGGATTCGAGCTGGATGACGCCGATCATGGGCCGGACCGGGACAACGAAATCGGGCGGGAAGTGGACCCAACCGGCGCGTACGGGCGCCACCAGGCGCATGCTGCCCCAGAACGGTCCCCCGTTGCGGTAGAAGCCGTAGGGGCCCGGGTCGATGGCCAGGATCTCAATGGCGACCCAGTCGCCGGCGCGGATGCCCTCAATCAAGAAAGGCCCACCCGGCCGCGAGTAGCGAGGTGGATGGACTTCCATGACATCACCGGGCAGGCACTTGCCAATGGCCTCGTAGTCCTGATCGTGGCCGCCGACGGTCTCCACGACCACGGTCTCGCCCAGCTGCAGGGTCCCCCTGACCTCACCGCGCGCCGGATCGTCCGGGCCGGTGTAGCAGGGAGTGCGGTTGAAGCGTCGCATGGGTTAGCCTCCGGTTGGGGTGGTCCGTTGGTCAGCCGGTGGCTGACGCCTGACCCCGACCGGGACCCGGCGCCAGCCTTTGGTTAGGGCTCATGCCGACTCGCCCAGCGCCTGATCGAAGTCTTGGCTGCACCCTTCCAGCACTTTCATCAAGGCGAAGTCGCCACCGTAGGCCAGCATGCCGGCCCCGAGGCTGCGGTACCGCGCCAGCAACTCCGGCGTACCGGCCGGGATCCCCCAGGCCTTGCCGTGGCGGGCCGCCGCGGCCGCGGTGCGGGCGATGGCCTGGTCGAGGCTAGCACCGGGGCGGAGACGAGCCCCAAGGTCGGCCGGACCGACGAAGAGCACGTCGATCCCGGGCACGGCCGCGATCTCGTCCACCTGGTCCACTGCCTCCTGGGTCTCGATCTGGGCCACGATGAAGGTCTGCGCGTTGGCGTCGGCGGTGTAGGTGCTGCCTGGTTGCCAGGCCTCGATACCGAAGTCGGCATCCAAACCAGCTCCGTCGATACCGCGGTTGCCGGCCGGCGGGAACTTCACCGCGCGCACGATCTGGCGCGCGGCTTCAGGGTCCGACACAAAGGGCATCATGAAGCCCGTGGCGCCGTCTTCCAGAAAGCGGTAAAGGCGACTGCGCTCCAACGTCGGCGGCCGTACCATGCAGTCGATGTCAAATTGCCGGCACAGCGCCAGCACGGCCTGCACCTCGCGCTGATCCATGGCCCGGTGTTCCAGATCGAACCAGACCGCGTCATAGCGGAAGTGCGCCGCATAGCGGATGAAGAACGGGAGGTAGTGCCCCAGCCCGCAGACACGGGCGCACTGGCCAGAGCGGATTTTGCGCAGCAGCTTGCTGGTTCGCATGGTCGGGGGGTCTCCTGGTCCACGGGTAGTCACCGTGCCGCCCACTCGCCGGGCGGCGCCGCAGAAGGAACGACGGCCCGTGGGCCTCGTCAACCACGGTCCGGACCCGGCCGGGGCCGGGGCTGTGGGTTCACCCGGCAACGCATCGGGAGCCGCCGCCATACCGGCAGCAGCCCAACCAGGGCGATGGGATACGCGCGCCACGCCAGGCGCCGATGCCGTAGACACCGACGCGGCTTTGGCGGACATTTGGCCCACGGCCGGGCATCCTGCAAACGCCGACCGGTAAAGGGATTCATACCGATGAGACGCCGCCAATTCATGCGAACCGCTGCCCTGGGCACGGCCGCCGTGCTGTCGTACCCGGCTGCCGCCGGAGCACGGCGCCAGGGAATGGAGCGCGAGGTGGAGAACCTCAGTGTGACCGAACTGTGCCTCCGCCTGCAGCGGGGCGAGACCACCGCCACGGCCCTCACCGCGGCTTACCTGGACCGGATCGAGCGTCTGGACCGGCAGGGCCCCTGTCTGCGCGCCGTCATCGAGGTGAATCCGGAGGCCGTGGAACTGGCCGCGGTCCTTGACCGCCAGCAGCGCGCCGGGCAGATCCGCGGGCCACTGCACGGCATACCGGTGCTGATCAAAGACAACATCGACACCGGCGATTCCATGCAGACGACGGCCGGTTCGCTGGCCATGAGCGGATCACGGGCGCCGCGTGATGCGCCGCTAGTGGCCCGGTTGCGCCAAGCCGGCGCCGTGGTGCTGGGCAAGACGAATATGAGCGAGTGGGCCAACTTCCGCTCCTTCCGCTCCAGTTCGGGTTGGTCCAGTCGGGGCGGCCAAACGCGCAACCCCTACGTGCTCGACCGCAGTCCCTGCGGGTCCAGTTCGGGCGCCGGCGTTGCCGTGGCCGCTGACCTGTGCGCGGCCGCCGTGGGGACCGAGACCGACGGCTCGATTGTCTGTCCATCCACGCACAATGGCATTGTCGGCCTCAAGCCCACCCTGGGGCTGATCAGTCGAACCGGGATCATCCCCATTGCCGCCAGCCAGGACACGGCCGGCCCCATGGGACGCACGGTGGCCGATGTGGCCCTCCTGCTCGGCGTTCTGGCCGGGGCCGACGACGACGACGCGGCGACTCTGGCGGTCCCTGCGGGCCGCCCGACCGACTACGTCCGCTGCCTGGACGCCGGCGCCCTCAATGGGGCCCGGTTGGGCGTGGCGCGCCAGTACGGCGGCTTCCATGAGCGGGCCGAGGCCCTGCTGGACGAGGCTCTGGCCGCCATGCGCGCGGCCGGCGCCCAGATCGTGGATCCAGCCGAGGTCGCCACCCGGCAGCAGCTGGACGGCCCTGAACTGGAGGTGCTGCTATACGAGTTCAAAGCGGGCGTCGACCAGTACCTGGCCGGGCTCGGGCCTGGCGCCCCAGTCCAGTCCCTGGCCGAGGTGATTTCATTCAACGAAGCCCATCGTGATCAGGTGATGCCCTACTTCGGCCAGGAGCTGCTCCTGCAGGCGCAGGCCAAGGGTCCGCTGACCGAGCCGGCGTACCTGAAAGCGCGGTCCGACTGCCTTCGGCTGGCGCGGGCCGAAGGGATCGACGCTACCCTGACGGCCCACAGCCTGGACGCGATCGTCGCGCTCAGCGGCGGGCCGGCGTGGCCGATCGACCTGGTCCTGGGGGACCACGGCATGGGGGGCAGCTCGACACCGGCGGCGGTGGCCGGGTACCCCAATATCACTGTTCCAGCAGGCGATGTCTTCGGCCTGCCCGTGGGTATCTCGTTTTTCGCCGGCGCCTTTGCGGAGCCCCGCCTGCTGGCGCTGGCGTACGCCTTCGAGCAACTGACCCGGAAGCGTCGCCCGCCGCAGTTCGCCCCCACCCTGACCCTGGGATGAGCCCCATGTCTGCCCGCCCCGCCACGTCCCCACCCCCGCCGCCGCGCCAGCTGGTGGTGCTGATGACCGACTCGCAACGCTGGGACATGCTCGGCTGCTATGGGACTCCGGGCATTCGCACGCCGAACCTTGACCGCTTGGCAGCCCAGGGCATGCGCTTCGACCGCGCGTACTGCTGCCAACCTGTGTGCGGCCCGGCGCGCGCGGCGCTGTTCACCGGTACCTATCCCCACTCCAACGGTGGCTGGGCCAACTGCCTGCCATTGGGCGACAACGTGCCCACGCTCGGCCAACGCTGCCGCGACGAGGGGCTGCAGACGGGGTACATCGGCAAGTGGCACCTGGATGGCGGCGATTACTTCGGCCTGGGCCGGTGCCCCGACGGCTGGCACCCGGACTACTGGTATGACATGCGCAACTACCTGGACGAACTGACGCCGCGTGACCGGGTGCGGTCGCGGCGGACCGCGACCAACCGCGAAGGGGTGGACGCATCGTTCACCTTTGCCCATCGCTGCTCCAACCGCGCCATTGCCTTCCTTGAGGAGTACGCCGGCGAGGACTTCCTGCTGGTAGTGTCGTACGACGAACCCCACGACCCGTACCTGTGTCCACCCGAGTATTGGCAGGCGTACGCGGACTACCGCCTGCCGGGCAGCGCCAACCTGGCGGACCCGCTCACCGACAAACCCGCCCACCAACGCGCCTGGGCTGGGGCTCGGTTGGCGGACCCAGCCCCGGGGGTGCGGGCCACCGCGGCCGACTACCTGGGGTGCAACTCCTTCGTCGACCACGAGCTGGGCCGCGTGCTGGCCGCCCTGGAGCGCTATGCGCCCGACGCCCTGGTGTGTTACACTTCCGACCACGGCGAGTTCCTCGGCTCGCACCGCCTCCACGGCAAGGGTCCTGCGGCATACGACGAGATTGTTCGTGTACCGCTGCTGATGCGTTGGCCCGGTCGGGTCGAGGGCGGGTCGGTGTGCGCCCATCCGGTATCGCATATCGACCTGATGCCGACGTTGATGGCAGCGCTGGGAACCGCCGTGCCGCCGTTGCTGGAGGGGACGAGCCTGCTGCCCACGTTGACCGAGCCGTCGCTTCGGGCGCGCGATGCCGCCTTCATTGAGTTCGGCCGGTACGAGGTCGACCACGACGGCTTCGGCGGCTTCCAGCCCCTGCGGGCGGCCTGTGACGGCCACCACAAACTGGTCATCAACCTGCTGACCAGCGACGAGCTGTACGACCTACAGGCAGACCCGGCCGAAATGACCAACCTGATCGATTCGCCCCGCCATGCGGCGGCGCGTGATCGGCTCCACGACCAGCTCCTGGCGTGGATGAACGATACGCGCGACCCCTTCCGCGGCTATCACTGGGAACGGCGTCCCTGGCGGCCGGACGCCCGGCCCGCCAGTTGGGAATACACCGGCATGACTCGCCAGCGGCAGAACGAGGAATACGAGCCGCGCCAGCTCGACTACAGCACCGGGCTGGAGATGCGGGATGCGGTGCGCCGCAAGCAGTCCGACCGACCTGAACCTGAACCGCCGCCAATCGTCTGAAACCAGGACCTGGCCGGCTACGCCCGGGCGGGTCACAGGAGATGCCCTGTGCGCAACTCCCTCGGCATGGAAATGGTGACCGTACCTGCGGGCGCTTTCACCATGGGCCAGGAAGATGGCGACCCGGACGAGGCCCCGGTGCACCGGGTGGTCTTTCGTCGCCCCTGGCGCATGGCGATGACGCCGGTGACCAACGCGCAGTTTGAGGCCTTCGCCCCCGAGCACCGGGCCTGTCGGGGTCGGCGCGGCTTCTCCCATGACGACGACGAAGCCGTGGTCCACGTCAGCTGGGTCGAGGCTACGGCCTTCTGCCGCTGGCTGAGCGAGCGCGAGGCGATGCCCTATCGGCTGCCGACCGAGGCGGAGTGGGAGTACGCCTGTCGGGCGGGCTCAACGACGCCGTTCTGGACCGGCGCCGCCCTGCCTGAAGCCTGCTGCCGGCACCAGGAAGATGACTGGGACCCAACGCCGGTGCCGCTCCACGTGGGCACTGGGCCGGCCAATGCCTGGGGACTGCACGACGTGCATGGCCTGGTGGAGGAATGGTGCTCCGACTGGTACGGCCCGTACCCGGCCGAGGAGGACGCCGACCCGACGGGGCCGGTCACGGGCCTGTTCCGGGTCACGCGCGGTGGCAGCCACAACACCGACCGTCACCACCTGCGATCGGCCGGGCGGATGGGCGCCCTGCCGGAGGACCGCCACTGGCTGATCGGCTTCCGGGTGGTCCAGGCCGTCGCACCGACAACGCCGCCGCGAACGGCAGCGCCGGTACCGGAGGTGATGTCCGGTGTCGACCCGCGTCCCTGGTCATGGCAAGCTCCCAGCGGACCGTGGTTCGCCGCCCCCATCTCCTTCGTGCACCCACCGCGGCCAGGCGATCGGACCCCCTTCTACGCCCACAACCATTGCCCCGCCTTGACCTGGTGCGCCAATGGCGATCTCCTCGCCATCTGGTACTCGACCACCGGCGAAGCAGGGCGCGAGATGACCATCCTGGCCAGCCGGCGGCGGGCTGGTCAAGACCACTGGGATCCGGCATCTGAGTTCTTCAAAGCGCCTGACCGCAACATGACCGGTTCATCCCTGTATCACGACGGCCAGGGGACCCTGTACCACGCCAACGGGATCGAGGCCGCCGGGCACTGGGCCAACCTGGCCATGGCGGTACGCACCAGCCACGACCACGGCGCTACCTGGTCGACGCCGTGGCTGGCAGCGCCCGAGCACGGCCGGCGCCATCAAGTCATCGCCGGCATGAGCCGGACGCCCCAAGGGTGGTTGCTGCAGCCGTGCGACGCGGTATGGGGCATGGAGGGGGGCACGGCACTGCAGATCAGCCGCGATGGTGGCCGCACCTGGTACGACCCGGGCGCCGGCACGCCGCCCCCTGTGTACCAATGCGAGGGCACCGGCGGCACCATCGCCGGCATCCACGCCGGGGTGGTGGCATTGCGCGACGGCCGGTTCTTGGCCCTGGGTCGCGGTAACAACCTGCCGGCCAACGACGGCAGTGGCGCCTGGCGCATGCCCCAGAGCGTGTCGGCCGACGGCGGGAAGACCTGGCGCTATGGGGCCAGCCCGTTCCCCCCGATCAGCGGCGGTCAGCGCCTGGTTCTGCTGCGTCTGCACCAGGGACCACTGCTGCTCATTTCCTTCACCGACGCCGCCGACGTGGCCCAACCATCGGGCCTGGATTTCGCCGTAGTCGGGGGGGGGCAGCGCCGGGGTTTCGGTGCCTTTGCTGCCCTCTCGCCGGACGAGGGCGTGACTTGGCCCCACCAACGCCTGCTCACCGACGGGGTCGAACGTCACCTGGACGGCGGCGCCTGGACCGGCGGCTTCACCATGGACCGCGACCACGCCGAGCCGCGGGGGTACCTGGCGGCAACGCAGACACCGGACGGCGTCATCCACATGCTGAGCAGCCGGCTGCATTACCAGTTCGATCTGGCCTGGTTAACGCAACCGCTCGCGGGTGGTTGATGGCGAGGTCGCCGTTGCGTACCATGTGCGCGGCGCTGGGTAGCCGTTCGCGGGCAGGGCAGAGGCCCGGCACCCGTTCACCCCTTCCACAGGAGACTGATCATGGCCGACACCACCGACGATCTGAAAGGCGCCTTTGCCGGCGAGAGCCAGGCGAACCAGAAATACCGGGCGTTTGCCAAGAAGGCCGAAGCCGATGGCTATCCGAACATCGCCCGGCTGTTCCGCACAACCGCCGAGGCTGAGCGCATCCATGCGGAGGGTCACCTGAAGGCCATGGCAGGCATTGGCGCCACGGTCGAGAACCTGAAAGCCGCCATCGGCGGCGAGACGTACGAGTACACCGAGATGTACCCGCCCATGCTCGCCCAAGCCGAGGCAGCCAACCATCCCGCCAAGGTCATGTTCGGCTTCGCCGTCAAAGCCGAAGCTGTCCATGCCCAGCTGTACACCAAGGCTCTGGAGGCGGCGCAGAAGGGCCAGGACCTGGCCGACGTCGAGGTTTATCTGTGCCCATTCTGCGGGTACATTGAGTTGGCCAAACCCGGCCAGGCGTGTCCCATCTGCGGCGCCAAACCAGAGAAGTTCGTGCAGGTCTGACGGGCAGGCTCTGGCTCCGGCCGACAGCGGCGCGGCGGTCAGTGGGGGATCTCGCCGGCCACCACGGCGGGGTCCCCTGGTTTTTCGCCGCCCGGCGCGCGGCTCGCCGCCGAACGCCAGTCCTCACCACGCCGCCCGCTGCACACAGCGCGCGGCACACGGCACACAGCCCGAAGCCCGCAGCCCACCGCAGCGAGCCCACCGCAGCGAGCCCGCAGCACGCAACCCACAGCGCGCAGCCCACCGCAGCGAGCCCGCAGCACGCAACCCGCAGCACGCTGCCGGCAGCCCGCGGGCCGGAAGGAGGCGTTACCATGGCGACGCAGGTCTGGCAATGCACGGTGTGCGGCTACTTCCACGAAGGTCCCGAGCCCCCCGAGAAGTGTCCGGTATGCGCCGTGGGCCGCGACCTGTTCGAACGGGCCGACACCCCCGCGGCACCGGCGGCACCGCCCCGGCGCTGGCGCTGCGTGGTCTGCGACTACATCCATGAAGGCGACGCGCCGCCGGCCAGTTGCCCGGTCTGTGGCGCCAGTGTGGACCAGTTCGTCGAGGAGGCGCTAGTGGCCAGCGCGCCGACGACAGCTTCGGTCGCGGCCCGGCCGCGGCGCCGGCTGGCCATCGTCGGCGCGGGAATTGCCGGCTTGACCGCCGCAACGGCCGCTCGCGAAGTGGACCCCGAAGCCGAGATCGTGCTCTATTCGGCCGCCACCGAATTGCCCTACTACCGTCTGAACCTGACGCGCTTCCTCGCCGGCGAAGTCGCCCCGCACGAGCTGGCTATCCACCCGCCTGAGTGGTACCCGCAGCGGCAGCTGCAGCTGCGCCTGGGCGCGGTGGTCCACAGCCTGAAGCCGGAAGAGCACGAGGTGGA
>CAITNQ010000519.1 GCA_903893785.1 uncultured Gemmatimonadota bacterium
TCGCCTCGGCGCTGTCCCAGCGCAGATCATCGAACGGTGTGATGCAGAACTCGATGGTGCTGGTGTCGGCGATGCCGGCGGCGTGGCCGCCCCCGCCGTCAGCATAGGGGGGCCGGTTGGCCCAAGTCCCTAGGCCGGCGTAGGCCAGCATCTGCCCGTCTGGCGCCCCGGCGATCGCGAAGTACATCTGCGCCGTGCGGTTGTTGTTGAGCTGCTGCTCCGCGGCGGTCCAGCCGGGGTCGGCAGAGCCCGTGTAGTCGCCGCCACTGTGGTCACCGTCGATCATGAATTCGATCGAGTCGTTCCTCCAGATCTGCCAGACATCGCCACCCGCGTAGGTGTCGATGTACACATCGTCGATGCGCTCATGGGCCAGGTAGATGCGGCCGGTGGCGCCGTGCCACGCCAGCCAGGTGCGGTGGTCCAGGTCCGCCGGGTCGTATTGCGCCCCGTCACCGACCGTTGGGTCGGCGTAGAACTGCCTGGCCACCAGCGAGGGCTCGGGCAGCAGTTGCTCCCCGCCGGCGACCGACGCATCGTGCAGGTCGAGCTGTGATAGGTCGCCACCAGTCAGCTCGTAGATCGGGTAGACCTTGCCGCCGATGTGAGCCCCGGTTGGGTTGGCCAAGACCATGAGCAACAGGAGGGCGCTCGCGAAGGGCGGCGGCAGCAGGGCGAGACGCGAGCGGCGCGCGGTCAGCATAGCGCAGGCCTCCGGGGGAAAGCGGCAGCGCGTACCGGCGGTGGCCGAGTGGGGCCAAGGTAAGCGACAGGGAAACGTGGTCCCGACAGACCGCCGGGTGCTTCCCGCACCCAAATGCACACGCAGTGCGCCGCCCAACCAAGCTGAACCGGAACGGCAACGGTGGACGGTTCCGCCGCTACCGGTGTTACCAGGGACCTGCCGCTGGCGCTGCCGGCCGGCGGCATCCCAAGTCACCGTTCTGGCGTCATGATCTGCAAGTCTCGACAGATCTTGCGGGCCAGGAAGTCGTCAATCTCCCGATGTCTTGGGATCGTCGAGCTTCGACCGGCAACCCGGTTTACGAACACCGTGTGCCGGCTTCCTTCGCGCAGTAGTTCGCAGCCTTGGTTTAGCAGGTGCCGGAGCAGATCAGCCCGCTTCACTGGCCTACTCTGAGGGGTTCACGGATGAGATCCTGGCCTTCAGCGTCGACCGATGCAAGGTCGCGATTCGCCTGCATCACCAACAAAACGGCTTCCTCCAGGTTCGTTCGTGCTTCCTCGAGTGTGGCTCCCTGGGTGTTGGCGCCTGGGAGTTCCTCTACGTACCCGATGTAGCCGTGTGCAACCCTGCGGTAGACCGCCGTGAACTGCGCGCTCATGCTGATCTCCCTGTGACGACGTGCGCTATAGGCGCCAACGGCCGCCTGCGTCCCATGGGGGCCCCTCGTGTCGGTGGGCGCGCCGCCCATGGGCGACGCCCACCGACGCTGAAGTCCAGCACGTCTGAGCAGCCATGGAGGGTGACCTCGCCATGGGTGAAGGCCCGCCGTGGCCAGCGGACGCCTTGCCGCGAAACCGCGCCAATCCGCGGGTTCACTTGGTGGTCGCTTGCTCGGGGGGGCTGCCCTGTCGGGCTGCTGGCGGTGCCGTGCAATGGGACGCGGGGCCGGGGTCCCCGCCTTCGTGCAGGTGCATGCGAATCAGCCAGCTACCACACACTGCCGCTGGAGGCCCCGCGGCCCAAATGTACTGCCTTCCGGCGCGCTCCGCTCGGCCGGTCTGGGGTGCAGATTGGGGTCGGAGTCCGAGTTCCTGCCGGTGGCGCGGTGACGCCGGGGCCTTTCTCGGGCGCCGCTCACGGCCAACTGCTCCGGGCGAGCGTTAGGCGCTGGCGCGAATGGCCGCAAGGCCGAGGTCGGTCGGCGGCAGTCCTGCTTGTTCCAGTGCCACCGCACCGAGACGGCGGGTCACGGTTGCCGGTCGACGCCAAGCATCAGGCGCAATGGCACAGCCCCGGACCACTGCGCTCCCACCTCAACCCCGGTACTACCGGCCACAACGTCAGCAGGTTGTGGCTGCTGGTACCGGAACTCAAGTGCGCGGCAACCCGCCGCGGGGCGAGCCTTCACGGCGATGCCACAGCGCTGGACCAACCCCGCGCCGGTTGTCCATGCCGCCACCATCGCGAGGCCAGCTACTTCACGCGAATTACGACAAAGGCGCAGTGGTCATCCTGCGGTCGGCCGTTGGCCCACTGGTCCCCGGCTTTGGCCATGGACTCACAGGCCGCCTCAGCCGCCAACGCGGCGGCTGCGCGGAACGCCTCCTCGCACCGGGGGTAACCGAACGGTTGGCCGGTCGGATCGGTTCGCTCGGGCAAGCCATCACTCATGGCCAAGACACAATCGCCCGTAGCCAAGGTGACCGAACTCTCGCGATATGCGGGCCGCGAAGACAAACCTGGCGGCGGGCCCGGAACCAGGATCTCCTCTACCGAGCCATCGGCGGCTCGGTAGACCAACACGGGCGGCATGCCCGCCGACGAAACCGTCAGCGTGCTTCCACGGAACCGCGCGAGAAGGAGCGACATGCCGGCCCGCCCAAGCTGCATGCGCCTCAGGCTACTGGACATGCTCGCCAACTGGGTGGCAGGATCGGCGGCCTGCCCCAACGTATTGAAGATGCCCTTCGTAGTCGCCACCAGTACGCCGGCCCGCATCCCGTGACCCGTCGCATCACCCAACACCACGGTCAGAGTACCATCGCCTGCCAGCGCGTAATCGTAGTAATCACCTCCCACCTCCACCGCGGGTCGCAGCAGGTAGGCGACCTCAAGCTGCTGGACCTCCGGCGCTCTCCGCGGCAACATGGACTGCTGTAGCTCGCGAGCCTCGGCAAGCTCGTAACCTCGCCGTTGGTTCTCCGCTTCGAGTAGCACCCGGCGTCGACTTGCACGTCCCGCATCCCTGACGACGTAGGAGGACACGGCCAGGATCTGTCCGACAAGCCCGAGCTCGCCCGCCCAACCCGGAACCTCGGGCGGAAACGCTCCAAGGTAGTAGGCGGTCCGAAGGTAGATACCGGGGAAGACGAGTAAACCCGCACCAGCCGCGAAGAACCATGCCCCATCGAGGTTTCGCCGCACCGCCAGGGCGACCAGCCTGAGCGCTTCGAACCTGACGGCCAGCGTGATGCCGAGACTGACGGGCGCCAGCCAAGCCGGCATGACCCATCCCGCAACGCCGACCAACGCCTGCCCCGCAATGCCGATGAACACCAGCCAAGCCAAGCGGGGCACGCGCCAATGGAACTGGCGGCAGAGGAACAGCAGGCCAGTGACTTCGCTGAGCGGCCCCGCCAAGACCACGACTGGGAGCCAGATACCGCTCCCACCGATGTCGGTCCCACCCCAGTTCCAGTACCAGACCTGGTAGGCAGCCAGCGAACGCAGGGCCACGCAGGCAGAATATGCGGCGTAGAAGACGTGCCGTTTCTCGGTGGGCTCGTAACAGAACAGACCCACATGGACCAAGGCCACTAGAAGCGGAACGACGAAGAAGAACGTCTGTCTGGTGGCCGCCGCGCGTGCCGTCTGGCGGACGACGGTGACGACTCTGTTGTACTGGCCCACCAAGAGCGCGCGGATCTCCCCATCCGTGGGCTCGACCGGACAGACTACCAGGTCGCCGAGACTGCTCCGTTCACTCATCTTGTAGGTCCCCGGTCCCCATGACACCCAAGAGAACGAACCGTCGGTGTCTTTGTCGGTAGCCACGACGTCGAAACCAACCACACGGTGGTTGGCCTCGCCGTCGGACGCCGCCCGGCGCAGGTTGAAGCGCCATTCATACACGCGGCGGCCCGGCTGCAACCCCAACGCGACCGCCGCGCCGTCAAGGGCGCCCGGGCCCTATTGGTCGTGCCCCTGCGTACGGCCGTACATCCAGTGCTGCTGGACCCGCACCGTCGCCGCGTCGTGCTGCAGCACGAATTACACCTCGCACCCATCCGCCTGGTTCCACCCATCCGACCCCATCGGGCTTGGCGTGTCGACCACGATGGATTGGTCGTCAGCTTCGACGGCTACGTACAGCACGGAGTCACCCGGCCCGCAGGCGACCCGGAACCATGCTTTCTGGTCATCTTCGCCTGTGGGCGGGACGCCAAACTCAGGGTGCGTCACCGGATACCGCTCGAGGTTGTCCGGCCACTCCGACAGATCGCCGTCAACGGTGATCCCGCTTACTGGCACGGCGATCGCCAGCGAGCCGTTCTGGCCCCGGCTCTCCTGACAGGTGACGCTCACGAGCGCTAGCGCGAGTAACGATGCCCTAACGATGGCCGGCAAGAGTCCACCTCCCGAAGCGCGAGCGAGACGCCCGCAGCGATACCCCCCGGTGTCAGCCTAGTTGTCGCCCCGGTTTGGGCTGAAGCCGAGGGCTTCCGAGCAGCAAGGAACTGCACTCAGGCCTGGCTCGGCCCCTCCCACGGGGACGACGGTAGGTCGATGCCGAGTCGCCCAGGATTCACTCCCGGCGCTGGTTCAGTCGGTCGCTGCCGGGTCGATCGCAGGTCGATGCGGAGTACCAAAGCCGTACTCTCCGCGCTGCCAGCGCGTTGCGGTGAGGAAGGTTGCCAGCGGCCCTGATCGGATCCAGCACCACGTATTGCGGATACGTTCGTTCCCTTAGCCTGCGGCTGCGTCGGGACGTGCGGTTGGGGGTGCCGGGAAGGGCCGCGGAGCCTCGGTCGTCAGACGAACACCCTCACCAGCGGCGGCGCGTTCTGGGGTGTGTTCGATCGGACGGGTCCCGATCCCTATTCGGCGGGGCCATGATGTGCTACCTTGAGAGCCGGGTACGTCGTGTCCTGCTCAGAGGCCCCCGGCGCGACCCGTAGCGTCTGCTGCGTCCTTCGTCCCCGTGGCCCGCCGGCATGGACGCGGCAAGCCCTGTTCCCCCAGCCGCCGTCAGCGCGTTCCCGGTTCCCGGGGGCTGGATCTCGGCTCGAGCGCAGACACCAGGAGGGAGGCGCAGCAGTGAACGCAGAGACGGCGTCGAGCCGTGAACAGGTCATCAGGACGTTGCGTGAGCAGCGCCCGATCCTGAGCCAGCGTTACCCGATCTCGAGACTGGCGCTTTTCGGCTCATGGGCGCGTGGGGAAGCACGGCCCGACAGTGATGTGGACGTGATGGTAGAGGTGGACCCCTCGATCGGGCTCCGGTTCGTGGACCTCGGCGACGACCTCGAGCAGGCGCTGGGGCGTCGCGTCGACCTGGTCTCCCGTCGGGGCATCAGGCCCGCGCTCTGGGAGCGTATCGAGAGGGAGTTGGTGGATGCCTGAGCGCGACCCCGAACTGCTGATCGGGGACATGCTTGGCGCGGCTCAGAAGATTGCCCGCTCCCTTGCCCGGGTGGACCGGCAGTCGTTTCTCGAGGACGAGAAGACCGTCGATGCGGTGGTCCGGAACCTGGAGATCATCGGCGAGGCCGCGAGGCGTCTGCCCATGGCCTACACCGCCCGGCACCCCGACCTGCCCTGGCGTCGCATGGCGGGCCTGCGCAACCGTATCGTGCACGACTATGCCGGTCTGGATGTGGAGATCGTCTGGGATGTGGTCAGCCGTGATCCGCCGCCGCTGGCCGCAGCCCTCGCTGGTCTGAGTGGGATCTGACGCGGCGGCAAGGTTGATCGCCTCGACGTCACCCGCGACCGGGTGCGCTCGGGGTCGAGCTTGGCGTGCACGGGCGGGCCTCCACTCTTGGTTAGCAGTTGGCGCTACCGTGGGCGCGGGCTCGCCCGATTCTTTGGCTGCCGGGCCCACCGTTCAGGCACGGGCAGGGAAGTGACCGAGCCATACCGGCCGCTGCGCGTCGCCCCCCAGGGCGCGACGCGCAGCGGCAGCCCGCAAATCCACCGCGCCAGGCCAAGGCCGTAGTCGCGCCAGTCAGTGATGAACTGCTGCAGACCAGCGCGGCTCAGCCGACCGCCGGGCCCGGCGTGCGGCTGAAATCGCGGAAGAACTGGGCGGTGCAGTCCACCATGATCTCCAACAGCCGGAGCCCGAACTCGGCGTTGGCTGCGCCCGGGTGGTCGGTGTGCCCCGGCCCGCGCCGCCAGGATGGCAGTAGGAACTCGCGGGCCATCGCCGGCGAGATCATCGGGAACTGCTTGTAAGCCATGTCCTCGCTCAGATGGACCATGTCCGGGGTGGTGTGCTGCAGGGCTCGCCGCAGAAGCCGGGCGACGTATTCGGTCCAGAAATCACCATGTCGCGGATCAGATCCGGATCGTCGTGGAAGCGCAGGCACAGACCCTCGAAGCCCAGCCACTCGCGTATCTGCCAGAACAGCCCAGAGAAGTGGACGACCACCACGTGCCCGCGGTCGGCCAATTGGCGGCCCAGTTCCATGGGGTCCGCGGCGAGGCGTTCGGGGATGGTGGCGTCATAGCGCTGCTTCATCGCCTCCCAGTCCGCCCGCGACTCCACCGGACACCTGACCCAGCGTCTGGTGACGAAGTCGATGGCGTTGCGCAGGTGCTCCACGCCATACTCCTTGCCGATCTCGGAGACATTGCCCTTCCAGTCCTGCACGATGCGCGAGTCCTCGCGCTCTTCCAGAACCCTCTCCTCGAACTGCGGGATCATGCGCTCGTTGACCGGGAAACCCGACCCGCCCGCCGGCCTGCCGATAGGCGTACTCGTTGATGCTCGTCACCTCAGACGGCAGCCCCTCGGCGTACCACCGGCTACGGGTGGGTTCGCGTCCGCCGCCCGGTTCCAGGGGAATCCGGTCCGGCGCGCCGAAGAGCAGGGCCTGGCGGAAACGCTCGCGAGCAGTCATGGACAGCGGTCATTCGATAGGGTCAGAGCCCGCTCGCGGTCTTCACGAATTTCGCCGCCAAGCCTTCGGCGCCAATCTTGACCAGTCCGAGCACAGTGACCTTGTCGTCCTGGGTGGCGCCCGTCAGCGTCGGCTTCTCCTTCATCTCAGCGACGATCCGGCTGTCGACCAACGACACCACCGTTGCGTGGAGAACCTGGGAAAGCCTGTCGCCGTCCCTGATCGCCGGCTCAACCCTGATGTTGAGAGCATACCCCTTGAGCTTGGCTGAACTGAGTACCTGCTTGGTCTGCGCCGCGGTTTCACCCTCAGGCGCGACGGCGAACGCTGGGTTGGTAAGCAGCGCGGCCCGCAGCGCCGCTTGTACTGAGTTCGTGATGTCGGCTGCCGGCAGTGTCGACTTGTTGGTGACCGCGCCAATGACGACGTAATACACGGCGTCCGGACCGGGTGCCCCGGTCCCCTTCGGGCGCAGGGCCTTGATGGCCTTGTCCTCCTGCGTCCGAACGCTTTCTGTGGTCTCGGTCACCCAGGCTGCCTCCAGGCTGGCAAGCGCTGCGGGCCTGCCCAACCTGCCGAGGGCCGCCGCGGCGGCTGCCCTCACCGATGGATGGGCATCCTTGAGGGCGGTGCACAGCGGTGCCACCGCCGCCTCGTCGGCAGTGGTCGCGAGGGCCATCGCCGCCTGCGTCCGGACGCGGTAGTCTGCGTTCTGGGCGAGCTTCTGTGCCAGCTCGCCCACGGTGGCCGCGCTCGAACCGGCGGGGGACAGCGTCGGGGCGAGGAGCATCAGGAAGAGGAGCGGCACCAGGGCCGGCCGTGTGCGCACCCGTAACTTCCTCCCGGCTCCGTAAACGGGGCCTTTGCCCGGTTGTCCACTGCCGACGTCCGCCGTGCGACCGTCCCTGCCTGATTGCCCCATTGCTGTCCCTCCAAGCGGTAGGCCGCTGCACGAGCAGAGCCGTGGGTGGGCGAGTGCTTCCGGGGCGGGTCCTGACCGCCCGCACCGCATTCCAAGGTGGCGCGAGACGAGCGGTCGCGTCAAGGTCGTGGGCAGGCAGCTCCAGCGACCGGACGTCAAGCGTCCGGCCATGCTTCGGGCGACCCCGGCTCCCTCGCGTCAGCGCCGCCGTGGCGAGGCGCTGCCATCGTGGCGCCGGTGACGCCGCCGGCGATCTGACCGGGTGCTGCCGGGGCAGCGGGCCGGGTCGCCAGGTCCGAGCGCACTTGAGGTTCTCCGGCTGGCCGGTAGATTCGCTTCTCGTCGCCGGCACATCGCGGCCGGCCCTCCCAGCCAGACCGGTCACCCAACCCGATAGGAGCGCCAGGTGGAGAACGGCAGACTCAACCTGTATCTTGGGCTCGTCGCCATGCTGGTGGCTGCGATCAGCGGCTTCGCGCTGGGGCAGACGCTGGAACCCTACTATGCCAGCGGCTACGGCCAGATCCCGCTCTGGCGCTACCTCATCAAGGCCGGCCACACCCACGGCATGCCCTTCGGCCTGATCAACATCGTCTTCGGGCTGCTGATCGAGCGGTCCGCGGGATCGCTCGATCTGAGGCGACGCGCCTCCATACTGACCGCCCTGTCGCTCCTCCTGCCGGTGGGCGTCGCGCTGCGCGGCCTCACCGAAGGTGCCGCCTGGGCCAAGATCGTGGTGATGGTCGGCGGGTTCTCGTTCCTGGGCGCCGGCATCGCCATGTGGTTGGTGGTGCGGTCGCTTGGCGAGACACGGCGCGGCTGACCGACCTCCGGGTCCTCGGCGCTGGGCGGTGATCGCGACGAGGGCGGCCAGGCGAGGGTGCGACGGCTGCTGGAGCAGGTCGGCGCCAGTGCTGTAGCAGGCGCACTGTTGGCGCGTGGTCGTTCCCTGAGAGCCGCGCCAGACCGCCGTGGCCAAGGGCTGCCAACCAGCACCGCTTGCCGTTTGCGGTCTCTTGCGCCAGGCCACAGACCACCTACAGACGATTCGGCAGTGGGTGCTTTCCTCTTCTGGAGTCGTTCGCCACCGGGGCTACTCCTGGCCGCGGCGATGGTCCTGGTCCTGCCCACCCACCCTGGCCCGTGAAAAGGGAGGTACGAGGTGTCATGATCGTTCGTAGATGGGTTGCCACTGGCCTGACCGCAGCCGTGATGGTATAGCTCCCAGGCGTGCCCTCCCAGCTCTGGGCCAGGTTGCCGCAGAGCATGCATTGCTCGACCGACGGGACGCAGCTGCTTCAGGACGGGCAGAGCACCAGGGACCTCTACGACCAAACCCTGGTACGCGATCTGGGCTTGACCTTCTCCCAGAGCGACTGGTGGGAGCAACTGACGGCCAACTATGCCAGCGGCACCGAGATCACCGCTGATCTGACGGTGGAGGGGGTGACCTACCCGGGGGTCGGCGTGCGCTCCAAGGGGGACACCTCGTACCGCACCACGGGTACCTCGCCGAAGGAGTCGTTCAACATCGCCCTGGACTTCCAGGACCCGAAGCAGCAACTGATGGGGTACCACACGCTGAACCTGATCAACTCCAGTTCCGACCCGACTTCCATGCGCGAAGCGCTCTACTTCACCGTGGCGCGCCGCTACGTGCCCTGTCCCAAGGTGGCCTTTGTGCACCTGACGATCAATGGCCAGGACTGGGGACTGTATGTCCACGTGCAGCAGCCCAACGCTGACCTGATCGATGAGTGGTTCGCCGACACCAGGGGCACGCGCTGGAAGGTGCCGTTCACTGGCGGGGCGGCGGTCTCGGCTGGACGGGCAAGCGGTCACCCAGTGAGCGTGCGGCGTGGACAGGATATCACAATCTTGGCGCGGTCTGCCATGGCTCTCCGCGAACAGGAAGGGGGGTAGTCTTCGCATCACAAGGAGGGCTGCGATGCAGACCGAGATCGCCAAGGGAGCCGCGAGAGTGACCAGCCTGGGGCTGGATATCGATGTAGTAGACGGGTTCGGAGCCTTCGTCCGCGGCAGCACAGGCAAGACGTACCTGGTTCACCGGCTGCCGGACGGTCGGTTGACGTGCACCTGCCCGGACGCGGTGTTCTCGGCCGTTGGCCACGCGTGCAAGCATGTCCGCAGGCTACTTGGCGTGTGGTCGGCCCACCGAGGCCACTGACCGACATCACCGGGCGGAGTGCTACTGCTCGAGCGCGATTCCGAGCGTGACACCCCACCCTCGCCCAACGTCTCGGTTCCCCTTGGCCAGCGGGATCGCTGAGGCACCGAACCGGGGTACTGAGTACAACGCTCTCAGCCTAAGGCCGACGTCATTCGGCTTGAGCGTCAACTCGACCACGCCCAGTCCCTGCTGGACTCGCCTCTGGAGGAGTTGGCCGAGAGCATCCTGCCCGGCCTGCCGTTCGTTCTGATCGCGGTGGGAGAGGGGCGGAAATCCCCTATGGGGCGCAATTCGTTCAACCTCGCGATGCACGCCGCACTGGGTCGGGCAGTGAAGACCGGGACCGCGATGGGAGTCGGAGCGCTGGTGGTCCTCTTGGATGGCGGCTTCCTGAGCCTGCCAGCATCGTTCCTGACCCGTTTGGGCATGGACCGCGTGAGCGTCCTGACCAAATCGGTGAGCCACATGGATAAGCGCATCAAGGTCCTGCACTCCTTGAGGTCGGGGCCGCTGCTACCGGCGCGTGACAGTGTCTGAGCCGTCGGTACAAGCATCTGTGGGGCTGCCAGACGCACCCAAACAAGACGATCCCCGCCAAGGACCGAACCTCGACGGGGACCGCGTCTTCGACTGCGTGGGCCAGACCTACTTCATCAACACCATCCGCGTCACGGCTCGGAAGTCGCCCGCCTCCAGTACGCCCAGGTACACACCGTTACCGACCAAGGTACCTGCGCTGTCGCGCCCATCCCACTCGACACGGTACGTGCCTGCTTCCTGATGCGCCGTTACCAGCTCGCGCACCAGCTGCCCCGACACGGCGTACACCTGCAGGCGCACTTCACCCGGTTGCGCCAGATCGTAGCGGATAGTCGTTGTCGGGTTGAACGGGTTGGGATAGGCGCCATGTAGGTCCGTCGCCTGCGGCACGGTCGAGGCGTGGCGCAGCACGACATTAGCGCCATCGTGGACGGGCACCTGGCCGCTGCCGAGCAGCGGTACCACCGAGTCGTCCACAACGACCTCCCAGTCGCTGTCTGCCAGCCCGTCCCAGCGCAACGCCTCGACCCCGCCCTGCATACGAACGCGGTACGAACCATCACCTGCTGGAACCTGCCACGAACCGGCGCCTTGCGCCAACTCAACGCGAGCATCGAACACACCAGTGGGCGGCAACGGCGGCAACTCGACTATTCTGTCGCTGCTGACACCGAGTTCCAGCAGCTGCCGGCCGGTGCGCCCCACCACCCATACCAAGCCTGCAGCACCAGCGGGGCTCGGCCCGTTCGTAGCGCTCGGTCTGCCCAACGGTGCCGCGGCGACGGCGCCACTCAGGTCGAGTACCCCTGGCGCCGACAGGTTAACCCAATACGCGCTACCCGGCTCCATGGTGTCTGCTAGCCGGTAACCCTGGTCGTAAGCGAACACCGATCGCAGATCCGGGTACGCTCCTTTGAGGTACCCGGTATCCAACGCCTTCGTGCCTGGGCCGACCATGCTCCAACCGGCAGGCAACGACAGCGCCA
>CAITNQ010000520.1 GCA_903893785.1 uncultured Gemmatimonadota bacterium
CTGCCCTGGAGGCCGGAGTCGAAGCCTTCCAGCCCTTGCCGGTGACCCCGCGCGAATTGGTGCTGCGCATCAGCGCCATCCTGCGGCGTGTTCCGCCCCCCCAGGCGGCGGATCCGGCCCCGGCCGTGGAGCGACTCGCCATCGGCCCCGTCACGGCCATTGCCGGCCAGCGAGGCGCCCTGTTCCAAGGCAGCTCAGTGGCCCTCACCGCGACCGAGCGCCGGCTTCTGCTGGCGTTGGCGCGCAGCGGCGAGCGAATCCGCAGCCGCGCCGAGTTAACCGCCGTGGTGTGGGGGCAGGTCGGCAATCCACTGCGGCACCGACTCAGCACGCAGGTCCGGCGCCTGCGGGCCAAACTGGGCGGCGCGGATTGCCCGATCGAGACCGTGCGCGGGCGTGGTTACCGGGTCCGACCCGGCGCCAGCCTTGCGGCTTAGGCCCGGCGCTGCGCGGCTGATGGGCGTGGCGCGGTTCGTGGTCGCTGCCCAGCCTCAGAGATTCCAGGTCTCCCGCATCCGAGTATACCCGGCGTCGCCGGTGGGTCCGCCACAGACCGACCACTCGCGGGACGTGACGCGGCCGTCGCCGTAACCGCATACCTGGGTCGTGGAGGTCACGCACGCAAAGAGGCGGCGAAGCAGGACGCGCGCGTTGATTCGGTCACCCGGCATCATGCCCAGTCGCTGGAAGACCTCCAGATCCTTCAGGTAGTCGCGGATCAGGCCACCCGGATGCACGCAGCGGGTGGTCTGCGGGTCGAACCCATCGCAGCAATGGCAGGCCTCGCAGTTGCCTTCCACCAGCACGACCTCCAGATCCGGGTCGCGCAGGATGCGCCGGTAGAGCTCGTCCAGCGTGTCGTCAGGGCGGTCCCCTTCGCCGCCCGTAGTACCAACCCAGCAGGCCATGCACATGAAGTGGTGCGGGCGGATGCGGAGCACCCGGTCACCGCAGACGCGTTCGACGCTCAGACGCCGCGCTTCCGCCATGTCCGCTTCAGGGCGGTGATGGACCAGGGCTTTCCATCCCAAAGCACGCACTGACTCATAAGCCCCACTGCGCGCCAGGGGGCAACCCTCCCAACCGGGGTTATTCGAGGCGCAGATGCCCTGCGGCGTCTCAACGCGCTCCAGCAGCAGTTGGTACAGGTACCGGGCCCGTCGGGTGTCACCGGGCGCCAACCCCAGGCGCTGCAACACCCTGAGGTCCCGCGCGCGGTTCAGCACGCCTTCGCGGTCCATGGCGACATAGTCGTCTGCTTCCAGGGTGGTGTAGTGGGGAATGCAGTCTGCGTCCGAGACCAGACGCAGGGACGCCGCCGGATGCCGCTGCACCAGGTCCAGCACGGCGCCGGCTTCCTCCGGCCCGCGGAACAGCGGGCACCTGGCGCCGCCCGCTGTGCACACCGTGCCCAGAAGCTTGCGCGCGGCGATCTGGCACTGGGGCGCATCGCACAGACCTGCGCCGATCATCTTGTCGCGGTACGACATGGCCCGGTCCTCCTGCTGGCAAGAGATGGCTTACCGCGCGGCACCCCGCTGGGGACCCCGCTCGGCGTCCGGTAGGCGGCCGCCAACACCGGACAGCCGCGCCGGTTCCGGGCCGTCGCCGAGGGTGCGCCGATGGCCCAATATAGCCCCCTTGGCCCTCGCTGCGGGGGCGTTGGCACGGCGCCTCAACGGCTCACGCGCGTTTCCAGCCGACAACGATCGATTGCTCGTGGTCCAGGGGGCGACAGCCGATGTCGCGGAAACCGGCTTGCTCCAGCAGCGCGGCCACTTGCCGGCCCGTGCGTTGGTCGCCGGGCGTACCGAACAGCAGCCCAAACCACTGGAAGACGGCCAGGTACGACCCCGAGTGGTCTTCATCCAGCAGGAACTCCTGGACGATGACCGGACAGTCAACCGGTAGGGCCGCGTAGCAGCGTCGCAGCAGTAGCAGGCAACGCGCGTCGTCCCAGTCATGGACCACGTGCGACATGAAGACGGCATCCGTTCCCTCAGGCAGCGGTTCGGTGAAGAAGTCCGCCGCGTGGAACGAGACCCGCCCGGTGCCTCCGTCACGGTCGATGGCCGCCTCCGCGGCTGTTTGGCTGTGTGGCAGGTCGACCACGACGCCGCGAAGCCATGGACACTTGCCCGTCAACCCGATCAACACACCGCCCGTGGCGCCACCCAGATCGGCGACCACGTGAAAGGCGCTGAAGTCGAACGCCTGGGCCAGGGCCTCACCCCAGAGAATGCGCCACCCCTGGCGCGCCGGCACATGCGCTGTGGCTCGGGCGCGTGCCTCCGGTGGCTGCATCCACGGCGGCAGCGCCTCCTCAACCGGTTCGCCGGTGACGATGGCCTGCCGCATGACTCGGTACCACCAGTCATTGGCCGGGTCCGGTCGTCGCGGCGGGTTGTAGGCGCGGCCGTCTGCCAGCACGAAGTCGCGCATCATGTCGTAGATGAAGTAACGTTCCGATTCCAGGCCGACCACGCCCATGCAGGCACTGGCCGCCAACAGCGCCGCGACGGGTCTAGACTGCAGCCCGGTTGATTGACTTACCTGGGCCACCGTGGCCGGTCCATGCCGAAGCGCCTCGTAGATGCCGAGTTCATCGGACAGAATCCACGCGGTACGGGCGCGCTCCACGTGGTGCATCTTGTAGGCGAAATACGGATCCGGACCAGGTTGGGTGGTCAGCACGGCATCCTCCTTGGCGCCCGGTGGCGAGGGAGCCAGCCCCAGTTCGGCTAGCCAAATGCACTCGGCCCAAGCAACGGCCTGAATGCGCTTCGGTCAATGAACTCGCCCTGCCCTGGCCTGCCATCGCCTCCCGTGGCGTGGCAGGCGAAGTGTGATCCGTGGTGCGCAGGATATGCGCTGACCGACCGGCAGAGCCCCGTACCTGGGCGGCGATCACTGATGTCGCTCGCGGTCCGATCGGCAGGCAACCGTTCGCCTCAGGCGTCTGTGGCCGCGCTTCCGGCGACCGATGGCAGGTGCACCACCTCGCTGGTGACATGGGTGTCTTTGCTCAAGCCGAAGTAGATGTGCGCGGGCACCGAGTTGTGCAGCAGGAACCGGAAGGCCGACAGGCGCAGCCGGCTGAACCAACCGCCCGACGCGATGATGATGTTTTCCTGGCCCACTAGCACTAGCCACCGCCGTGGGTTACCCGGCACCCTGATGCCTGCTTCCACCTTGGCGCGGGCCAGTGCCTGGCGGACATCGGGTGACTCCATGTACCCGTAGAATGCCTGCACGCTGGTGACCGAGCCGAAGGTATCGTCGTGGAGGAAGGTTGCCGTCGAATACACGGAACGGCCGTTGCGGGGCTGGACCGGCAGGTTGCCGTTGACCACGGTGAGGAAGACCACATGCTTGGGTAAAGCGCCCAGGCGAACCCAGAAGACGTGCAGGGCTGGCGGGATGCGGTCTTCCATCCTGGTGATGGGCCGCGACGACATGACCACGACGGAGCGCGGGATCTGGGCCACCACTGGGTTGCGTTTCAGCTCCACAAGGCGCGCCACCGTCTCGCAGTGCGGGGCCATGGCCGAATACTGTCGGGCCACGATGGTGCGACCCCAATACCAGGTCGACATCACACCGTAGATGACCGCGCCAATCTGCAATGGGATCCAACCGCCGTGCAGGATCTTCAGGCTGGCCGAGGCGAAGAATAGGGCCTCCATGCAGGCAAAACCGCCAAACACCGGGACCGCCCGCCACCATGGCCACGACCACACGCGCGTGGCCACGGCGATCATCGACAGGGAGGTGACCAGCATGACCCCAGACACGGCGAAACCATAGGCCGCCGCCAGGTTGCTCGAGGTGCGGAAGGTGACGACCAGCAGCACCGCCGCCACCATCAGCAACCAGTTGATCGTGGCGACGTAGATCTGCCCCTGTTGGGAGTCACTGGTGTGGACGATGCGCAGCCGCGGGAACAACCCCAGGGAGATCGCCTGCTGCGTCAGTGAAAACGCCCCCGAAATCAGGGCTTGGGACGCCACGATCGTGGCGCCGGTCGCCAAGACCACCATGGGATAGAGTCCCCATTCGGGCACCAGGGCATAGAACAGGTGACCGTGGGATGCGGTGCCGCCGCCGTGAACGAAGGCGCCCTGCCCCAGGTAGTTGAGCACCAGCGCCGGGTAGACCAGCCCGCCCCAGGCCAGGCGAATGGGTCGCCGCCCGAAGTGGCCCATGTCGGCGAACAGGGCCTCACAGCCAGTGACGGCCAGCAGTACCGAGCCCAAGATGGCCATCATCGGCCGCAGGCCTTCACCGACCAGGAAGTGAACCGCATGGTACGGATTGGCAGCGGCCAGAATGGCCGGATGGGCCACCACCTGTGCGACCCCCAAGGCGCCGATGACCGCAAACCAGACGAGCATCAAGGGGCCGAACAGGCGGCCGACCCGCGCCGTGCCGTGGCGCTGAATGGCAAACAGCCCTACCAGCAACACGACGGTGATGGGCACCACATAGGGCTCGAAGGCCACGGTGGCTACCCGGAGGCCCTCGACGGCGGATAGGACGGAGATGGCGGGCGTGATCACCCCTTCTCCGTACAGCAGGCCTGCGGCCAAGATCAGGGCCGGGGTAAGCCAGGCCAGCAGGCGCGTGGCGCGCGTCTCGCGCAGCAATGCCAGCAGGGCAAAGACGCCACCCTCGCCCCGGTTGTCGGCCCGCAGCACTAACAGCACGTACTTGAGCGAGACGCTCAGGGTCAGCACCCACAGCACCAGGCTCGTGGCCCCCAGTGCGTTTTCGGGCGTAGCGGCTGCCGCTCCCTGGCCGTAGAAAACCTCCGAGACGGTGTAGAGCGGACTCGTGCCGATGTCGCCGTAGACCACACCCAGCGCGGTGATGCACGTCAAGGCCAAGGCGCGACCCCGGGCACGAGAAGGGGCGTGATCCATCGCCGGGTCGAGAGGCGGCACCTCGTGCGCTGCCGGCAAGCGGGTGTTGAGCACGCGGCACCTCAGGGAAGGGGGCGGTCAACGCCACGACGGCGCCGACGCGGCGGTGGCAGCATGGCGGCAACGGCGCGGGCACTGCCGCACACGGCAGCGCGTGAGAATGTCGCTGCTGCCGTCGGGAGCGCCAAGACCAGCGCTCGGGTTGCGAACGGGCGCTCGAATCGCCGCCACCGCGGCTGCGGGGGGCCAAGCAGGGGCCGGCGCGGCTCCGGCGATCTTGGCGGGCCGCGACCCTTGCCCGACCCATACCTCCTGATGCAGGGGCGGGTCCAACACCTGCGGCCGGGTCTGTTCCCCTCGTCGCGTCAGGGTTTGTCGCAGTTGGACGCCTGGTTAGGCACCCCTACCGATCACCCGGGGCGGCCCACGCGGCGGGGCCGACCATGTAAGTTGCCCGACTCGTTGCGCTCGGCTGGACTGACAAGTTGCTTGTCGCTGCCGTAAGCTGTTGCGGCGCATGTGTATGACGGCACGAATAACCGGGTCGATGCCGCCTTTGTTGTCGCCTGCAAGTTAGCTGATAGGGCGCTTTGGGCTCGCATGTAAGATGTTGTTAATAAAATGGTTGAATGAAAAGACGGGGAGGCGTCTGGTCGCTGGCACGGTCCTTGCATTATCCCTGCCAGGACCGAACACCAAATCCCAGGAGGCCCCAGTGAAAAACGCCACTGCCCGCAGCATCCGCCGCACCGCCCTGGCCCTGATCAGCTTCAA
>CAITNQ010000521.1 GCA_903893785.1 uncultured Gemmatimonadota bacterium
GCGCAGGGCGTCGTTTGCCGGCCGGTGATCGGCGGGCCCGTTGGAGCCCGACCCGGGCGGCACCGCTGCGTGCACCCTGGAGTCGAGACGGCTCCCGTGGCTCTCGGACCGTGGCCGTCGGGCGCCGGCATCACCCGTGGCTGGCAGCGGACCTCGGCCCGGGCTTGGGTGTCGTGGGGGAGTGTTACTGGGTGGTGTCGCCTACCGTGGCGTACAGCCGCATGGCAGCGACGCGCAACAGGTCGCTGCCGGTGCCGGCGCGGAGGCGGAACTCGCCCGTCACATAGCGCGCGGTGCCCGGTTCCAGGCGCAAGGGTTGGCCAAAGGGGATGAAGTTGTCCAGCAGGAACTCGTCGCGGTCGTAGAACCGCAGGTCGTAACGGATCTGCACCAGACGCTGGCCGTGGTTGGCGAAGCGGGCGCCGAACACGCCCTCCAACTCCGTCGCCGGCCCGGCCTGTCCCAAGGGGACCAGCGCTGGCAACCAGCTGAGGCTGTCCACCTGCACGGCTCCGGCAAAACCGGGCGCGGCCAGCACATAGGCTTCCGAACGCGGCAGCGAGCTGGGGTTGTCGGCGTCGGTCAAGCCCAGGCCACAGCCCCAGGCGCCGAGCAGCCCCAGCACCAGGGGGGTCCTGACCAACCGGGCCAGCCCGGTGAGAACCCTGCTGCGCCGCGGGTTGCCAACCATTGCGCCGCCGCCTATTTTGCCGCGCGCGCCAGCCTCTGCCGACGGGCCGATGGGGGACCGTGGGGTCCATCGGGGCGCGGCAACGGGACGTGCGTTCATGGCGTCGGGGTGCTCGCGGTCTTGGTCATACGGCATATGAAGAACGCCTCCATCACGCCATCCGGAGCAATGCGGCCAGCGCCGCTAAGTTGGGGATCGAACTGCCGGCCCTGCCAGCCGGTCAGTCCGGGCAGCAGCCCAGGGACCGGTATGCCGAGCGCCTCCACCCGCAGGGCGGCGCCCCACCGCTCCAGCGCGGCGTGGATTACCTCTTCGTTCTCTTCCGGTGCCAGTGTGCAGGTGGAGTACACCAGGGTTCCGCCCGGCTTCAGGCACTGGACGGCCGAGTAGAGCAGACGCGTCTGGCGCCGGCTGAGTTGCCGTATCTGGCGCTCATCCCAGTGCTCCCACGTCTCCGGTGCCGTGGCGTCGATGAGCCCCTCGCCTGAACAGGGCGCGTCGAGCAGCACGCGATCGAACTGCTCGGGGCAATGGCGCCAGACCGTGCTGCCGTCGCGTTGGTACGTGCGCACTGCCGCGGCACCACCGGTGACCAGGTTCCGCTTGAGGCGGAAGAACCTGGGTCGGCTGAGCTCCACTGCCGCGATCTGGCCCGGTTGGCCGGTCAGCGCCGCCAGGTGCAGCGTTTTTCCCCCGGGAGCCGCGCACAGATCCAGCACCCGGTCGGTGGGGCCCGGAGCCAGCGCCAGCGGGGGAACCAGACTGGAGGGGTTCTGCAGGTACAGCCGGCCTTCGGCGCAGGCCGCGGTCTCGGTCAGGGCGCGGCGCTCGCTGTCCGGCACCAAGGCAGCGTCGGCCAGCCAGGGCACGGGTACGGGGTGGAGGCCGGCGGCCTCCAACTCGGTCTGCAGGGCGGCGGGCGTGGTACGCAGCCGGTTGACGCGGTAGGCCGTGGCCCGCGGCCCGTGGAAGGCCTGCCAGCAGGCATCATAGCGATCCGGTGGCACGATCTGGCGCAGGCGGTCCACGAAGCGTGCCGGCAACGCGACGGCGGGCACCGCGGGCGGAGTTACCACGGGATTTCGGGGCCGGTTGGGCGTGGCGGGCGAAGGCAGGGCCGATGCCCGTCGGCGGCCGGACCGGTGACCACCCAGTAGACTGGAACCGTCATGCACGAGTCCTCGGCAAAGGCACCGTCCGCCCAGTGGTGGCAGCGGTGCGTCGACCTGTACCACCAACACGAGAAATGGGTCGCCGCCGCTTTCTTCGTCGGTGGCGTGGGCTATGATTTCCTGACCCTGACGCGCGTCGACCGGCTCGCGGACAACCTCATCCTGCTGGCCTATCTGGTCGTACTGGCCGGCTTGATCATCGCCACCGGCCGCGTGCGCCTGGGCCGGCCGGCACCGGCCCTGTGCGTGCGCTACCAGCAGCTGCTGCCGCTGGCCATCCAATTCCTGCTCGGGTCGCTGTTCAGCGCCTACACCGTGTTCTACTTCGCCAGTGTGTCGCTGAGCGAGACCGCGGTGTTCTTTGTCCTGCTGGTGGGCCTGCTGGTGGCCAACGAGCGCCTGGCGCCACGGCTGAGCGACCTGTCGCTGCTGATGGCCATGTATTGCTTCGCGACCTTCTCCTTCTTCGCCTTCTTCATTCCGGTCTGTGTCGGCGCGGTCAATCGCTGGACCTTCGCCGCCGGCACCCTGGCCACCGCCGTCGCCGCGGGTCTGGTACTGCTGGCCGTACACGGCCGACGCTGGGGGGCGGCCCGCGCCGATCTCTTCCGCAGTGGCGGCCCGGCCGCCGCGCTGCTGGCAGCCTTGGTGGTGCTGCACTGGGCCAACCTCATCCCGCCGGTCCCGCTGGCCCTGCGCTTCGGGGGCGTCTACCGACAGGTCGAGCGCGACGGCCGCGTCTACCACCTCACCTACGCCAAACCGCCCTGGTACCGCTGGTACCAAAAATCCGAGAACCCCTTCCTGTGGCGGGCGGGTGACCGCGTCTACTGCTTCGCCTCCATCTTCGCCCCGCGCCAGATGCAGGCTCGCGTGTACCACCGCTGGCGCCGCTACGATGAGCGCCGCGGCCAGTGGCAAGATGCCGGCCGCATGGGGTACGGCGTCAGCGGCGGGCGCGACAGTGGCTACCGCGGTTTCACCTGGAAGGAAAACGTCGCCCCCGGGCGTTGGATCGTTGACGTCGAGACCGACGATGGCCAGCTGCTCGGCCGGCTGCGCTTCACCATCGAGGACCGCGGCGAGGCGCCGCTTGACTTGCAGGTGCTGGACCACCGCTGACGCCGCCGATGGCGGCTCCCGATGGCGGCCGGGCAGCGGCGCCCAACCGCCATCGGCGACCCCTCGGCCGGAACCGACGGTATGCGTCGGTCTGGCCATGTTGGCAGTGTCGGTATCAGAACAGCGGCGCGATCGCCTTGAAGGCATCCTCCATGACGCCCAAGACCTGCTCCAGGTCCCCATCGGTGTGCGCGGCGCTGAAGCCGTGGTGACAGGGCCCGCCACCGTAGTCGTGGAAGTACACCCCACCGGCTACCGTGCGGCGGACAAACTCCAGCATCAGCTCCGGCCGATGAAGCAAGGCGTCGCGGTAATCGATCGGCGGGTGGTCCAGGCCCATCATCAGGCCGAACCGGGGCCCGTGGCGGGGTACCTGCACCGGGATCCCCAGGCGCTCGATCACGCCGTCCAGGCGCTGGTAGAAGCGCTCGCACCGGACCAGCAATTCGGGGTAGAAGGCCGGCTCCGTGATCGTGCTCAAGAACGCCAGGCCGCCCAGAATGCTGGGCAGCGGGGCATTGAAGGTGCCGCTGTGCTGGACATCGCCCACCGGCTTGAAGCGGTCCATCAATGCCGCACTGCCGCAAATGGCTGACAAGGGCAGGCCGCCGCCCAGTGACTTGCCGATGGTGCACAGGTCGGGCGTGACGCCGAAATCCTGCTGGGCGCCACCGGTGCTCTTCTTGAAGCTGGACTGGATCTCGTCAAAGAACAGCAGCGTGCCGTAGCGCCGCGTCAGCTCGCGCAGGCCCTGCAGATAGCCCGGTTGCGGGCCGATGCCGCCGCTGTTGAAGTCTACCGGTTCCAGCAGTACGGCCGCCACCTGTTCACCCTGTTCCTTGAGCGCCTGCTCGACCGCCGGCAGGTCATTGAACGGCAGGGCGATGATGAACTGGGTCATCGGTTCCGGGATACCGGCTGACTCGCGGAACAGGCCGGCGCGGTCCAGTTGCTCAAGCGGTGGGTGGCCGCCGATGTACGTGTATTCGTGGTAACCATGGAAGTGACCCGTGAAGCGGATGATGCGATCGCGGCCCGTGGCAGCGCGGCACAGGCGCAGGGCGTGGAGGGTCGCCTCGGTACCCGAGTTGGTGAAGCGCACCCGCGCGGCCGATGGGATCAGGCGGCATAACCACTCGGCCAGTTGGACGTGGTATTCGGTGTCGGAGGAGCAGCACAGGCCCATCTCGGCCGCCTGCGCCAAGGCCCCCAACACGGCGGGATGGCCATGGCCCAGCAGAGCGGCACCGTGGCTGCAGCTCATGTCCAGCAGCACTTGCCCATCGACGCCCCACAGGCGCGCGCCAGCGGCGCGCCGCACGTACACCGGATGGCCCAGGGCCCGGTTCAGGCGCGTGGCGGCGCACACCCCCCCGGGCAGCACCTGGCGCGCCCGTTGCAGCAGTTCATCGTGACTGACGGGATTCATCACAGCGTGTCTCCTGCGAGCAGTTCACCAGCCCAGGTGGCTTCGGCCAGCGTCTGGGTGGGGTCGAAGGGGAACAGCGGCCGGTTCACGGCGCGGAAGTCCAGCTGCTCCAGATAGGGTCCGGCGCAACCCGGGGCGGCGCAGTAAAGAATGGCAGCGGCAAAGGGTTCATAGTCGCGGCGGAAGCCCTCGGGGCTCTTGGCCAACACGATCTTGGCCGCTCGCGGGTCGGCGCCGGCGGCCTCGTACAGCAGGGGCGAACTCCCCGGACCTGTGCGCTCGACCAGTATGATGGTGGTATCGCAGACCCGGATACGCGCCATGCGGCCCATGTCCACGGGCAGATTGTGACCCCCGTGGCCGCTGAGCACGAACCTTACCTCGCCCAGGGCTTCGACCTGAGCCGTCACCGGCAGCGGCGACGACCACGGGTCACTGTGACCGCCGATGCTCAACCGCAGCGTCGCGCCGGCGCCGGCTTCGGCGCACAACGCCACGGCCGCCGGGTCAACGCAGAATCCCAGGCCGCCGCCTTCGCCGATGGGCTGGTGGGTCAGCGCGGCCAACAACCTCGTGCTGTCGCCCGGGGCGCCGCTGTTGGTCGCGTCGTGGCTCTCCGAGACCGCCACCGGGCCGCCGCGCACCCGGCGCGCGGCCGCCACCAGGGCTTCGGGCGCCAGGTAGTCAATCTCGCGATGCTGGCGCGTGTCCCAACAGGCCGCCGCCGTAGCCGCGGGATCGAAGGGGGGGCGGCGGCCGGTCCAGGCCTGGTACAGCGTCCAGC
>CAITNQ010000522.1 GCA_903893785.1 uncultured Gemmatimonadota bacterium
CGGCCGCCTCGGAGGCGTGAGTCAGTTCAGCCCACCGCCCAGTACCTCGAGTACGGGCTGGGGCGTGGCCGGCGACATCAGGTAGAGCCCGTCCCATCCCTGCTGACGCACCCACCGCACTTGCTCGACGGCGATCTGCCGACCCTCGCGGGCTTGATCGTCCACGGCGTCGTAGCGCGCCAGGCGGGTCAGCGTGGCCGCCGGCACGAGGACGCCGGGGACTTGGGCCATGCGCTGGGCATGGGCCAGACTGGTCAGCACGAGAACGCCGACCAGCACCGCGGCTCGGTCGCGGTACGGCGTCAGTAGGTCCAGCGGTTCGGGGCGGAACACCGGTTGGGTGAACAGATAGTCGACCCCGGCCGCCAGCTTCCGGTCGAGTTTCCGGCACTCATGCGCTGGGTCCAGCGCCTCGGGCTCAAAGCCCGAACCGATGGTGAAGCGGGTGCGTGGTTCGGGGGGCGGACCGAGTGGTTGGCCGCCGAAGTCCACCCCGGCGTTCAGACACGCGTGGGTATAGTGGATCATGGCGACCGAGTCCAGGTCGAACACGGCACTCGAACGCGGGTACCCCGGGGACATCTTGGGTGGATCACCGGTCACGAACAGCACGTTGTGGATGCCGCGGGCCCAGTACCCCAGCAGGCGGCTCTGCAGGGCCATGGTGTTCAGATCGCGCGTGGTGAAGTGCGGAATCATCTCCAGCGCGTCGCCGTCGCTCCAACCCAGACGGGTGCGGACCACGCCGATAAAGTCGCCCGGCGGCATCAGGGGTATGCCCCGTGAACCATCGGTGATGTCGATGGCATCGGCCAAGCCGGAGCGGGTCAGGGCCTCGACAAAGGCCAGGCGGGCCTTCAGTCCCCCGGTCCCGCGGGGCGGCAGCAACTCGACGCTGACGGCGAACTGGCCATCGATGAGCTTGCGGGACAGGGCGCCGTTGCGGCGCTTGCGGTCCTGTTCACTTGATGACCGCGGGGGCGTGGCCGAGACGGGACTGACGAGCGAACGCCCCCCGGCCCGGCTGCGCAGGTAGTTGTGCATCTCGAGAATGTGGGGCGGATGGACTTCGCAGCAGCCGCCCAGCAGGTGGATGCCGCGATCGGCCAGTTGGCGGGCCAGACTGCCCATGGACTCAGGATTGACGCCGGTCATGTACCGGTGGCCGATGCGCTGGAAGTCGCCGCCGTTGGGCATGGCGGAAAGCAGCACGCGTTGGTGGCGCACCGCGGGTACCCCCCCGGCGGCCTGCGCAAACGCAACCGCCTCCCGTGGCGAGCAGCAGTTGACGCCGGCGACGGTAACGCCCAGATCCGCCATGGCCTCCACGAAAGCGGCCGGATCGTGGCTCCAGCCGGTGTCCTGGCGGTGCTGCAGGGCCATCCCCACGATGACCGGCACCGTGTCGGCGCAGGCCTTGACGCGGGCTACCACGCGCGCGGCCCGGTCCAGGTCGGTGAAGGTTTCCAGCAGCACGGCATCGACCCCTGCGTCGATGAGCGCCGCCAGTTGGGCCGTGTCGGGCGCGGCCGCCTCGTCGGCGCCGCTCCAAGGGCCCACCGAGCCCAGGACGAAATGCGGGCCCGGGGCCCCGCTCTGCTGCTGGTACATGGCAATGGCTTGACGCGCCACGGCCACGCCGGCGGCGCTCAACTCGGCCGCCCGAGGCCCCAGGCCCAACGGTCCCAGATGGTCGCCGTGGGCGCCGAAGGTGTTGGTGGTCAGGCAGCGGGCGCCCGCCTGCAGGTAGGCCAGGTGCACCTGCAGCACCAAGTCCGGACGGTCGGCGTTGAAGGCTTCATACACGTGGTTGGGCTCGGACAGCCGGCCCGTGTTGGCGAACAGCAGGGAGCCCATGGCTCCGTCGGCGAGCAGTGGCGCGGCGAGCAGCGAATCGACGAACTGGCTCATTGGCGTGCATCCCAGGCTAACGCCGCGGGCCACCGCGGCACGCACAATCTAGCTGGCATGTCGCGGTGGGCAAGGAGGCCGGGTCACCCGGCCTACGATAGCGGGGAATGGACCGGCGATTGACACCCTGGCACCCCGCCCGTATCGTTGGCAGGCCACCCGGACCGGCGGCCCCGTAGCTGCCGGCATTGCGGTCGAGAGCCCGAGATGATCCTGACCCTGCTGGCGGTGCTGTGCGTCGTGGGCACGAAGCTGCTGACGTCAATCCGTCTGCGTGGCTTGCGGTCCCAACTGCTGGAAATCCAGCCGGTGGTCGACGATCTGCGGGCCAAGGCGGGCAAGGCTGAGGAAGAGGCCGCGTCGCTGCAGCACCAGATCACGGTGCAAGAAACCCTGCTTGCTGGCCTGCAGGACGCGGTTCGGGCTCTGGAGGCCAACGCCCTGCAGTCGGGGCCCGACTTGGAGACCGCCGAGCGCATGGTCATGTTGCGCACCCTGGCCGACACCGAACCCCCGGAACCAACGTGACCGACCTGCGTTCCGCGGGGTCCTGTCCCCGGCCGACCGTGGGGCCCTGAGCGCCGTGGGCCCGGCGGCGGCGTCACCGGCTGCTCCTGTGCCGGCCGACTATCTGACCCATTACCAGCGCGATGCGCTGGCGATCGTAGATCCGACGGCTCTCGACCCCGCCTCCCAGGCGGCCGAGGAGCGCCGCGTCCAGACCCTGGTACGCCTGCTGGCCCCGCGCCAGGGCGAGCAGCTGCTGGACCTGGGGTGCGGTTCAGGCTGGTTGGCGGCCGAATGCGCCCGAGCCGGTGCGCGGGTATGTGCCGCTGATGTCGCCTGGCAGGGCGTGGCTGCGGCGCGCCGCCGATATGCCGCCTTGACACGCGTGACCGTCGCGGACGGGTACCATCTACCCCTGGGGACTGCCGTCGTCGATGCCGCCGTGCTGTCGGAAGTGCTCGAGCACCTGGCCCAGCCGGAACGGGCCCTGGCGGAGGTGGCCCGGGTGCTGCGGCCAGGCGGCCGGTTGCTCGTCTGCGTGCCGTACCGCGAGCGCATCCTCTGGCACCTGTGCATCCACTGCAACCAGCTAACCCCGGCCAACGCGCACCTGCGCAGTTACGACGCGGGCGATCTGCGCCAATGCCTGGAAACGGCCGGGCTGCGCCCCGGTCCAGCGGTCTTCCTGCACCACAAGGGCCTCGCTCTGTTCAGTTTTCCCCGGCTGAGCCGCCGCTGGCCGTACTTGGGTTGGCGTCTGGTCGACCGCCTGGCCAACGCCATGGTGCACCGGCCCGCCTATGTGGCCATGGTGGGCGTGCGTTGAGCGCTCGATGGCTGCCGGCCTGACGCGCACAGTGGCCCTGGTGGGACTGGCCAGGGCTGCCGGCACCGCCTCGGTGCTGCTGGTGAACGCCCTGCTGGCCCGCGCCTGGCCTGCCGAGCAGGTCGGGATCTGGGTTGTGGTATGGGTCCTCGGCAGCAGCCTGGTGCCCCTGTTCCTGCTGGGATTACCGACTACCGTCCTGTATCTGCACCCCCGGCGAGACGCGGCGGGCAGGGCGACACTGGGCCGCCAGGCGGCCTTGGCGTTGGCTGGCGCGGCGGCGTTACTGGTTGCCATCCTGGCGTTGGCGGCCCCCCCCCTGGTGGGCTGGCTGGCGCCGCAGGCGGTGGTCGCCCCGAGGGCGCTGCAGGGCCTGCTGATCCCCTTCCTGCCCTATCTCTTCGCTACCGTCAGTGGCGGCGCCATCGATGCGCTGCTGGTGGCTGCCGGCCGCGTGCGGGCCCAGGCGCTGCTGGCCCTGCTGCAGGCGGTGGGCCAGGTGGCCACGGCCGGCGCGGCCGTGGGCCTGGGCCTGTCTCCGGCGGCCGTTTTCTGGTCGTTCTCGCTGGTGGCGGTACTCCGCACCGGCGTTGGCTGGGCCCTGGTGGAGCGGCGCGCGGCAGCGGCTGCCTCCGGGCCCGACGCCAACTGGCGCGAGCTGGCCAGCTGTGCCGTGCCAGTGTGGCTCAACGACGCTGTGGGCGGGCTGTCACGGTACGCCGATCGCTTCGTCGTCACCTGCTTCTTCAGCGCCGCCGTGGTCGCCCAGTACCACGTCGCCGCCGTGGAGGTGCCGGTCAGCCTGCTGCTCGGGGCCGTGGTCACCGTGCTGGTCCCTGAGTTCAGCCGTTTGTACCAGGACCAACGGTCCGGCGACATTCATCGCCTGTGGTGCCAGACCGTGTCGCGTCTGGCGCTCATCGTCATGCCCTTGTTCGCCTTCCTGAGCGTCTTTGCCCACTCCTTTATGGCCGTGTACCTACCCGGCAGTTACGCCTCGGGAGTGTGGGTCTTCCGGCTCCTGCTGCTGGCGCTGCCGGTGCGCTGCGCGGTGTACGGACCGGTCCTGGTAGCCATCGGCCGGGCCCACTGGGCGGTGTGGGCCAGCCTGCTCGATCTCCTGCTGAGCGCCGGCCTGGGTTGGTTCCTGACTGGGGCGGCGCAGGCCCAGGGAGCGACTTGGGCCTTCCTGGTCCCTGCCGCCGCTGCCGTGCTGGCAACCTATGTGCAGGTTGCCGTGCTCCTGGCGCTCATTGGCCGGCAGATGGCTTGGGGCCGGCGGGTGCTGCCCTGGGCTGACCTGGCGCGTGGGGGCGGTCAGTCGGGGCTGGCCGCCGTGGCCGCTTGGGCCGCCACTGCCGGGATCCCGGCGGCAAGCCTGCGCCTGGTGGCCGGCGGGCTGGTCTTTGCCGCGGCGCTGGCCCTGCTGACCTGGGGGTCGGCACGGGACCGGGCCGCCTGCCAAGCCCTGTGGGGGGCGTTGTGTCGGAAGCCCGGTCGTGACCCCTGAGCTGCGGC
>CAITNQ010000523.1 GCA_903893785.1 uncultured Gemmatimonadota bacterium
GCCGCCGCCCGGCGCCTGGACCGCCAGCAGCCGAAGGCGCTGGCCGGTCGCCGTTCCTGGCCCACCGGAACGCCAGACGAACGCGGTTGACAAGGCCCGCCGGATCGCCTTATTTGTACTCATATGCAACAAGAATCTGCCCCTTCCTGTGACCGGAGGTGCCGCAGCAACGCGCGTTGCTGCACCGATCAGTTGCTCGCCCACTTGAGTCAGGAGGGCGGCCGACTGACGCGTGAGCGCTCGTTGCTCCTGCAAGTGAGTTGCGATCTTTCGAGCCACTTCACGCCCGAAAGCATACAGCGCCAACTGGCCGCGTACGGGGCCCGGGTAGCGATGACCACTATCTACCGGAACCTGCCCACCCTCGAGCGCGCCGGCATCATTCGTCGGACCACGTTCGGTGAAGAGCAGCGCAACGGTGCGGCGACGTACGAGCATGTCTGGGGCCGCCCTCACCACGACCATCTGGTGTGCGACTCCTGCGGCAAGAAGGTGGAGTTCCACTACGACGCACTTGAGGTGCTGCAGCAGGAGGTGGCCCGTCAGCACGGTTTCCGCGTGGCCTACCATCACCTGGAACTGGTGGGTTGGTGTGCCGATTGCGCCGCGGCCGGAGAACGGCGCGCGGCGGATCCCGGCAGCAGCCATCGGCAGCACGCCTGCAACCGGGTGCGGTGCGATCGCCCCCCCACGGAGGAACCCAGGTGACCTTGCTCGATCTCGATGGGCAGACCCGAGTCCAAGTGCGAGCCCTGCCGCCCGATGCAGCCGCGGCGCGGCGACTGCAGTCCCTGGGCATCGCCGTGGGACGCCGCATTGAGTTCGTCCGGGCCGCGCCTTTCGCGGGCCCGATCCTGATCGAGGACCGGGCCACCGGTGCCCGGGTGATGATCGCCCGCGAGTTGGCCGGTCACATTCAGGTGGGTCCGGACGATGGCGCCGACACGTGAACCTCGCGTCGTCGCCCTGGCGGGCCAGCCCAACTGCGGCAAGTCGACGCTGTTCAACGCCGTCGCCGGCTTCCGCGTCGACACCGGCAACTTTCCCGGCACCTCAGTGGCCTTTGCCGAGACCGCCCTGCGCGTGGGTGGCCAGCCGATCCGCTTGATCGATCTGCCCGGGACCTACTCGATCTCGTCGCACGACCCGGCCGAGCGGGTGGCGCGGGACTTCCTGCTCTCCGGCGAGGTCGACCTGATCGTCAATGTCGTCGACGCCTCACTGCTGTCGCGGTCTCTGGAACTGACCTTGCAGCTGATCGAGATGGAGATCCCGGTAATACTGTGCCTCAACATGATGGACGAAGCCCGGCGCAAGGGCATCGACATTGACGCTGACCGCCTGGCGCACGCGCTGGGCGTGGCCATCAGCCCCGTAGTGGCCATCCGCGGCACGGGTATCGAGGCGCTGTTCCGCCAGGTGCTGGCCGTGGACCAGGGCCCCTACCAGCCGGTGCAACCCCGCTACGACCGCGACGTGGAGGAGTGTCTGGGGCGACTGGCAACGCGCTACCCCGCGGCGCTGCGGTCGTCCTTGCCCATGCCCGACCGGTTTGTCGCCCTGCGCCTGCTGGAGATGGACGAGGACCTGGAGCGCCGCGCCCAGGCAGCAGCACCTGAGTTCGTTGCCACGGCCCAGCGCGAACGCCGACAGCTGGCGGAACTGCACGGCTGGTCGGAGGCCGGCGTGCTGGCATCGCACCGCCATGCCCTGGTGCTCGATGTGTACGAGCAGGTAGCCACCCACCGTCGTCGCCGCCCCGGACGGCGCGAGGCGATCGATCGCTGGGTCACCACGCCATTGGGCGGCCTGGCCACCGTGGTGGCTTCCAGCGTGCTGGCCTTCTACCTGGCCTACTACTGCGGCAATGCGCTGTCCGGTTGGATCGAGAGTCCCTTCCGGTACCTGCGCCAGGCGATCGCCGGACTGGATGCAGGATTGCCGGCCGCCCTGCTGCTGGGCGTGGCCGAAGGCGTCATCGCCGGTGCCGGGATTGTGCTGCCCTATCTGGTCCCCCTGTTGCTGCTTCTGGCGCTGTACGAAGACACTGGCATCCTGCCGCGCGTTGCGTTCATGGTGGATGGTCTGCTGCACCGCGCGGGCATGCACGGCAAGTCGGTGGTCCCGCTCATCTTGGGCTACGGCTGCAACGTGCCGGCAGTGATGGCGACCCGGAACCTGGAAAACCCGCGCGACCGCTTGATCACCATGCTGGTGATCCCGTTCACAACCTGCTCGGCGCGCAGCGTCATCATCCTCGCCCTGGGAGCCCGGTATCTGGGCGGGGCATGGACGGCCGGCCTGTATCTGGGGGGCATGGTGGTGGCCGTGGCCGTGGCTTTCGCGGTGTCGCGCCGCGGCCGTCGCGACTGTCTGGGTCTGGTGATGGAAGTGCCCCCGCTGCGACCACCGGTGTTGGCCGTAACCGCGCGCAAAGTGTGGTTCCGGTTGCGCGACTTCCTGCTCCTGGCCTGGCCGATCATTGTGGTGTCTAGTGTGGTCCTGGCGGCGCTGTCGTACTATGGCATCGACGCCTGGGTCAACCGGCTGCTGGAGCCGTTGACGACGGGTGCCCTGGGGCTGCCCGCAGCCACCGGCATCGCGCTCTTCCTGGGGGTCTTCCGCAAGGAACTGGCCCTGGTCATGCTAGCGGCGGCTCTGGGTACCGAGGATATCGGGGCCGTACTGACGCCCGGTCAGCTGCTGACTCTGGTCGTGTTTACCATGCTCTATATTCCGTGCGTGGCGACATTGGCCACCCTGTGGCGCGAGGGGGGCTGGCGGACCTGCGCCGCGTCGGCGCTGCTCAACCTGACCGTGGCGCTCGCCGTCGGCGCCTTCCTGGCCCGCTTGCCGTTGTTCTGACCTGCACCGCCTTCGCCGCTTCGGGGAGCAGCCGGACCGTCGGCAGCCAGGCTGCGGCGGCATTCCCGTCAACGCGGCTAGAGGGTGGCGCTCATTTGACCGCCTCCAGGTACAGGGCGTAGAGACGCGCGTCTTCAGGACGAATGCCGGTCAGATCCAGGCGCACCCGCACTGGCTGCGTCGCGACAACCACGTCGCCGGACGCCCACCGAAGGGGCAGACGAAGGCCCGAGGTTTCAACCGGCAGGCAGTCGCTCCGGCGGTACCCGGCCACCGGCCTATAGCAGGCGTCCACCACCTCGGCCGTTACCCGCGTGTGGGGACCCAGGCCCTCTGCATTGACCCATATCCGGAACGCCGGCGCCCCGGCGTCGATCACGGCCGAGACGCAGTGGCCGCCGGCTGCCCCCAGGGCTCGCAGGGAGCCCAGGCGGTCGCGTGGCCAGGTGGCCAGGCGGACGCCGTCGCTGCGCTGCTCCGGCCACGGCGCGTACCAGAACAGCGTCTCGTCACCGACGTTCTCGCAACCCTGCCCCTGTATCAGCGCCGGCGCCCCAGTGGTGGCGGCCAAGTCGGGCAGTTCCGCCCATCCGTCTTCGGCGGCGGCCACTATGGGGTAGTCAGGCACGGGTTCGCGGTAGTGCAGGCCATCGCTGCTAATTGCCAGTCCCAGGTCCATGGACACCAGGCGGCGGTCGTTGGACGCGTGGCCATTCCACATGCCGTAGAAACCGACCACAACGTTGCCCCGGTGCCACAGACCGGCTCCCAGATGGACCTGGCGGCCGTCGTTGCCGGCCCAGGGCCGTTGGGTAGCCGACGCAGCGCGCTGCAGCCCGACGCAGAAGCCTTCGGACCAGTGCTCGAAGTCGACTGACAGGTGCGTGATCAACTGCCGCGGCGGCGGACCATGGCGGCCTCCCTGGCCGCACAGCACGTAGGTCCCCCCCACCCTGGCGCCTCCGGCCATCTCGAGGTGCTGGCCGACCGGATTACCCGCCGCCTCGGACCACACCAGGCCGTCGGCGCTGAACGCCACCGCGAAGCGGTTGCGGTAGTGGCGACACTGGAACGCCATCTTGAAGCGCCGGCTGGGATCAGGGTCATCGGCGTCGTGGAGCACGACGCAGGCCTGGACGTGGTGACGGCCCTGGTTCAGGTCCACGAGGTTGTTGCGTCGTGAACCGCGGTACGGAACCAATCCCAGCTCAGGACGCTGCCACGTGCGGCCGTCGACGCTGCGCGCCAGGCAGACGCGCTGCAGCCATTCGGCGTCGTCGCCCTGGCCGAGATAGTACATCCACAGCTCAGCGCCCACGCGACACACCGAACCGTAGTAGACCACGGCGCGGCTGTCCGGCGCATTGGCCCCGCCCGGCGACAAGACCACGCGCGTGCGACCGCAGGGCGTGCGATGGCCGTGCAGTTGCAGTTGCAGCCCGCTGTGCAGGGGCAGAGCGTGGTCATCGAAGGCAAACAGCACGGCTTCGCCGGTGTCCTTCAGGCCATCGGTCACGGTGAGCATGGTCCGGCCTCCGTCGTGTCGATCGCGTCGGGCTGGCGGGGCAGGCGCCTGCCGGCAGCCGCGGCCAGCGATCACCGGGGCCCGCGGCCGGCTGTTGCCCCGGGGCCCGGGCGCCCTGCCCGGGCCCGTGAGCCGCCAGGCCGGCGCCCTATTCACCCGGGCCGGGGCGCCCCGAAAATGGCCCGCACTTCGCCCGCGCCGCGGGCCTTCTGCAGGGCCGCCATGCGCGCCTCCTCCTCCTCCGCCAGAGCCCGAACATTGGCCAGCACGTCCAGCAGGCGGCCGGCCGGAAACCGGCAGGCGCCGTTCTCATCCATGTGGACGATGTCGCCGGGCGCCACGTCCATCCCGGCGACGTGGACCGGCACGTTCACCGCCTGTACCGCCATGGGACCGTGGCCGGCGCAGACCCCGGTGAGCAGGTACTGGATGCCCATGGGCCGGATCTCGTCGATGTCGCGCGATGGCCCGTCGGACACCACGCCCACGCACCCGACGGCCTTGACCGCTGCCGTCATGTTGCCGCCGGCCAGGCCCACCTTGGCGGCCAGCGCCGGCGGGAAGCGCTGCGCCAGGACCAGCACGCTCGGTTTGGGCGAGGCATCCAGCGCGTCGATGACGTCCATGAAGGTGAGTCGCTCATAGCCGGGGTCAGGCAGGCCATACACGCAGGTGACGGCGTGTCCCGCCACGGGCCCCAGTTCCGGGTACATACAGCGCAGGGTCTGGTCCGTGTACCAGTGGCTGTGCCACGGATGGTACAGTCCCAGGCACAGCGGGTGCTGCGGATAGGTGGCCACCACATTGGTGATGGATGGCGTGTCGAAGGTCCTCAACGCCGCCAGCGCCTGAACCGCGGTTTCGCTCATGGCCGGGAGCTCCTGGGTTACTGGGTCGGGCAGAACGGATGGCGGTAACGCCCGCAACGGCCAGCAGGCCCACGGGGTTCCGCGTGCGGCGCCGACGCGGCTCGACCCGACCTGGGACATGGCCCGCTCGACCCGGTACCGCACGCGCGGCGCCGACGCCCGTCAGGTGCCAGGCGCGTATTGCGCCGGGCCAGCCAACGGCAGGCGGTCCTGGGCGTGCCGCCAGCACTCCGGCACTAACTCGCCCCGCGACGCCGGACGCCGGGAAGGCCCGATCCGTTGCCGGTCAGGTCGGCATCCGGCGACCGACCAGGCGCGGCCGAACGGTCACCTGGCACTGCCGGTACCGCGCCGCAAACCGGCCCGGCAACGCCCACACGGGGCCACAGCCCGGGTGAAGATCGTTCGGAGCAGGCGTGCCGCCAAGAGCGGCCAGGCCGTGGTCAGACGGGAGCCCAGGCGAACCCCCGTCGGTCGGCGGTCACGGGTTGACAGACAGTGCCTGTACGTCCTATGCTGGCCTGCTGCGACGGGCAGTCGCCCCTTCCCCGCTACCTGTGCCGAGGCCGGTCCGCCGGCCCGCGGAGGCCATTGATGAAGACCCTGCAATTCACCGGTCGGACGACGCCGCCAGACTGGGCTCTCCGGCAACGCTACCTGATCGACCTGATGAATCAGGCCGGCCCGCGTTTCGTGCGTAAATACACGCGTCCCGACGGAACCTTCATCTGGCGCGACGATTGGCCGGGTATGGACGGTTCGGACGACGGGTACGAGAGCTACCTGTCGTTTCCGCTCTTCTACGTTCTCGGCGGCAGCGACGAACTGCACGATCTCGGCCGGCGACTGTGGAATGCCGTGACCTGGCAATTCACCCAGTTCGGCACCGTGACCCGCGAGTTCGACAGCTACTACGACTGGATGCACCACGGTGAGTCGTACACCTACCTGCACTACTTCGGCCTGGCAGATCCGACCCACTATGTCGACCGCCAACGGGCCCTCAAGTTCGCCGCCATGTACACGGGCGACGACCCGGCGGCACCCAACTGGGACCCGGTGCACAAGATCATCCGCTCGCCCATCAACGGCGGTAAGGGTCCCTGTTTCGAGATGACGGCCCTGGACTGGCTGACTCACCGCGAGAACCTGTCGCACTACCTGTCCCCGTACGAAGACATTCCTGGCCTTGACGCCACGGACCCGTTCGTCAAGGCAGACTGGACCGACGACGAGGTTTTCGGCCGCATCCTCAAGCTGATGAACGAGCGCATGGTGCCCGGCGATGTGCCGCTCAACCTGAACGCTACCAGTCTGATCACCAATGCCTACCTCTACACGGGCGAGGAGCGCTACCGGCAGTGGGTGCTGGATTACGTCCAGGCGTGGGTGGAGCGCACCCGCGCCAACGGCGGCCTGATCCCCGACAATGTCGGGCCCACGGGCAAGATCGGCGAGCGTATGGGGGGCAACTGGTGGGGCGGTTACTACGGTTGGCGCTGGCCCCACGGCGGCACAGTCATGCTCGAAGCCCTGTGCAACGCGGGCTGCAACGCAACCCTGCTGACCGGCGATCCAAGTTGGCTGGACCTGTTCCGCAGCCAGGCCGACCGCCTGTGGGAGATGCGCCGGCTAGAGAGCGACCAGATCATGATCCCCAACCGGTACGGAGCGCAGGGATGGTTCCAGTTCATCCCGCACACGGCCAGCCCGACCCTGCGTCTGCTCATGCACGCCTACGCGGTGGGTCGGCAGCAGCAGGACATGGATCGCATACAGGAGCAGTACGGTGACCGCCCGCTGCCGTCAACGCAGCCATTGCCAGGGTGCGGCAAGGCCGGCAGCTTCCACGTCCACGAATGGTTCGAGTACACGGTGGGCCGCAATCCGGATTTCCCGCAGCGCGTGTTGGCGGTCACCGAAGCCGAGATGCGTCGGCGTCTGAACCAGATCGATAGCGAGAGCCTAGACTGGCGGACCTGGAACGACGGCCCCGACTGGCAGGACGTCCACCACTGGCAGAACGTCAACCCGGTGGTGCCTGAGGGCCTGATGCAGATGGCCATGGGTACGCCGGCCGCCGTATACCACGGTGGCATGGTCCATGCCGCGCTGCGTTACTTCGACCGCGAATGCCGGCGCCCGGGTCTGCCCACGGGCGTGGCGGCCCTGGTCGACCAGGTGCAGGACGACCACGTGCACCTGCAGTTGGTGAACACCGACGTGCTGGGGGCCAAGGAAGTGATCGTGCAGGCCGGCGGCTGCGCCGAGCACGAGTTCACCGAGGCGGTCGCCGATGGCCCGGCCGCCACGCCGGAGGCGATCCATGGGCGACATCTGACCGTGCGCCTGGAACCCGGGGCGCAAGCCCTGCTGCGCCTGGGTATGAAGCGTCTCGCTCACCGCCCCACCTACGACCAGCCGTTGCCGGAATGACGGAAGGCGCCGGGGCCCGCGGGTCCCGGCGAGCCGACGCGAGCGGTGGGGCCCGGATCGGCGACACCGGGCCGGCGCAGGTCGACTTGAGCCCGTCGCGGGGCCCACAGCGCACCGGGCGACGGTCGGCGGCCGC
>CAITNQ010000524.1 GCA_903893785.1 uncultured Gemmatimonadota bacterium
ATGGGACAGTGGCGAGCCATATGCCCACAGCGTGGGCACGAAGCTGCCGAACCCGTGGGGCCTGCACGACATGCACGGAAACGTGTGGGAGTGGGTTGAGGACTACGGTCCCTACACAGGCAGCGCCAGTACTGATCCCGCGGGTCCGGCTGACCCTGCGCAGCGGCAACATCGCGGTGGGTGCCTGACTGACGCCGCCGCGTTCACTCGTTCCGCGCAACGCTACTACGCGCCCAACCCTGACGGCTTCAATGTTGGCGCGCGCCTGCTGTTGATGGCCGCCAACGCCGGGAACAGCGCACCGCGGTCGGGCGCGGGTCCGGACCAGACGGTCACGGCCGGGACCACAGTGCAGCTGGACGGCACCGGCAGCGTCGACGACCAGGGCGACTCGCTGCGTTTCTTCTGGCGAGCACCTCAAGGCATCGCGCTCAGCGACCCGGTAGCTTCGCGGCCGACGTTCGTAGCTGCCGCCACCGGTACCTTCCAGTTCGTCCTGACAGTCAGTGACGGGGCGGCCATGAGTGCCCCGGACACGGTGGTGGTGACTGTCAACGAAGCCGCACCGGCAGTGGCATCCTACATCACGACCTTCGCCGGCGGGGGATCGGGGGGTGATGGTGGGCAGGCGACCGAGGCCAGCATCGGCATGACGCGAGGTGTTGCGGTGGGGCCCGACGGCGCTGTGTACATCGCCGGGCACAACACCAACAGGATCCGGCGCGTTGCTCAAGATGGCACGATCACCACGATCGCGGGCTACGCCTCACCAGTTGGCATTGCCGTGGATGCTAACGGTACCGTCTTCTTTTGCGATTTCTACGGCAACCGCGTCCTGCGTGTCTCACCCGACGGCACCATCACGACGGTTGCCGGTACCGGTGTGCCTGGCTATGACGGCGACCCCGGCCCGGCTACGGCAGCTCAGCTGTGGGCGCCAAGTGATGTGGCCGTGGATGCGGCCGGCAACCTTTACATTGGCGATCGCAGCCGCGTGACCCGCGTCGATCCGGCGGGGAATCTGAGTACCGTCGCGGGACCTCAGACTGGCGCTGGATTCAGCCTTTCGTCGCCGCGTTTGGTTGTCGACCCAGCGGGCGGTTTGTTCGTGTCCGATCATGAGCTCTCCCGCGTCTTCCACCTTAGCCTGGACGGTACTCTCTCGGCCGTCGCGGGCACGGGTGTACTCGGTTCAGCGGGCGACGGCGGGGCCGCGACCAATGCCCAACTCAATGGGCCGTATGGTATTACGCTGGACCTGCTCGGTAACCTATATATCGCCGAACTTGACGGCTACCGCGTTCGCCGTGTTGCCGCTGATGGCACCATCACCACGTTTGCGGGGACAGGCGCGCCGGGCTCGACTGGCGATGGTGGTTCGGCCACACAGGCCACGGTGTCGCCGTATGCCCTCGCTGTCGGGACGCGTGGTGAGTTGTACGTCGACGAGATACTGCCGGATGTTGCTGGCATCTACGAGGACCGAGTTCGCAAGGTAGTCACCGACCTGTCCGCGTTCACCAACCTGACCCCAACCGACCAGTGGATCACCGTTTACGGCACGGTTCTGACCGAGGCCGGGGACCCGGCGCCGGTGGGCACGGTGGTGGATGTGCTGGACGATTCCGGCAACACCGCGGGGTGGTTCCAGGTAGCAGAGGCGGGTCAGTACGGTTTCCTGTCGGTCTATCGCGATGACCCCGAGACGGTTGTCGATGAGGGTGCGGTGGCCGGCGAAACGCTACGGATCCGCGTTAACGGAATCCCCACCCGCTCGACCGTTGTCTGGACTTCATTCGGCGATGTTGCCAGGGCGGACATCTACGCCCGGGCTGTGGTGGACAATCGACCGCCGGTGCTGTCTCCGGTCGGCCCACAGTCAGTTGCTGAGGTCGATAGCCTGACCGTCATGCTGTCATCGACAGACTTGGATCGTGACCGCGCCACGTACTCGGTCAGTGATGCCCCTGCTGGCGCCAGTCTGGTCGACGGTGTCTTCGGGTGGCGCCCCACCTACGACCAGGCTGGAAGCTATGTGGTAACCTTCGCCGCCGACGATAGCTTGGGCGGTCACGATGAAGAGCAGGTGACGATCACGGTTACGCCCACGAACCGCCCGCCGACGCTGTCGCCGCCGGGCAACCTGGCGGTGGCTGAGTGGGACACGTTGACGGTAGTGCTGTCGGCCATCGACCCGGACGGCGATAGCCTGACATACACAGTGGGCGATGGCGCCCCTGGGGCGGTGGTACGCGACTCCGTGCTTACATGGGTGCCTGACTACGGCCAAGTTGGGTCCCACAGCGTCGTCGTCACGGTCAACGATGGCCACGGCGGCAAGGACTCAGCGACCGTGGGCATTGTGGTATCGTCGCACCTGCGTCAGGTGCAGCTGCAGTTAGCGACGGGGTTCAACTTGGTATCGTGGCCGGTCGATACACGAAACGACTCGGTACAGGCGATCGTCGCCCCAATCGCCGCTGATCTTCTCCAAATGCAGGGCTTCGAAACCACCGCTCTGCACGTCAATGGGACGGGCACGGGCGCAAAACTATATACGCCGACAGGCGGACCCTTCAACACCCTCCGGGCGGCGGATCATCGCCTGGGGTACTGGATCAAGATGCGGGCCCCGCGCACGTTGACGGTGACGGGTCGGATCGTCGACGGCACAACGCCGATCCCACTCGGGCCGGGGTTCAACTTGGTGTCTTACCTCGCTACTACCGTGGATTCTACTCGGCATGCGGTTGCCAGCACGACAGCAGGGCTGCTACAGGTTCAGGGCTTCGAGACGAGTCGGACCAGCCGTAACCTGCCACTGGTGGGCGCCAAGCTTTACCTGCCGACGGGCGGCAGCTTCAACACGCTGCGCATCATGTCGCCGTTGTTGGGGTACTGGGTCAAGGTCGCAGAGGCCATGGCCCTGACCTACCCGGGGTCGCCGGCACCGGGGACGCCGTCAGCTCGGGTTGTGGCCGACGACGGCCCCGTACTACCTACGGACCAGTGGGTGGCCATCTATGGTCAGGTCCTCACCCCGGACGGTGGCGAAGCGCCG
>CAITNQ010000525.1 GCA_903893785.1 uncultured Gemmatimonadota bacterium
CTGCCCTGCCCGTGCAGGATCAGCATGACCGCCTCGCTGGTGGCGCCGGTGAGGCAGTAGCCAACGAACTCCTGGACGAACTGGATCAGTGGCTCGCGACCGCCGAACACCTGGCTGACGAACTGGCGCCAGTGGGGCGCGGTGGCATTGGGGTCGAACCGCACGGGTGCCTGCTTGGTGATCAGGTTGGCGGGGTTCGACGGCGCGAGGCGACCGGTGGTCAGGTCGATGGTGCCGTTCTGGACGGTCAACAGCCAGGGTTGCTGGTCCAGGTCGTCGATGTCGACCTGCAGGTCGGGGTGCGACTGCGCCAGACGCACCATGGCGTCGATGCGGGCGGCCGCCTGGCTGGCCTTCACCCATGCAGGGAGCGCGTCCTGCTCTGCCCCTTCCTTGCGGCCGGGCACTCTGTGCATGTTCCGCTCGGTTTCCGGCAGGGCGTTGATCGTCTCGATGGCCCATTCGGTCACCTGGCCGCAAGTGGCCCTGTGCCATACCACGCCATCCCATACCAGGAAGTGCCCCAGGGCGGCGCAGTAGCGCATTCGGTGTCCGTACCGGTCCACCAGGCGGTAGCGGTTACCCACGTCGGTCAAGGTGTAGATCGCTTTCGCCGGTCTGGGGGCGATGGCGCGGCTGAGGGTGACGAGTTCCGCCTCGAGGTCTTGGCCGGCGGTGGCGAGTTGGGGGTCGAAGGCGCAGTCGCCGGTGGCCGCATCGGCCGCGGTGAGCGCCATGGTGCCGGCGGGGGCGTAGGTGGCCCGGGCCCGCTTGGCCAGCGCCTCGACATACTCACGCGCGCCGGGCGGGTTGCACCGTTCGTTCAGGGCCAGCAGCGCGGTGACGATCTCATCGGCTTGCCACCCGCGGCGGACCAGATTGCAGGCTTCGCGCCATAGGTGTGGGTTGCGCGTACTCCTCTGGATCACGTCGGGTAGGCGTGGCCGTGGGACAGCGGTGCCAGACAAGGCCGCGATGATCCACTCCGGGACCGGCGCCAGCGGGATGTCGCCCAGGCGCAATACGGCATCGTGTTCGTACGTGCCGCCACTGGCATGGTTGCTGCCGGCCCCGACGATGTACCCGCCTGTGCCCTTGGTGTCGATGCCGGGCCCGATCACCGAGCCGCTGTTGCGCACGCGGTCGTCGGGAGCGAAGAAGAGGTGACGGCCGCCGCCGCCGGTCTGTGCCTCTGGCGTGTCGGGCAGAGCCCCGTGTTGGGCTTCAAGGCGTGCGAGCTCCTCGTCGCCGCCGGCGCGGGTGTCGATGTCGAGGACGACGAACAGGTCGCCGACGGCGACGCCGATGTTGGCCTGGGGGTACCGCGCCCACCAGGCCTCGATCTCCTCGCGATCGGACACGGCGTCGTGGACCCCGCGTGGCGCGGCCTTGGCGATGGGGTGTTTGCCCGGCGAGCCGCAATCGGTCTTGCCGCACGCGCAGCTGCCGTCCTCGCGGATCCAGTACAGGGGCAGCAGGCGCGCGCCGGCATGCTGCCATTCGAGGGCGGCGGCGGCGCGGTCAGTGCGCGGCCAGGCGGTCTGCTGCGGCAAGGCGCTCATGCCGCCTCCTGCGCGGCGTGCGACCAGGTGACGGCCGCGGCCAGGGCGCTCCAGCAGTGGTTGGTGACGCCGTAGAGCGGCCCTGGCGCGCCCTTGGTGCCGACGGCGGCTTCCTTGCCAGGCCCGAACTGGTCGATCAGCGCCTGCCGGATGTTGGGGTCCTTGGCGAGGGTCGTGCCGCACAGGTGCATCTTGATGTCGGTGCGTCGAACGCGGGCGAACGGCAGGCCGACCGCCACCGTGCGTTCCCAGAACCGACCGACCCAGATGCAGGTCTCGAAGACCTCGGCGCCCACGGCCATGCCCATGGACTGCATGGTCTCGCAGACGACCTGCCCGGCGTGGGATGGGATCACCAGGCCAAGGATGCGCTGGTTGTCGACATGGGCGGCCTGGCGGACGCGCCAGTCGTCACCCAAGATCACGTAGGCGGTGTCAACAGGTCCGGGGTCTAGTGCCAAGATCATGTCGCCTCCGGTAGCGGTGCCTGGGTCCGGAGGGGTGGAACAGCCGGACCCAGGCGGTGATGTGGAGGGGGTCAGAATGGGAGGTCGTCGTCGGTGGATGCGTCGGTCTCCGCGCCCTCGTCGAACGGATTGGGGCGTGTCGCCGGCGCGGACGCTGGCGCCGGGGTTGCGGTCGTCCTGCCGTTGGTGGGCACGTGGCTGGCAACCGGCGTGGCCGTGGGCGCCGGAGCCGAGGCCCCCGCGGCTTCGTAAGGCATGTCGGCCGGGCGCTCGACCCACTTCACGAGCTCGAACACCGGCGCGTAGTTGACGCCGTTCTCGCCCTTGATCGGTTCGGTGCGGAGCATGCGCACGGCCGGGACCCACCGCCGCATCTCGTCCCCGCTGCCTTTGGGGTCGGCGGTGCACTCCGAGTACAGCTTGTCGAGACTCTCCAGGACGCACTGGGCGCCACTGGAGAAGACACGCAGGTCGCCGCCGGCCGCCGCTGCCAGCTTCATCGTGCAGCTCACCTGGTAGATCCAGAGCGGTTTGTTGTTGGCGTCGCGTTCGTCGGGTCGTGGCGGCAGCGTGCCGCCCAGCGGCGCGAGCAGCTCCCTGAACGTCTCGCGGTGCCACCAGCCGTCGGCGAACGACTCCAGCGCCAGGTAGAAGGCGAACTGGTCCGTGATCTCGACCTCATGGCTCACCCGACCGTCCGCTTGCTGTACGCGGTCGATGCGGTAGACACGGCCGGCTTTGGCGTTGAACTTGACGCGAGGGCGAAAGGCACCGCCGTTGGCGGCGGGCATGCGGAACGCGGGCATGGAGGACTCCTTGCGCTCAGCGAGCGCGGGTTGGGGTGACGGCGGTGTGATGCGAGGACAGCGAAGCCGTGTCGTGGATCGCCGTGCGGGCTGCTGGCCGGTCTTCCGGCGGGTAGGTGGACGCCAGGGCGATCACAGCGTGGAGGACGATCTGGCCCGCCAGGTAGATGATGCC
>CAITNQ010000526.1 GCA_903893785.1 uncultured Gemmatimonadota bacterium
ATGGTTCGGTATGCACCTTCCCTGTCGGGCAACCGCAGCGCACTGGCCGCCTACTGAGGGCTTGCGCTACCTCTGCGGCCGTCGGGCAACCTCAGCGGGCGCGTCTGACCGCGGATGGCTGGGTTCGTACCTGCCCCGGTCGGGCGACGTCAACGGGCCTGCCTGCTCTGCCGATGGCGCGATCTGCCCTTGCCCCGGTCGGGCGACGTCAACGGGGTTGGCCGCCTTGCTTTCGCCGCCGCGCCCGACCGGACATATTAGCCACATGGATATGCATGCCAGCGTGCCAGACCCCGTCGAGTTGTCAGTTGCGCCCGCCGTCCCCCGGCACCGGCCCCGTCCCTTGGGGGCCGGATGTCGCCTCCGGCTCCTGGTGGCGTGTGCCGGCGTGCTCGCCTTGGCGGGTCTGCCGGCGCGGGCGCAGCTGCCGCTGACACCCCGGCCACCGGCCGTGCCGACCGGTCTGGCGCTGGCCGACGACCCGGGGGTCCGCCAGTTGGTGGCACGGGCGCTGGCAGGCCGGCCCGAAGTCTCTCAGGCTCAAGCTCTGGTGCGGGCCGCGCGCGAGCGGGTCAGCCCGGCCACGGCCCTGCCTGAGCCGATCGTGACCGCGGGCCTGCAGAACGACGGTTTCCGACGCCTGCAGATCGGGCGTATGGAGAGCAGTTACCTGTCGTTCATGGCCAGCCAGACCTTCCCCTGGCCCGGCACGCGCCCGCTGCGCGCCACTGCCCTGAGCCTGGCGGCCGACCAACTGGACGGGGACCTGGACCGCGTGCGTCGGCAAGTTCAAGCCGACGTCGAGCGGGCCTGCCTGGACCTGTGGTTAGCGTTCGACCAGCAGGCGGTGCTGGAGCGTTTCGACGCCCTGTGGGGTCAGGCTGAGGGTCTGGCGCGCACCCGGTACGAGACGGGTGACGGGGCGCAGTCCGACCTGTTGCGGGCGCAGCTCGAACGCACGCGGCTGCAGCAACGGCGTCTGCTGAGCGCGGCCGAGGTGGCGCAGCGCCGGTTGGCCCTGGAGCGGACGCTGGGTGAAGCGCCGGCCGGGGTCGACCTACCGGGCCGCAGTCTGGCCGACCTGCCCGATCCGGTCATCGCGGATTCGGCGGTGGCGCTGGCCCAGGCCGAGAGCCAGAGCCCCGAACTGCGGCAGGCCCAGGCGGCGCTGGAGCGCGCTGGCCGTGAACTGCTGCTGGCGCGGCGCGCTACCCGTCCTGACCTGACCATGACCACGGCCATCATGCCGCGTGGCACTACCTTCGCGCCTATGTGGCAAGTGGGCCTGGCGGCGGGCGTCCCGCTGTGGGCGGGCCGCAAACAGGATCGTGAGGTAGCTGCCGCGGAACAGCTGCGGCAGGCGGCAGCCGACCAGCTGGCCACGGTGCACCGGGTGCTGGCCCAGCGGTTGGACGAGCGCCGGTATCTCATGGCCGCCTTGACCGCCAGCAACCGCCTGTACCGGTCCTCCCTGCTAGTGCAGTCCGAGGCCACCGTGGCCAGCACCCTGGTTCAATACCAGGTGGCGCGGTTGCCCTTTGCCGCGGTGCTCGAAGCGCTGACCGGGTACCTGGGCGATCTGACCGGTTTCTACGCCTCGGTGGCGGCGCTGCAGCAGGTGGGCGTGGCCGACCGGGCCCTCAGCCTGGACCCGGTAGTGGGGCCGGGCGTCGGTAGCATGGGTACCGCGTCGGCGCCCGCGCGCGGTGCCATGGGCAGTGGCGCGGGTAGTCCCGGCAGCGGCCCGGCAGCGGGCGCCGGCGAGGGCTCGTCGCCCCGCATGTAAGGGGACGGGTGGGACAGTGACGACGGCGGCGGGCCGCAGCTCGACGCTACGCAGGCAAGGGCGGCGGGCGGTGCAGTGACGACGGCGGCGGGCCGCAGCTCGACGCTACGCAGGCAAGGGCGGCGGGCGGTGCAGTGATGGCGGCGGCGGGCCGCAGTTCGAC
>CAITNQ010000527.1 GCA_903893785.1 uncultured Gemmatimonadota bacterium
CACCTGAGGCCGCACCGCGGTATCCTGGTACGCGACCTGGGTGGGATCGGCAAGAACAGCCAAGGTCACCTCGTCCATGCCCTTGGCCTTACGGACGACGCGGTACTCCCCGAACGGCTGCGAACCCGAATAGGCCGTCCACTCAAGGTCCACCCGGCCGGTCAGAGTGTCCACGTTGACCGAGGTGATGGACACGGCAGGCGTCAGCGCCGCGTCCATAGGATTGTTCCGCTCGTGGTCATGGCAGGCCACGAGCGCCACCAGCCAACACATTGGCCACAGACTCAGGCTGGCCCACAACCGCCGCATACGCAGGACCCTCGCGGTGCGCCGGGCGCGGTCTGCAGTGGCGCCATTGCCGCCGGACCGCTCGCCCACCTGTCCATATTCTACGATCGCGCCGGCCGAGATGGGAGGAAATCGCGCCGGCCCTCGAGCCGCGCGACCGCGGCTATTGCCCACCCCAGGCGCCGGGCCGGGGAGCGACCGAGCCGCCCAAGAGTGCGGACCGCCAGACCCAATGCAAGCAGCGTGCCACGCTGGACGAGCGGACCAGGCTGACCGTCGCCGGCGGCCGCATCGGCTTGGGCATCCAGCTTCCCGGACCGCGACAGCAGGTCGTCCGGAGAGCTGGACCGAAGCAGGGCCCCAGGCGGCGACGCGGGCGGCGGGTTCAGAGGGCTGACGGTGAGGTCGGTGCCCGCGCGCAGCCGCGCGACGGGATCGGGAGCGTAACCCATGGATGGTGAGCTGGCTGACCGCGCCGGGCGTGCGACGCGCCCGGCAGCGTGACCACGCGGACGGTGGCCGTGGCATCCGCGCCGCGGGCGTGGCGTACGCGAGGGTGCCGTCGGCACACCAGTGAGGCTGAGGCGGACGCGGTGACGCGGCCGGCCGCGTCACCACGCCGACGACGGCCGTGGTCGCCGCGCCGGAACCGTGGCGCGCACGAACGTGGCGCCCGGCCAAGGGTGCCGTCAGCGCACCGGCGAGGCCAAGGCGCGCGGGCGCCCCGGGGACTGCGTCAAGGGCTCAGAAAACTGGCCGAGGATCCCGTCGCCCGGTGGCCAGGACCGGTGGCTTCAAAACCACGTGCGGGCCAGGAAACGCGCATACCCCTGCGCTTCGCGCGTCTTCCAGCCGGCTTCCAGGCCGTACTCAAGCGGCAGCAGCCCCATGAAAGAAGCCCGGTCAGTCAGCGTCCCCCCCACGGTGCAGCGCGCTCGGCGGGCCCAATCGGCCGGGTCCAGGCGGCCTCGCCAACCGGCGCCCCAGTCGGCAAAAAGCGAACCCTTCAGCAGGTAGCTGTGGTACAGCAGCAGGCCATAGCCCACGTCAGTGTACCGCATGGGGAAGTGGTACTCAGCGCGCAGCACCAAGTTGCGGCGCAGGTCGAGGTCGCCGGCCGGATCGTCCTGGTCGTACCCGCGCGGTATGCTACCGGTTTTGTCGTGGTACAACTGCCCCCCTTGGAGCTGGCAGGTGGCCTGCAGGGCGAGGCCCTGATGGCGGAATGCTCCCGGCACGTACTGGGTGGCCGACAGCACCAGGTCATGGCCCGGCAGGTCGCCGCCCAATGAAGCCAACCGCTGCTCGTGCTCCACACGCAACTCCTGCCCCCAACCTGGCACCAGATCGCGCGGCGTGGCGTCGGTAGAACGGGCCAGCTGCAGCGCCCCGAACACGGCCAACGACTGGTCCTGCGCCGGGGTCACGACGACCGCCGGGTCCAGGGACGAGTAACGACGCAGGCGCACGCCGGCGCGCACGGCCGAACGGATGCTGCTGGGGACCACCTGGTGCAGAGCGGCCAGGCCTACGCCGATCTCGCCACCCCGCTCGCGGTACTGGTACCGGCGGCCCGGATCGAGGGTGCTGCCGCTGCGGGCCTGGTCATAGGCGCGGGCGAACACCACCGGCCACCCTAGGTGGTCGGACACCGTGGCGTCGTAATCGAGATGCTGCGCGCGGGTGTCGTAGGCCACTACCGCGCTGTACGCCCGCCGACCGATGGGATCCGCACCGGCCAGCGCGACGCCGACGGCTTCAGTGACGCTGTCGCGGCTGTACCACGGCACATGGATGAACGGTTTGTACGCCTCCCAGGGAATGCCGGGCCGGCCCTGGAAGCGGACATCAGGCTGCAGTCGTGCCAGATCGGGAGGCGGCAGCGGCCCGGCGGGCTCAACGGCAACGGCCTTCCCCTGCTCGGGCGCGAAGGGCAGCACGCAGACCTGCTCCAGGCCGCGCTCCAGGCTCGTGAACGACAGGACGCGGCCGTCGGGCGAGACGCGCGGCGATGCGGCCGCGTACGGCACCGAGGTAACCTGCCAGAGCCGGCGACGCTGCAGGTCCCAGGCATGGATGTTCCACACGCCGCTGCGACTGGAAGCGAACACCAGCCAGCGCCCGTCCGGCGAGAACGCTGGATCATTGTCTTCGGCCACGTCCGCGGCAAACAGCAGTTCCATGGCGCCGTTGGCGGGATCCACCAGCACGATGTCCGCCTTCGGCCCGCTCTTGGCCACCGCGGCGATGCGCCGACCATCCGGCGACCAGCAAGGCGCATCGAAATAGACGCCAGGCAGGCTGACCAGCGACCGCGGGTTCTGACCGTCGGCATCGAGGAGCACGAGTCCGGTCCACATGCCTTCACGCCGCGTTGCCACCACGGTGCGGCCGTCAGGCGATGCATCGGCACGAAAGAGATGCTGCCCGCGGGTCAAACGCTGCCGCTGGCGGGTGGCGGGATCGAACAGCACCAGATCGGTGGTGGCCAGCAAATCCGGACTCAATGGGTGCGGGTACACCTCACACAACAGGAACCGACCGTCGGGCAACCGGCGGCCGGAAACGGGGGCCATACGGCCGGTTCGGACTTCCGGGTGCCGGGCCCCGGTGGCCGGATCGACCTCGACCAGCGCCGTCGGCCGGCTGTACCCGGCCCGCACTCCCACCAGGGTGCCGCGCTCGGTCCAGAAGGCATCCCCAAAAGCGTCCAGCGGCGCCGCCATCACCGCCTTGCCAGCCGGCAATCCCTCGGCCTGGACGGCCGCCAACGTCTGCTGCGCCCGGGCCTCGAAGTCAGCACGGAACTCGCTATAGAAACGCCGTGCTGAAACGCCGGTAACGTGCCCGAGCGCCCCGCGCGTGCCGCGCAGGGGGCTGAGGGCCTGATAGCGACTCAGGCGAGCGGCCGCGTCGGCGCCATAGGTGCGGTTCAGGTACTCGACCATGTGGTAGCCGGCGGCGTAGATGCGGTCGCCCGGAGGCGCGTAGGGCGGCGAGGTGCCGGCAGCGGACAGACCCCACAGCCCGGATCCGGCGGCGAAGGAGCGCATCTGCCCGCGGAACAGGGCGCATCGGCCGCGGCCACCGTCAGTGAATTGCGTCTCGTTCCAGGTCGTCACCCCCTCGACCACCCAACCCGGCGAATTGCCGTTAGTGATGGCGAAACCATCGCCGAGCAGCGTGGCCAGGCGGCCATACCACCCCAGACGGGTGGTGATGTGCGCGTAGTGGGTGTACTCGTGGGTGAACACAATGTCCACCAGGTCAGACCCGGGGCCGAAGCCCCGTACGGTGTACAGTGGTGTTTCGTACAGCGAGATGCGGTTGGGAAGGACGCTCATGAACCCGTTGAACAGATCGGTCCCCGGGTTGAGCACCACCGGGCAGCGCCGTGGTTTGACGCCCAGGTACCCACTGACATCACCATGCACTTCGTCGGTCAGCGACAGCACGCGCTGCGCAAACGATTCGTGGCCGGCCGGGTAGTACAGGGTGAAGTCGCCGCTGCTGACCGTGCACCAGTGCCATCGTGGATCGTATTGCGCGACGGCCAGCCGGGACCAGGACAAGGCCAACAGCGCACCTGCGGCTAACCATGGGAACAGGCGGCGCCGGGCACGCCGGCCATGGCCCAGTTCGCGGGGGGCCTGCAGGCCCGCACAGCCTTCCTTCGGTGTTCCCTCAATATTCATCCTGGGTTCTCCTTCCCGCGTCTATGTTAACGCTTCCGGAGGGCCCAAGCTATCCCTGGGGCAGGGCGAAAGGTTTTCTGGCGGGCGCCGGGCAGGGACCGGTGGAACGGCGGCGCGAACCGGCAACGGCGGGGGCGAGCGGCCCGCCGCATCGGCAACCGAAAGGCTGGCGCGAACCGGCAACAGCGGGGGCGGGCGGCTCGCCAAATCGGCGACGGAAAGGCCAGCGCGAACCGGCAACAACAGGGTCGAGCGGCCCGCCGCATCGGTAACCGGAAGGCTGGCGCGAACCAGCAACGGCGCGGGCGGACGGCGAGGCCAGCGCGATCCGGCCGGGCGCCCGTGCCGCCGCCGCGAACCGCGGCCGTCGGATCCGCAGCCCGACTGCATGGCCACGGCCCGACGGCCCGGTGCGGTGTGACTCAGCTCACAGCTTGTCGCCGCGTTGGGTCTGCTGCTCCTTGAGGTCCTTGTCCGGCTTGTTGGCCGCCTGCAGCTGCTGGGCCGACACCATCGAGCCGATGTACATCGAGTCGTACGCCTGCTGCGATGAGGTGAACGGACCGCAGCCCTTGCCGTGCCAGTCGAGGTTGGTGTAGATCGGGTTCTGGCGCCCGGTCTCCTGCTCGCGCCGGGTGATGTGCGCCTGCATGCGGGCTTCAAGGAGTTGGCAAACCTCGGGCTCCTGGGCGGCGATATTGCGGTTCTCTTCGGGATCGCGGATCAGGTCGTAGAGCTCGATTTCAGGGAAGAAGTGGAAATCCGGTTCCAGGGCGTGGATGTACTTCCATTGCGGTGTGCGCCAACCGTGTTTGCGCATCCAAGTGCACTCGGTGATGTAGAACTCCGGTTCAGTGACCCGCGGTTTGCCCTGCATGAGCGGCCTGAGGCTGCGGCCATCGCGCTTGATCGGCGACTTGATGCCCATCAGGTCGAGGATCGTGGGGGCGGTGTCCTTCATCTGAGTGGTTTCGCTGAAACGCTTGCCGGCGGGAACCTTGCCGGGCCACACCATGGCCAGCGGGATCGTCAGCGTGGGGTCGTACATGCTGTGGTGGTCGTAGTAGCAGTGATGGTCGTGCAGGGTCTCGCCGTGGTCGGACGTGAACACCACCAGGGTGTCCTGCTCCAGTCCGAGCGCCTTGATCTGGGTCAGCATGTTGCCGATGCAGGCGTCCATGTACGCGACGGCACCGTCGTACTGCGCGATCACGTAGTCCTTGTCCGTGCAGCCCGGGGGCAGCCAGCTGGTGATGTAGTCACGGAACGGTTTGAACTGCTTCATGTCGTCCAGCGAGGTATTGCCGGGGTCGCACTCATTGCCGTGGTAGAACAGCCGCTCGAAGGGCAACGGCGGCAGGTACGGGGAGTGCGGGTCCATGTGGCGCAGGAAGAGGAAGAAGGGCTTGTCGTCGCCGGCCAGGCGCGCCAGCTCCGGCATGGCCACGGCATTTAGGTTCTCCGCCTTGGGGCTGCGACCGCCGGTCTGCGCCGGCCCCCACCCCGAGAACTCGATGTACGTGCCGAAGCCGCGCGACGCCGCGTTGCCGCCGAAGCCGACACAGGTGGTGTTGTACCCACGCGCGCCGAGGGTCTCGGCAAGCGTCTCCAGGTGTGGCGCCAGGCCGCCCAGGTGACGCAGGGCCACCACGTCCATGCCGAACACATCCATGCCGGTGAACATCGACGTGTAGCCGGGGGTGGTCGGGATGTGGGGCGAGAAGTGGTTGAGGAACACCGAACCGCCGGCTACGTACCGGTCGATATGCGGCGTGGTCAGCCGCGAATACCCGTACAGGCTCATGTGATCCCGGCGCAGGCTGTCGATGCCGAACAGGATCAGGTTGGGTTGCTTCGCCATGACACTTCCTTTCGCGGAGTTGGCGCTGGGTTGGCGGATCCGGATGGCGCCGCGCGTCAGGGCCGGGGCTTGGTAGCCGGGCCCGGTCGCGGCAGCCTCGGTGTGGCACGCGCACGCCACACCCAGGGCGGAAATTCACGGCGCCCGCGCGCTCGGCGCAAGGGCGAGGCACCACCGACCCCCGGGACGGCTGGGCCACTGGAGCACCGACGGCGGATCAACGGTCCCGCTCTATTGTCCGCTGAGGGTGCCACAGCGGCGCCGCCCGAGCCCGGGCCGCCACCAGTTCGTGCAGTCAGAGGAAACCATTGGCCGTTGGCGTGGGTCGGCGCAGACGCGTGGGCCCCGTCGTGGCATGCCGTGGAAAGACCGCGGGCTTTGCGTCGGAGCGCCTGCCACACGGGCCAAACCTGAGGGTTGCGCGTCACGGCCCGGAGGTACGGGTCGCCACGCGCCAAGCCGGACAGGTGCTGCAGGGCATGGACAGCCACCTGGTGGCCGTGCACCCGGGTAGGCAGGGGGACGGGCAGGGTCATCCGAGGTGAGCACGGCGCTGTCCTGCACACGCGCCGCGTGCGGCGGTGGCGCGGCGTCCGAGACCGCGCCATAGGTGAGCACCAGGCGGGATGCTTCCCAGCGCCACGAGGTGGAATGACAGACCGTTCTGCTCGGGCAGAAGGGCGTGGCAAGCTCGAGGGCAGGGCGTCCGGGTCGCAGCCGCCTGACAGCGGCGTCACCAACTCAACCCAGGCGAAACCGCTCTGTTCGCGGTCGTAGGTGAAGACCAGCACCTCAACCGTGGCGCTGAGCCCTGTGGTGGACATCGGTACCTGGCCGCAGAGGTGTAAACCGTCCCCCTTGCCCGGCCGGGAAGATCGGCGTCGCGCGGCTCCAGCGCCAGAGTCGGCGCAGCCAGGTCGCCGCGAGGGCCGGGCCGAACCGGCCCTGGCTCCTACGGTGGTGGCCAGGGAGCGCGGTGCGCCTTGCCGGGAGTCCTCCATGGGCCCTGCCGTCGCTTCTCTGGCCGGGTTCACGGACCGCAGGACCCGCCGGAAGCAGGCCGCATCGGCCATGCCCTTGACAGACTGCCGTCCAGCCAGCGTTACTTGTTGGTATTGTCGGTCGGGGAGTAGCTGCCTGCCACGCGCAGGTTGGTCAGTCGTCAATACGGAGCGCCACCCCGGTGCTGCTCCCGGCTGGCCGATGCCCACAGCGAGACCACCGCAACGCCACGTTGCGGGGGTCTTTTTTTTTTGCCCAGGAGGCCGGAAGTGAGCACGAGAATACCATGGCATACAGTTGACGCGCACGCCGCCCTGGCGCAGCTCGAGACCACCACCGCGGGTCTGTCCAGCGCCTCGGTGCTAGAGCGCCAGGCCCGGCATGGCAGTAACGAACTACGAATGGAAGGTCGCCCCACCGCGCTGCGCATCCTCGCTGGCCAGTTCATGAACGTCTTCGTCGTCATCCTGCTCGTGGCCACCGGCCTGTCCGCGGTGCTTGGCCATGGACTTGAGTCGGCTGCCATCGCCGCCATCGTGGCTTTTGCTGTGCTACTGGGGTTTGTGCAGGAATACCGTGCTGAGCGCGCGATCGAGGCCCTGCACCGCATGGCCGCGCCGACCGCCGCGGTGCGGCGCGATGGCAGCGAACAGACAATCCCCGCCCGCGAGTTGGTGCCCGGCGATGTGGTGCTGCTGCGGGCCGGCGACAAGGTCCCCGCTGATTGCCGGCTGATCGAAGCCGCCAACCTGCAGACGGAAGAGGCCGCCCTTACGGGCGAGTCCGTGCCGTCCGAGAAGGCGTTGCCGGCGCTGGCAGACGCGGAATTGCCCGTGGGGGACCGCCGCAACATGGTGTATGCGGGCACCGCCGTCACCTACGGCCGCGGCCAGGCAGTGGTGGTGGCCACCGGCATGGAGACGGAGTTCGGGCAGATCACGGGCCTGCTGCAGTCAGTGGAGTCGGGACGAACGCCCCTGCAAGAGAACCTCGATCGTGTGGGCCAGCGCCTAGCGCAGGCGGCCGTGGTTCTGGTGGTGGCCATCGTGGCGTTGGGTATCACGCGCGGACAACCGGTCTTGGAGATGGTGATCTTCGGCCTGGCCCTGGCCGTGGCCGTGGTTCCGGAGGCGCTGCCGGCGGTGGTCACCATCTCTCTGGCCATGGGCACCCAGCGCATGGCTCGGCGGCACGCACTGGTCCGCCGCCTGCCGACCGTGGAGACACTCGGCAGCACATCGGTGATCTGCTCGGACAAAACCGGCACGCTGACACGGGACGAGATGACGGTGCGAGCCCTGTACGTGGCCGGCCACCGGATCGAGGTCACCGGCCCAGGGTATGAGCCGGAAGGCGAGTTCCGTTTCGCGACCGGCGGCACCGCCGCCCGCCCGACCATGGAGGCGTTCCTGCAGGCCGCGGCGTTGGTCGGTGATGCGCGCCTGGTGCAGCAGGAGGGGCGATGGGTGATCAAAGGCGACCCCACCGAAGGCGCTCTGGTGGTGGCCGCGGCCAAGGCGGGTCTGCACAAGGACGTACTTGAGGAGCGCTACCCCAGGCTTGGTGAGGTGCCCTTCACCTCTGAGACCAAGCGCATGACGACATTGCACGGCGACAGCAGCGGCGGTCGTCGCGCCTACGCCAAAGGGGCACCGGAGGTAGTCCTCGCCGCCTGCACGCGGTGGCAGTCGGCGGACGGCGAGCAGCCGCTCGATGACGCTGGACGCGCCTGTATCCTGCAGGAGGCGCAATCGATGGCCGACGCAGCACTGCGAGTCCTCGCGGTAGCCACCCGCCCAGCCGCAGACCTGACGGAGGCAGAGCGCGAGATGACCTTCCTGGGTCTGGCTGGCATGTTCGACCCCCCAAGGGCAGAGGCGCGCGACGCCATCGCCGTGTGCGAAGCAGCTGGCATCCGCCCCGTGATGATCACTGGCGATCACCCGGTGACAGCCCGTGCCGTAGCCCGCGAACTGGGGCTGCTGAAGGCAGGCGACCGCGTTGTCACGGGGACCGAACTGGAGGCCATGGACGACGCCGACCTGGCGCGTCAGGTAGATCACATAGGTGTGTATGCGCGGGTCTCGCCGGCGCACAATCTGCGCGTCGTCAGCGCCTGGCAGGCGCAGGGCCAGGTGGTCGCGATGACCGGCGATGGCGTCAACGACGCACCGGCGCTGAAGAAGGCGGATATCGGCATTGCCATGGGGATCGCCGGCACCGATGTCAGTCGGGAAGCCGCCGCCATGACCCTCACCGATGACAATTTCAGCTCGATAGTCGCGGCGGTCGAGGAGGGCCGTTGGATCTTCGGCAACATCCGCAAGTACCTGATGTACCTGCTCTCGTCGAATGTCGGCGAAATCGGGTTGATGGCGGGCGCAGCCCTGTTGGGCATGCCGTTGCCACTGTCGGCGGTACAGATCCTCTTCGTCAACCTGGCCACGGATGGACTCCCGGCGTTGGCCCTGGCCGTTGACCCGCCCGAGAAAGACCTGATGCGACGTCGCCCACGCGACCCGCGACGCGGCATTTTCACCCGGCCGGTAGTCACGTTGATGATGATCGGCGGGGTGTGGTCGGCGTTGGTCAACCTGGGTCTGTTTGCCTGGGCTCTTGACTCGGGGCGCGAGCTGACCGAGTGCATGACGATGACTTTCGCGTCCCTGGTACTCATCCAGTTCTTCAAGGCCTACAACTACCGGTCTGACCGCAACTCAGTTCTGAGGCGGCCGTTTGCCAACACCTGGCTCAACATGGCCGTCGCCCTCGACCTGCTGATGCTGGTGGCGGTAGTGGCCGTACCGGCGTTGGAGTTGCCCTTCAACACCGTGAACCTCACGCTATTCGACTGGGTGGTGGTCACGGCCGTCTCGCTGACGGTCCTGCCGGTCCTCGAGGTGGCGAAATGGATGGCCCGCCGAGGCTGGTTCGGTCGTCTGGACTGACGGACGGCTGCCAGGGTCGGGGGTACCGGCCGTCGCCCGGGCGGGGCGGCACGACGGCTCGGTGCCGCCCCCCGGGCCGCGCCATTGCGGCGCGGGCTCGAGCGGTGTAGGTTGTCGCCTTCGGCCATGGAGACGCCCCGCACCGCCCTTACCCCGCGCGCACCGGCCAGCCGCCTGCTGGCGCCTCTGGATGCCATCGCGGCCCAGTCGACCACGTTGCGCGTGGAGCGCGGCGCCGTGTTCGTGTCCGAGGGGCGTGAGTATGCCATCCCTCTCTACGAGTTCACGGGTCCGGCGAGCGGCTCCGACGCCACGGTCATCGGCTTGTTTGCCGGCGTGCACGGCGACGAACCTGAGGGCGTGGAAGCCATGGTCCGGTTCCTCGGCCAACTGGCCGCCGCGCCGGAGATGGGTCGGGGTTACGTTCTGTGCGCGTACCCAGTGTGCAATCCCACCGGCCTGGAAGACGGTACGCGTCACTGTCGGGGTGGCGGCGACCTCAACCGCATGTTCTGGACCGGCGCCACGCGTCCTGAGGTGCGCCTGTTGGAGGGCGAGTTGCGCCGCCGGGCCTTCCATGGCCTGATCGCCCTGCACACCGACGACACCAGCCATGGGTTCTACAGCTACGTCGGCGGCCGCATGCTGACCCACTACCTGATCGAACCGGCCCTGGCGGCCGCCGAGCGCCTGCTACCGCGCAATCGGGCCGGGGTGATCGATGGCTTCGTGGCCGACAACGGAGTGATCGGCCAGTGGTTCCCCGGCGTGCTGAGCGCCCCGCCCGAGGCCCACCCCAAACCCTTCGAGATTGTCTTGGAGACGCCGCACGCGCAGGTGGAGCCAGCCGGCCCTGACGCCCTAGTGGCTGCCCTGTGCTCGGTCTTGGACGAGTACCGCCGGTTGATGGCCTACGCGGTGAACCTGTAGCCGTATCGATGAGGAACCGATGAACGCATCACTGGAGCGGCTCCTGGACCAGTACCAGGTCGCCATGGCGTCGCCGGAAAACCAGCGTCGGGGCCAGCACGGCGTGCCGATCTGCGTTGGCATGGAGGAGCCCGTGTGCTGGCATCACCTGTGGGGCTACGATATCAACCGCCTGTTCACCGATGCGGCCTTCTACTGCGAGGAGACGCTGCGGCAGCGCCTGTGGCGCTTCGAGAACATCCCGGACGACGCGCGGCTGGGTGACGGCATCGCCGCCTGGCTCGGACACTACCCCGAGTACACCTATGTGGGCATGGACGTGGCGTTCACCGCGGCCGGGGTGCCGAATATCCAGACCGACCACCCCATGACGCGCACCCCCGATCCGCGGCTGGTGCCCATGGTCGACTTCGGTACTTCGGGCTGGATGCCGCGCCAACTCCGCTGGTACGAAGACATCAACCGTCTGGTCGGCCACCGTCTGCAGGTGGGGTTCCAGACCTGGTGGCGTGGCCCTCTGGACATGGCGGTACAGTTGCGCGGGTACGAGAACCTGATGGCTGACGCCGTGGAACGGCCGACCTTCGTCCACGCCCTGCTGGCGCATCTGGTCGACCAGCGCAGCCGCTGGTACAGTGGCTATGCCAGGCACTTCGACTGCCCGGTGCCCGCCGGCGCGGTCGGCGACGATTGGATCAATGTGCCGTTCATCTCGCCGGCGTTCTTCGCGGACTTCGTCCTGCCGGCGTACCTGCAGATCGAGCGCTTCCACGGCTCGCTGCGCCATGTCCACTCGTGCGGCAACCAAACCCCGGTGCAGAAGCATCTGCTCCGGATCCGCTCCCTGGCCGCCCTGGAGGTCAGCCCCTGGACCGACCTGGAGGAGACCATCCGCAACCTGCCGGACGGCATGGGCTTGGGCATCAGCGTCCACCCGAACGATGTCCTGTTCGCCACTGAAACCGAGATGGCAGCCAGGCTGCAGCGGATCCGCGACACGTGTCATGGCCGGCCGTTCTCGCTGGGCACGGCGGGGTTGACCCCAATCCACCATCTGTCGCAGGCCGATGCCTTCGTAACCCAGGTGCGCCGCTGGCTGACGTTGGCGCGCCAGATCATGGACTCCTGAACCGTGCCGTCAACAGGCGATCGAGCCGGCAACAGGCGAGACGGGTGCCGATGGGCCGGCAATCACCGCCCATGGCCGGGTCCGTGGCCCATCGGCACGGCCGGCCCCCACCACCTGGTTCCCGGGCACGGCCAGGTAGCGCACCGGGTACGGAGATCACCCGGCCAGACCGTGCCCATGGGACTCACACAGAGGGGAACACTACCGTGACCGACACTGACGATCGCCTGGGCGACTTGATCACCGTTCCTGCCGGCCGCTTCCTCATGGGCAACAATGGCCACGAAGGGTACAGCGACCCGGCCGAGTTCCCGCAGCACGAGGTGTTCCTGCCCACGTACCAGATCGGCAGGAATGAGGTCACGCGCGGGCAGTACCGCCGCTTCATCGAGGCCGGCGGGTACCAGGACCCGCAGTTCTGGTCACCGGCTGGCTGGGAGTGGGTGCAGGGCGATATGCTGGTCTACGCCAGGATGCATGGGCGCACGACAACGGTGCGCCGGCCGGACGCCCATCGGCCCCGTTCGGCGCCCGAATACTGGGACGCGGAGCAGGAGTGGTTTGGCCACGACCTCGGTCACCCGCGGTTTGTCCAGACAGAGGCTCACCCGGTGGTAGGCGTGACTTGGTTCGAAGCCGACGCGTTCTGCCGTTGGGCCGGCGGCCGGCTGCCCAGCGAAGCGGAATGGGAGAAGGCCGCGCGGTGGGACGAGGCCGCCCAGTGCCCCCGCACCTGGCCTTGGGGTGATGTGTGGGACCCGGAGAAGTGCAATAACCCGGAAGACCACAACCCTGCGGGGGGCGGTTACGGCGTCAACCAGAGCGCGCCGGTAGGGAGCTATCCCGACGGCGCCAGCCCCTACGGTTGCCTGGACATGGTGGGCAATGCGTACGAGTGGGTGGCGGACTGGGCGGTTTCGTACCCCGGCAGTACGCAACCCTTCGATCACACGGGGTCGTACCACTACGTGCGCGGCGGCTGCTGGGATGACGGTCCTCTGGCGGTGCGCTGTGCGGCGCGCATCTGGTACCTGCCGCCCGACTCCAGCGGCACCGGCCCTGGCGACAGCGACTACCCCGGGTTCCGGGTGGCTCGCTGACGCCGACTCGCAGGGTTTTCTCAACGCACGCAGCGCACCGCTCCGGGCGTGCGCGGTGCCTCTATCCCGGCGACCCGACTGCCACCGGGATCGGGCGCGACCCGCCGGTTCAGCGCACCCGCAGGGCCACGAAGGTGAAGTGGAGGTCGACTTCCTGCAGCGGGTCCTGGTTGCCGATGGCCAACGGCGCGTCGTCCGAGCCCCGGCCTGGCTTCCTCGACGGCCGATGTCGGTAGAGATGCGGCGACGTACGTGCGCCGACCCGTGTTACCGGTCAGAGAAACCGCGGCGCCGGGTGCCCAGGGGTTCGCCGGCTGGCTTCGGCGTGTCGCTGACGGCTTCGCGAATGCTCAGCCCGACCAGGGAGAAGCTGCGCGCCGCGGGCAGATGGCGCACCAGCCAACGGCAGGTATGCGCAATGTCGTCGTGGGTGAAGCCCTCGCGGCGCAACTGCAGGACGGCGTCCTGGTCCAGACGCCGCTGCTCCTGGCTTACCTCAACGCTGATAGAGCGGTAGAAATCGCCCACCAGGCGGGCTGCCTGGGCGTCCTCTTCCGCGGCGGCTGCCCCCGGCGACGATGGCATGGCCCGGGGCACGGGGGCCTGGGTGCCAGGCGGACCGGGGGTTCCGGCAGCTGCCGGCGGCGGGTCAGTCACCGTCGAAGCGCCGGTGAGGGCTGTCGGCGCTGCCCCTGGCCCCGCCGCCGAAGCCGGCGGCAAACCCGACGCAGGGGGGCAGGCGTCGGCGTGCTCCCCACCACCGGCAGCACCGCCGGCCATGCCCGGAACAGGCGCGGCCAGAGGGCTGGCGGCGGGCGGCGGCACAGTACCGGCCCAAGCCGAACGCTGCGCCCGCACCACTTGGCATGCTTCCTCCACCCGTTCGGCGAGCACCGTGGCAACGCGCAGCAACAGGTCTGCCGCCAAGCCCGGGTGATCCTGGCAGGCCGCAGCGACTTCGGCATACCCCAGTCGGAGCAGACGGGTCGGCGCGCGGGCCCGCACAGTGGCCGTGCTGGGGCGCTGGTGGACATAGCCGGCCTCGCCGATGGTGGCAAAGGGCTTGAGGCGTCCCATGGGGGTGGCCTCGAGTCCTTCCACCTCGAGTTCGCCTTCCAGGACCACGAAGAGCGCACTGGAGGAGGCGCCGGCCTGAACCAGCACGTCACCCGCCTGGAGGGAAACAACGCGCCCGGCCTTTACCAGGCAGCGCGCGGGTGCGGACGCCAATCCCGCCAGCAGAGGCACCTGCTGCAGGGCGCGCCACTCAAGATGCATCGGCCTGCCCATGGTCTGCCCCGCCCTGATCATCAGCCCATTCGCCCAACGCTGCAGCCACGCGCCGAACGGTAAACGGTTTGGTCACGATCCGTCGAACCCCGAGGCCGATCAGTTCCTGGGTCACGTCCGGGGTGAGGTAACCGGAGATGACGACCACCGGCACCCGAGAACCCTGGTGCCGGAGGTGACGCAGCATATCTGTGCCATACGCCTTGGGCATCTTCACGTCAAGCAAGACCGCCGACACGATCTCGCGGCGCAGCGCCCGGACGGCTTCGAAGGCGTCGTGAGCCGCCAGGGCCTCGTACCCCAGGCCGGTTAACAGGTCGCTCAGCATCTGGCGGTACTGGATGTCGTTTTCGACGATCAGGACGCGCTTGGCCATGGCCGTCAGCCTTCAGCCGTCGTTTCAGCCCCGCGGGGCAGGACCACGCTCACCCGCGTGCCGGTGCCCGGAGCGCTGTCCAGCACCAGGCGACCGCCGTGGGCGTCGACAATGCGGAACACGATGCTCAATCCCAGGCCGGAACCGGCGTCCGCCTTGGTGCTGAACAGCGGTTGCGTGGCTCGCTGGCGCACTTCCTCGGTCATCCCGGTACCCGTGTCGCTGACCTCGACGAGGTATTCGTCGGCTCGCAGGGCGCAGCGCACCGACAGGGCCCCACCCGCAGGCATGGCTTCCAGGGCATTCAGCAGCAGGTTGCCGAACGCGTCGCCCAGGTCGGTTCGGTTGCCCCATAGCGGCGGCAGCGGCGGCAGATCGAGGGTCCAGGTTACCGCCGGCCCGTTGCGGCCCGTCCGTTGGCGCCACAGTGCCTGCATGCCCTCGGTGGTCTGCTGCAGCAGTACCGACAGATCCACCCAGTCCCGTTGTCGCCCGACGCCCAGGCGGGTGAACTGGTCGATGCGGTCAATGATCTGCTGGCCGCCGGCCGCGCCCTCAAGGATGGAGCGGACCGTCTGTTCCGGGTCCGACGGGAAGGCCAGGAAGATATCGGCACGGCCGACGATGATGCCCAGGACGTGGCGCATGGCGTGGGTCACCTCGGCCGCCACATCGCCCAGAGCACGCAACTGCTCCAGTTGCGCCACCTTCTTCTGGGCCTCCTGCAGGGCCGCGTAAGCCGACTCGAGGTCGCGGTGGAGCCGGGCATTGTGCAGCGCTGCACCGGCCTGGTTGGCGAAGGCCCGCAGGAGGGCTTCGTCTTCGGGCTCGAACGGCCCAACGCTGCCGCGTATTTCCCGGTCGGCAACGACCAGCACGCCCGCAACGTCGTGCGACGAGGCCAGGGGCACGAGGCACAGGCAGGCGCCAACGGGCGGCGCGGCGGTGAGTTGCTGCAGCTGCGCCGGCGCGCCCACCCGGGCCAGCACGGCTTCCAGGCCGGTCAGCGCCGCGGGCGCGAAGCCCGCCGCCGCCACCTGAGCCAGGCGGCCATCGGCCTCGCGCACCCACAGCGCGCCGGCGCGGGCGTCCACCATGACCAGGGCCCGCTGGAGAATCTCCTCGGCGACGTACAGCGGGTCGAGAGAACCGTGGAGGGCCAGCCCGACCTCGTAGAGCATCTCCATCTGCAGCAGTCGCCGACGCAGCTCGAAGTCGCCCTTACCGCTGGCCAGTTCGCTCATCGCCCCCCCTTGCGCGCGGGCCGAACCCGCAACCGACGGCCGGGCCGGGCGATCTCCGGTGACCGGCCCACTCCTGAAGACTGACCGGCGGTCAGCGCTGCGGGTCAGCGCCCGTACCGCGCCGGGCCCACCCTGGCCGCGCGACGCGCACCCTGCCACGGCCCGGGCGCCTGTCTCACCGGACGCGCCCGGCCTGCGGGGCAGGCGCCGGGGTGCCGACTGCCGACACCCACGGGTGGCGATCCGGAGCCAGAGATCAGAGCGGACGCCTGCAGGCGCCCTCCGGGTCCCCGGTTAAGGCAGATCTGGATGGGAATAATGCATGTCCGAGTAGGAGACAACAAGCCCCACGGGGCCGCCCTGCGGTGCCAGGGCGTACCGCCGCGCGATCAGCCGGACGTGGACGGTCGGTGACCCGTGGGCGCCGGAGACACCGACCCAAGAGCGGCGGCGCCGCCCACGCGGGAAGGGCCAAGCCCCATCGGGAGCGCGACGACGAACTCGACCCCCTGGCCAGGACGGTTGTCAACCCTGACGGTACCCTGGTGCCGCTCGACAATGCCACGCACGATGGCCAGGCCAATGCCGGTGCCCTTGCCCACGGGTTTGGTGGTGAAGAAGGGGTCGAAGACCTGGCCCACCACGGCCTCGGGTATGCCGCCGCCATTATCGCCGATACACAGCTGAACGGCCCCATCCGCCCCGGCGGTGCGGATGAAGATTCGGGGCCGCCAATCCGGTGGCACGCTGGGGTCCTGGTCTCGCTGTCGGCGCAGGCGGTCGTCCAGGGCATCCCTGGCGTTGCTTAGCAGATTGATGACTACCTGCTCGATCTCGTTCTGCGAGCCCGGGCAGGTGGGCAGATCGTACGCTAGCTGCTGCTCGACGGTGATGCCGTGAACCCGCAACTGCACGCCGAGGAGCTTCATGGCGCCGTTGACCGACTCGTTGATGTGCAGGAAGCTGCGCTGAGACCCCTCAGGCCCGCGTGCAAAGACGCGCATGTGATCGATGATGGCCGTCATCCGGTCCACCTGCTCGACGATATCACGGTACGTCTGCAGCGTCTCTGCCGGGGTGGTCCCCCACCCCCGCTCGATGGCGATTGCGGCGCCTTCGGCAAAGGTACGGATGCCGTTGAGGGGCTGGTTCAGCTCGTGAGCCACACCGCTGGCCATCTCGCCCAGAGCGTGCAGGCGGTCCGCCTCGAAGGCCCGCAGGCGCTGATCGGCCAGCTCCTTCTCCGCACGTTGCCGCCAGCGGATCTCCTCGAGGCGACGATGGGCCTCGTCCAGCGCCTGGGCGAAGCGCTTCATCACCTCAATGTCGTCATCGCCCAGGTCCTGCCCCGGTGGTACCCGCGCCCCCAGTGTGCCCGCCGCGAAGGGGACATCGGCCAGGGCGCCCACGTCGTCGGCAACGTGGCCATCGCCCCACCGAAGCATCTCCGCCGCCGTGCGCCGAACCACGGCCTCGCCGGTATCCATGGCGTGCTCGATGGCCGGGAAGAGGCGATGGTACACGTTGAACTCCCGGCCCGGCATCCGGTCCGGCATGTAGAAGGTGGTCGTCGCAGCCGCGCGGTCGACGATGCAGACGCTGCAGGCTCCCAGGTCCATCAGCGGATGCAGTTCGTCCTTGACTCGCTGCACCACCCGTGCCCAGTCGTGCTCGGTCTGCATGGTCAAGATGGTGTTGCGCACCCGCTCAAGTGCCAGGCTGACCGCGGTGTGGCGCTGGCCGCGCTCGTGCTCCAACAGGTCCAGGAACCGCTGGAACCCGTCGGAGACGACGCCGGCCACCCGCGACAGAACAGCCACGTCGTCGTCGGTGAACGCCTCGGGGCTGTTGTGGCTGATGGCCAGCGTTCCGTGGGAGAAGGGCACGTCGAGGATGGACATCCCGATGGGCATGCCCTGGTCCGGCCCCACGCAGGCCTGGTAGTACGGCTGCTGCCGACGGGCTACCTGGGTGACCCAAGGGTACCGGGCATTGTTCGCGCCGTTCCCAGGCCAGTCGATACCGTGGGTCCACAGCGGCCACAGGGGGAGCCGCGCCTGGGGGTCGTGACCCCGCCCCAGGCTGACGAAATCGCTGAAGTCGCTGTTGACTACCTGCAGATTGACGCCGCTGTTGTGGGGGCTGACGCCCAGACGTGGCAGCTGGCGCGCGATCTCGTCCACCACCCGGCACAGGTCACCCGGCCGGGTCATGGAGGCAATAGCGAGGCGTATGGCGTGTTCGCATTCGTGCCAGGCGCGGGCCAGGGCCAGTTCGGCTTCGGTCTGTTTGCGGACGGTGATGTCGCGGAGGAAGGCCGCCAGCACGCCGTCGCCACCCGGCACGGAGCAGATACTTACCTCGACCTCAAGCCACGATCCGTCGCGACGGCAGTGTCGCGTCTCGAACCGATCCTGGCCCTGTTGGCGGGCCCGACTGAGGTGCAGGTCGAGCTGGCCGGCGGGTTGGCCTGCCTCCAGCTGGTCCAGACGCAGGGCCAGCAACTCGGCCGGGCTGAAGCCACTCATGCTGCAGTACGCTTCATTGACTTCCAGCAGGCCGCCCCGCGGGTCGATGAGCAGGAAGCCGTCCATGGCCGCGGCAACGACGGCCCGGTGGAGCTCGGTCACCCGCTGCAGGTCGTCCTGGGCGTGCTGGCCTGGCAGGGCCTGGCCGCGGTCCGCGGCAGGCGGCCGGTCGGCCGCCGGGTCGGCGCGCTCGTCACCCCGGCACGTCGTTGCGGCCTCGCCTGGCCGACCAGGCCGGGCACGGTCACGATCCGCAGGATGCATGTCGCCCGAGGTCGCCACGGGTCAACCCGCCGGGGGCCTGGCGCTCGGGGGGGACGCGACGCTCGCCGGGCGATTGAGGCGACTGTGGCGACGACTGTAGGCCAGGTACAGCGCCAGGCCGACCGCGAGCCACAGGCCGAACCGGTACCAGGTGATGGCGGGCAGGCCCAGCATCAGGTACACGCAGGCCGCCACCCCCAGGAGCGGTAACCACGGTGCCAAGGGCGTGACAAAGCCGCGCGGCCGGTCCGGCTCACGCCGCCGCAGGATGAGGACGCCGATGCAGACCAGGATGAAGGCGAAAAGGGTCCCGATATTGGTCAGGTCAACCATCTCATCGATGCTGGCGAACATGGAGGTGATGCCCACGGCCAAACCGGTAAGGATGGTGGTTATGTGGGGCGTGCGGTAGCGCGGATGGACACGGGCAAAGGCGGGCGGCAGCAGGCCGTCGCGGGCCATGGAGAAAAAGATGCGCGGCTGGCCTAGCTGGAACACCAGGAGCACGGCCGTGTGGGCCACCACCGAGCCCAGGGCCACAACGCCCACCAAGAGATCGCCGTACCGCTCGATCCGGGCGTACTGCAGGGCCAGAGTGAGCGGCTCCGCCTGCTGCGTCGCCAGGGTGGCCACCAGCGCCGGGTACGGGATAATGCCCGTGAACACGGCCGCCACCAGAACGTACACGACCGTGCACACTACCAGAGAGCCGATGATGCCGATGGGGAGATCGCGCTGCGGGTCGCGCACCTCTTCGGCCACGGTAGACACGGCATCGAAGCCGATGTAGGCAAAGAACACCACCGCCGCCCCGGCCTGGACGCCAGCCCAACCGTTGGGAGCGAACGGCGTCCAGTTGGCCGGGTGGACATAATGGATGCCGACCCCCACGAAGAGGGCCAAGACCAGGAGTTTGACGATGACCATGCCGTTGTTCACGCGGGCGCTGGCCCGCACGCCGATCACCAAGACGATGGTAATGGCCGCCACGATGGCCGCCGCGGCGACGTTGGCGACGATCGGCACGCCGAACAGATGCGGGGCCTGGTCGAGCAGCCCTGGGATGCGGGCCGCCGTGCGGTAGTCAGTGGCCAGCCAGTCGGGAATGACGAGGCCGAAACCGGCGACCAGGGTGCGGAAGTAGTTGGCCCAACTGATGGCCACCGCGACATTGCCGACCGCGTACTCGATGATCAGGTCCCAGCCGATGATCCAGGCCACCATTTCGCCCATGGTGCTGTAGGCATAGGTGTAGGCGCTGCCGGCGATGGGCACCATGGCGGCGAACTCGGCATAGCAGAGCGCCGCAACGCCGCAGGCCACCGCAGTGACCGCAAAGGACAGGATGAGCGCCGGGCCCGCTCCCGGGCGCACCGCATCGCCAGCTGCCGCCGTGCCGATGGTGGCGAAGATGCCAGCCCCGATGATGGCGCCGATCCCGAGCAATACCACATCCAGCGAGCCGAGAACTCGCTTGAGTTGGTGCTCAGGGTCCTGCCCCTCGCCCAGCAGGGCGTCCAGGCTCTTGGTGCGGAGGAGTTGCTTGAGCATGCGGGCCAATGTACCGGCCGTCGGGGCCAGGGGCAAGCGGGCCTCGTGGGCTGGCGCAGAAGGTGGCCCCCGGGCCCCCGCCGGGGATCAGCCCAACTCGGCCCCGTGGGTGCGCAGGACTTGCTGCAGTTGGCTCGGGTCCACCTGGTGCACGTTGCCAGTGGCCCGAGCAGCCAGCGCCGCGGCCGTGCCGGCCGCTTGGCCGGTGGCCATGGCAATCGGGGTCACGCGCACGGCGCCGAGGGCCTCGTGGTCAGCTGACAGGCAGCGGCCGGCGACCACCAGGTTGCGGCACTGCGCGGTGATCAGGCAGCGGTACGGCAGGTAGTAACGGCGCCCTTTGGCGATGCTGTGCGCCTGCTTGCCGGTGGCAGCGGCGGCGGCGGCATCGGCCGGCGTCGGCGGATGGATGTCGACCGGGTATCCACCCACGGCAATGGTATCCGCGAAGCGCTGCCCTTCGACCAGGTCGCGCTCGGTCAGGCAGTAGCAGCCACGCAGGCGGCGCGACTCACGCACACCGATCTGGAAGCCGGTACTCAGGTACACCGCTCGCTCAAAACCGGGAACCCTGGCCTTGAGGAACGCAAACACGGCCCGCGCCTGAGTTCGGCCCTCGGTCTCGGCGGCGGAGAGTTGCCGGGGGTCGGTGGCATCGCGGCCAATGATGTGGGTGGTGTTGACGTTGACTTCGCCCGGGGTATTGGTCTCGAAGAACAGCACCCCCCGGCGTTGGTTGGGGAACTCCCCGGTCGCCTTGCCTCGACGCACATGCTCGTAGAATCCGCTGACCGACAGCCGCGCGGCCGTCTGCACCGCCTCGGTGCCATCCAGCCAGAACTCGTCGGGGTGGCTGAGGACGTAGGCGCGGACGCGATCGAGGTCAACCTGGCCGACGCGGAAGTTGGTGGTCATAGGCTGAGTGGCACCGTCGGCGGCGCGTCCCTGCAGGAACTCGATGCCCGCCCGGGCCAGCAGGTCGCCGTCCCCCGTGGCCTCGACGAAGACGCGACCGTTGGCCACCATCAGCCCGGCTTTGGTGCACAGCAGAGCAGGCCCGAGGACGCCATCTTCCAGCCAGGCGTCGGCCAGCATGGCGTGGTACAGCACCTCGACACCGGCCTGGTCAACCAGCTCCTCCAAGACGCACTTGAGCCCTTCCAGATCAAACGGCGTCACCGACGACGCATAGCCAATGCTGTCGGCGATGTGGCCCGGCGAGGCGCCAGCGGCTTTGAGGCGCTCGACGACCTCGTCGGCGATGCCCCGCACCACCTGCTGCGGACCGGCATGGAAGGTCATCATGGGATGGACCCCCTGTGCCGTAAGCGCCCCCCCCAGGAAGCCGTACTGCTCGACCAGCAGCACACGGGCCCCAGCCCTGCCAGCAGCCACCGCGGCCACGCAGCCAGCGGGCCCGCCGCCACAGACGACCACATCGTACGAGCCCAGAGACGGGTAATCGACCCGACCGCGTGCGACCATGCCCACTCCTTCACCCTGGCTCGCCATCGGCTACTCGGCACCCGCGGCTTCGGCCTCGCGAATGAACACTTCCTGGGCGGCCCTTCGCTCGGCGCCGGCCGCTGGTCGACGACGGAGATAGCGACCGTCGGGCTGCATGTCCCAAGCCGACGCGTTGTCGGCATCGTACACATCGAGGATGTGCTCCAACTGGGACTTGACCTGGGCGTCGGTGACCGGGACAATCGTCTCCATCCGACTGTCCAGGTTGCGCCGCATCCAGTCCGCGGAACCGATGTAATACTCCGGCTGGCCGCCGTTTTCAAAGCGGTATATACGGCCGTGTTCGAGGAATCGACCCAAAGTGCTGAACACCTGGATGGTTTCGGACAGGCCAGGAACCTGGGCCCGCAGGCAGCACAGTCCACGGACGTTCAGGGTCATGGGCACGCCAGCCTGGCTGGCAAGGTACAGCTCGCGGATGATCTGCTTGTCCTGCAGCTGGTTCATCTTAGCGCGGATGCCCGCAGCGCGGCCGGCCCCGGCGTGGTCGGCTTCGCGCCGGATCAGCTCCACGAAGCGCTGCCGCAGGTTGTGCGGACCCACCAGGAGAGGGCCATAGTCAGGGCCGGGCACGGCGGCGGTCAACTCGTTAAACACCGCCGCCACACCCGCTCCGAGCGTCGGCTCGCAGCTGAGGACGCCCAGATCTTCGTACAACCGCGCCGTGCCGGCATGGTAGTTACCGGTGGCGAAGTGAACATAGCGACGCAGTTGGCCGTTCTCTTCGCGCACCACCATGCCCAGCTTGACGTGGGTCTTGATCCGCTCCATGCCATAGACCACGTGGGCGCCAGCCCGTTCGAGGGTCTCACCCCAGGCGATATTGGGCGCCTCGTCGAAGCGCGCGGTGATCTCCACCAGAACGGCCACCTGCTTGCCGCGCTGGGCGGCATCGGTAAGGGCACGGACAATGGGCGAAGCTTTGCTGGTGCGGTAGATCGTCAGTTTGATCGCCAGTACCTGCGGATCCCGAGCCGCGCACTCAAGGAACCGCAGCACCGAGGTGTCAAAGTTGTGATACGGGTGGTGCAGCAGGAGATCACCGGCCCTGATCTCGCGGAAGAACGCTTCGGTGTCGTCGGACTCAAGGCCGACCAGTCGCGGGTGGGTTACCGGCACGTGGGGGCGGTCGCGCAATTCGGCCAGTCCCTGCGGCTGGAACTGCAGCAGGTCGGCCGTGGCCAGCAGACCGTCTATGGCGATAACATCCGCTGGGTCGGTGTGGAGCTGTCCGGCCAACCAGGCGCGCTGCTCCTCGGGCATGCTTTCGCTGACCTGCAGCCGCACCACGCCCGCGAAGCGGCGGGCCGTCAGTTCGGCGCTGACCATGCCGATCAGGCTGCCGGGGCCGAGCACGGGGTGTGCCTCATCCCCGGGCAAGCGGTCCCAAGGGTCGTCCTTGGCTCCGCGGGTCACCCGAAAGAAGTGGTAGTCCCATCCCCCCCCATCCGGCAACAGACGGTGCAGATTGCCAGCCATGACCTGCTCGAGGGGAACGTAGGCACCGCCCACCACAGGCACCCAACGCGGCCGGTTGGGCGGTACCTTAACGCGAACGAAGCGCCATCGCTGGCCTGGTGTACCCTGGGTCGCGGCCAGGTTCAGGCTCAGGTTGCTGATGAAGGGGAAGGGGTGGCCGATGTCCACTGACAGCGGGGTCAGAATGGGCTCGACCGATTCGCGGTAGTAGGCGTCAGCGCTAGCCTTCTGGGCATCGTCGAGCAGGGCGTAGTCCATGATGGGGACGCCGGCCGCATGCAGCCCCGGTCGGAGTTCCTCGCTGACCAGGCGACGCAGGATCTGCGTCTGACGGTTGAGTTCATCGCGGCTCAGGCGCAGCTCTTCTTCCGGCGACAGCCCATCCGCGGACGTGTGCCGGTGCTTGTGCTCCACCTGATGCCGCAATCCGCCGATGCGCTTCATGGCAAATTCGTCGTAGATCATGCCCATGATCCCGGCGAATTTGACCCGCTCGAGCAGCGGGGCATCACGGTCCTCGGCCAGTTCCAGAACGCGACGCGCGAAGTCCAGCCAGCTCAGTTCCCGATTGCTGAATAGCTCGGTCCGGTCTGCCAAGTTTGCCTCTCCCCTGGACCGGCCACGAATCACGACGGCGCGCCGCAAGGGGCCGTCGCCGCCCTGCACCGTAGCTTGACCGTGATTCGAGCCGACCTGCTACTCCTGGTTCAACGCGTCAGCACCAACCGCCGCAGGTCGCTGTGTCCGGAGACCCGCAGTTCGCACAGGTACACGCCCGTGCCCACTGCCTGTCCTTGGTTGTCGCGGCCATCCCACGCCACCTGGAACTGGCCCGCTCCCGTCTGCCCATCGACCAGCGTGCGCACCAGTTGGCCCCCTACCGAATATAGCCGCAACCGCACCGGCGCCGGCACCGCCACCTCATAGGTGATGGTGGTGGCACTGTTAAACGGGTTGGGGTAGGCAGACGTCAGACGGGTCGCCGCTGGCAACCCGAGGCGTTGGCGGGCCAGCAACAGCAGTTTGGCTCGATTGCTGCCGGCGAAACTGTCGGCGAAGATGAAGAAGTCATTGAAGTCGACCGGCCCACCGCTGCCGTCCAGGTCGAAACGGGGCGCCACGGTGCCAAAGACATCAGCGAACTGGAAGAAGTCGCTGAAGTCGACCACGCCGTCATCGGTGAAGTCGCCTTTGACCCGGCTGCGAACGGTGACCGTGACCCCGGCCGACGGCACTTCGGCATTGCCCAACCGGTCCACGGCCCGACTACGCAAGGTGTGTGCCCCCACTGCTCCGCCGGTCCAGGTGTAGCTCCAGGACGCAAACCCGCTGCCGCTGCCAGCCGCCGGCTGCCACGTGGCGCCGCCATCGGTGCTGACATACACGCTGTCGACGCCGATGCCGGCCTCCCCGGCGCTGGAGTCAACTGCCGTGCCGCTGATGGTCACCGGCAGTTCCTCGATCGCCGCGCCGGCAACCGGCAGGCGCAGCGACGAGACCGGTGCGGTAGCGTCCACGCGCAGCAGGCGCGTCACCGTGGAGGCTTCGTTGCCGGCCGCGTCCGCCGCCGTGACAGCCCAGGTGTAGGCGCCGTCGGCCAACGGACTGATCGAGCTGGTCTCGATCGTCGCCGGCGACAACGGCGGCCGCGTCACGCCGTCGCCCAGGCGCAGGCGGTACTCGGCCAGCCCGGCAGTGGCATCGGTGGCGGCGGACCAGGTGAAGGTTGGGACCCGAGCCCGGGTCCACGCGCTGTCGGCGGGCGCCAGCGAGCGCAGTCCCACCGGCGGCGTGCGGTCGATGACAAAGGCGCCGATCGTGTCGCCGGCGGCCGACACATTGCCGGCCCGGTCGCGGAACCCGGACGCCAGCAGCAGGGCCCGTCCGTCACGCACATCGTCGCCAATCTGAGCCGTACCGAGCCACCGGTTAGTGCCGGAGTCATAGCGACCCATGGTGACGGGGCGAAGGACCCCATCGGATGGCAGGAAGTAGATCCCGGGCACGCGGCCGATCTCCAATCCCGAACCGGCTTCGCGCAGGGCGATGGATATCTGTACCGTACCGGCGCGGGCCGGATTGGGTGTGACCAGGACGGTGTCGGCCGCCGGGGGCGTGGTATCGATAGTCAGCACCGCTGCCGCACGGTAAGCGAGCACCTGGTTGCCGACCCGGTCTGCCGCGCCGGAAACCAGGCACGACGCCGGGCCATTGGCGACCGCGGCGGTGATGGCCACCTCGCCGTTCCAGGTGAGGCCGGAGTAGCTGACCTGGTTGACGCGCAGCGTATCACCACGGGCGGTCAAGAGCACCACACTGGGCGAGACAGAATTGTTCATGCCCAGTTCGCTGCTCTGGAAGGTGATGGACAAGGCCACGGTGTCGACGCCACTGATGACGGGGTCCACGGCCAGGCGGCTGACCGTGGGCTGCGCCACGACCTTGACGGCCGTCACCACAGTCGGCGTTTCCACATTGCCGGCCGCGTCGGTGGCGCGCGTGCGCAGCACATGGGTTCCGGGCGTCGGGTTCGTCCAAGAGTATTCCCAGGAACTGAACGCCTCGCCGCTGCTGACTACCGAGTGCCAGCCGCCACCATCGATGTCGACTTCGACGCGGGCCAGACCTGAGACACCCACGGCCCCTGCGGTGCCGTCGCTGGCCGTGCCACGGATGACATACCCGCCCGAGCCCAAGGTATCGCCCTGCGCCGGGCCGGTGATCTGCGATGCCGGCGTCAGCAGGTCGACGCGCACCCAACGCGACGAATCGGCGTTGCGCTCGTTGCCGGCCAGATCCACCGCTTTGACGGTCCAGCGGTGCAGGCCTGGCGTCAGGTCGGCCCCGGGTCGGCCCGTCGACGTGTTCGCCGGTACCTGCGCACTGAGCTGTCCGTCCACCCAAATCTGGTACGCGGCAATACCCGAGCTGGAATCCGAGGTCGCGTGCCAGGAAAGCGCGGGTCGCCGCTCGCTCAGCCAACTGCTGTCGGCCGGCGTCGCCAGGTCAAACCAGCGCGGCGGTTGGGTGTCGATCAGCACAGTGTGGGTGGAGTCGGTCAGCATCAGGTTGCCGGCACGGTCCATGGCCCCGGCGATGGTGAAGGTAGCCGGACCATTGGCCGTACCCGCGGCGATGGTGGCCACCCCTTGCCATATGCCGCCCGCATAGGAGGTTTGCACCACCTCCACCGGCGGGCCGGCCACGGGACGCAGGGTCACCTGAGGCGTGACCAGCGAATCCATGCCGGCCGCGCTGGCCGCCATGGTGAGCATGACCGCCGCCTGCCCGGCGCGGGCCGGGCCCGGGGTCACGCTGAGTTCGCGAACCGTGGGGCGAGTCAGGTCCACGGTAACCCGCAGGCCTGGGCCCGCTGTTTCCCGGTTACCGGATCGGTCTACCGCCCGGCAGCGCAGTGAGTAGGTGCCAGCCGTGTACCAGGCCCACGCATGGGTCCATCGACCGTCGCCATTTGCCGTAGCGGCCTGCCAGGTGGTGCCGTCGTCAACGCTGACGTAGACGCTGTCGACGCCCGAGCCGTTGCGATCGGTAGCGGTCCCCGTGATCACGTATCGGGCCCCGCCCACCACCTGCAAGGGCGCCGGCGCCGTCAGACGCGATGTCGGTGGGTACACGTCATCCATGGCGACGAAAGCGGCCACGGGTGATGACGTGATGTTGCCGGCGTAGTCGAACGCTTTCACAAACCAGCTGTGAGGTCCGGGAGCCAGCGCCCGCGGTGCAACGACGCTGGTATCGGCGGCCGGAATGGCGGCCAGGACCAGGGTGCTACCGACCCACAGCTCGTACTTGGCGATGCCTGAACCCGCGTCCACGGACGGATGCCAGGTGAACCGCGGCGTGGTAGTCTCAACCGTGTCCCCGGCCGCCGGGGCTACGAGATCGAAGGGCTGTGCCGGGCTCCACTCGCCGACCAGCGACCGCGACTCAGTGGACTGGCGCCAGTTGCCCACCGAGTCCACCGCGTCCACATGCCAGGTATGGCGCCCTTCGGCGATCTGCACCGTAACCATGGTGTCACCCAGGCCGTCACGCACCAGGCTGGAATCCATCCAGAGACGGTAGTAGGCCGTGCCGGCGCCGTCGTCCACGGCTTTCTGCCAGGACAGGGCCGGCGTCGGCAAGCGCGTGAACTCGCCATCAGCGGGCGCCAGCAGGTGGAACGGCGCCGGCGGCAGCAGGTCGACCCGCAGCGTGCGCCCGACGGCGCCGCGTGTGTTACCGGCCACGTCCTCGGCCGTGACCGACCACGGGTGCTCGCCATGGGTCAGCCCCAAAGCGACAGGAGGCGTGATCGAGGTGGTCGCGGCGCTAATGCTGTCAACGGCCAGTTTGCCGTCGATCCAAAGGCGATAGGCCTGCAACCCCATGCCCTCGTCGGCACTGGCGGCCCAGACAAAGGTCGGCGGCGTGGCACCGGACCAGGCACCCGGTCCGGGGGCCAGCAACTCGAAGGGCGTGGGCGGGGTATGGTCGACCCGCAGGCCCAGGGTCTCGGCCGAACGACGCTGGTTGCCGACACTGTCGACCGCCACCACGTACCAGGTGTGGGGCCCCGAGTCCAGTTCGACGCCGGTGCTGGCGATCTTGACGTCGTCAATGTGCCAGCCATCGGCGGTGCCGCTGGCGTCCGAAACCAGGCGGTATCGCAGGCGCACCTGGCGCGAACCCGTATACGCGTTCAGCGGGATGGACACCGGTGTCCAGCTGGCCTGGACCCCCGAGTAACGCGCCAGTTCCCACCACGCCGCGCCGCCGTTGGTACTGATCTCTACCAGGCCGTAGTCGCCGCCTGGGTAGAAGGCGTACTGCTGGCGGAAGGTAAGCATGGCACTGCCGGGGCTGCTCAGGTTGATGTCCCCGGCCGTGGTCGCCGCCACACTGACGTTGTTGCCGTACGCTCCCCCGGGGCTGTCAGTCAAGCAATATGAGCCGCTGCCGGGCTGCTCCCGAGCGATCCCCCAACCACCGGTCAAGTCCCACTTGGCGCGGCCGGCCTCAAGATTGTCATCGAAGACATCGCCCGTGTCGTTGAGCGCGACGCGCGATGGCGGCAGGTTGTCGGCTCTGATCACATCGTCCACGTACAACTGGTATTTCATCAGGCCAGCGCCCACATCGCTGGCCGCCTGCCAGGCGAACACCGGAGCCGCAGCGCCGACCGAGGTACCGGCAGCAGGCGCCAGCAGGCTGAAGGGCGCCGGAGGATCGATGTCCACCTGGATGGACCAGATGTCGTCGCTGGTCCGCACGTTGCCGGCATAGTCGACCGCGTTGACCTTCCACACGTGGAACCCGGAGGTAAGCGAGTCTTCGCTGGACAAGCTCACCGACTCGACAGACCAGTCCAGGGGTTTGATGTTGTCGACCCGCACCTGGCCATCGAGCAGCAGTTGGTAGTGGGACAGGCCCCAGTCCGCGTCCACGGTGGCGCCCCAGGAGAGTGTCACCGAACCGCCGGTACGCGCTCCATTGGCTGGGGAGACCAGCGTAAAGCGACCAGGGGGTGTGCGGTCCGATTCGCCAAGGTAGACGCGCACCTGGGGATGCAGGGCATCGTTGGTGATCAGCGTCAGCACGCCGCGATAGCTGCGGTTGGCGGTGGCCGTCAGGGTCACATCGACGCGAACGCTGTCGTCCGGGGGGACCGCGAAGGCGCTGCTGTTCACCGTGAAGGCCGCATCGCTGGAGCTGATGCCGCTGACCCGCAGCGTGTCGTTGACCAGGTCACCGCGATTGGTGACGAAGAACGACAGCGTCCGACTCGCCCCGGCCGGGACTTCGCCGTAATCCAGCACTGTCGGCGACGCGACCGCGGCCAGGTGGCGACGGAGGTCCAGGTAGGTGTCGTCGCTGACGCCGACGCCCTGACCGGCCCACGCGGTCCCCCACGCCGCTTGGAGCGCGACCCACAGCATGCCTGGCAGCCACCTGCACCGCCCCATCAGCCACCTCCTGAGTGTGAAACCCTGATCACGGCTAAGCTGGTGCCGCTGCGGCTGACCTCGACCCGGCAGCCCCGCCGGGGGTTCGCCGGCGTAACGGGCCCGCCCCAGGACGCATCACCGGCAGCAGCGCGTCCTCGTTGCGCCTGACGCCCGTGGTTCAGTGCCGGCGAACCAGACGGGCCCCGACGTTGTGACGGCGCAGGTCGGCGGTGTACGTGTTGCGGTATGCCGAGCGGGTGTACTGAGCAAAATCCGACACGCTGCCGCCACGGAAGACCCGTCGTGAACCGGTAGCCGGGCCGGTCGGGTCTGCCTGCGCCGTGGCGGTGTAGGTACCGTAGTAGTCCTGGACCCACTCCCACACATTGCCGTGCAGATCGAACAGGCCCCAAGGGTCGGGGGCGCGGGTGCCCACCGGCTGCCCCCAGGGCATGGCGGCGTTCCAGGCATTGGCGCTGTACCAAGCATGGGCTCCGAGCATGGCCTCGTCACTGCCAAAGGACCAGCGCGTGGTGGTGCCGCCACGGCAGGCGTACTCCCATTCGGCTTCGGTCGGCAATCGGTACAGCGAGTCATTGGCGGCCTGGTTGAGGCTGTGCACCAGGGCCTGCACATCGTTCCAAGAGATGTGGACGGCCGGGTTGTTGGCCGCCACCTGGACGTAGCTGTTGCCGGTCCAGGGCGCGGTGCCCATGACGGCCGTCCACTGACCCTGGGTCAGCTCGTGTCTGGCCAGGTAAAACCCACGCGTCAGCGTCACGAGGTGCTGCGGGCCCTCGTCCGGATCGCGACCCGGTTCGTCACCGGGTGACCCCATGGTGAACGTGCCCGGAGCAACCCAGACGAACTGCATCGTGGCCCCGCCGGGCAGCGTCACCACCAGGTCTTCGGTGGCCGTAACCCGGGCGCGGAAGTGACCGAGCGTTTCCCCCAGGTCAGTCCCGGCGTCCCAGACAACGCGCTTCCCGGTGCCGGTGGCCACGCGCCCCACATCGCCCTGCACGTTACGCGCCGTGTGGCCGAAAGTAGCGCCATCGTCGTCCGAGATGTCGATCGAGACCCACATGCTGTCGCCGTCCGCGTCAGCCACATCGTAGGTGATCTCCACCTGCCGCGTCTTGGGCATCTGGCGCATTTTCACGTTGGTCACCGCCGGGCTGGCAGCCCAGCCGCCCAAAGGCACAAGGAGCAGGACCACGAACCATGCGACGGCCAGCCTGAGCCTGGGTGCCATATACGCCGTTCCTCCTGTGAACCTCTGAAGCCGTGCGGCCAGTCCGGCCGGTACCCCGAACGCTGCCACCTGGCGCTGGCCGGGCCGGGCAGGGACCCGCGCGCGGCGGTCACCGCGGGGCGACGGGCAGACGCCAGGAGCACGCGCGGCTGCGCCCATTCCGCCGACCAGGGCACGGGGCTTCGCCACGCCCGCCACTTCAGCCAGGGCTGCGGGTTGGCCAGTTGCCGGGGCTAACGGGTGCGATTTCCATCGTGAGGTCACCGCAGGCCGGCGCAGGCGCGACCCGTCGGGACCACGGCCCGACAGGGGCCAGCCAGAACCGCCTTGGTGCGACCGGGGACCCGGTTCCGTTGGGGGAGGGGAACGGCACCGGGTCAGCAGGTCTCCCTGGGGAGGGGAGCCCGCCCAACATCAGCAAAGATGGTGACTTTCTGCCAGCCGCGCCACGTTTATTTCTGCGCCCGGCAGGTCAGCCATCGATAGCCTTGCTCACCACGCCGCGGGCCGTCACCGGGAAAACGCCGGGCTGACAGCACTGACAGATCTGCACGTCGACCGCCGCACTGGCCAGCATGTAGGCCTCGGCAAAGCTCAGCCCAAGGCGTTGCTGCAGCAGGAAGACGGCTTCGTCCGCGGCCTGGCGCACGGCCGCCGCCATGTCCAGGTCCTCGGCCGTGGTCACCCAGGCAGTCGGCGTCTCGACCAGGGCGCGGCCGCGGTACCCCGCCGGTCCAGGCGGCGGCAGCACGTCGATGCGGATGTGCACACGTGCGCAGATTTCCAACGCTAGAAAGGTGATCTCGCCGTCGCCCATGGCGCCGTGGACATCGCCCAATCCGAGGCCAGCACCGGGCACGGCCACGGGCAGGTACACGGTGGCGCCGGGAGCAACCATCCGGTTGTCCATGTTGCCACCATGGACGCCGGGCAGACCCGTGCTCAAGGGAGCGGCGGCCGGCGCCGTACCGATAACGCCGACCATGGGTCGCACCGGGAACCGCACCTTTCCCCCCCACCCGGCCCAGCCATCGCGGACGGCAACGATGCGCGTCGCGTAGTCGGGCGCCAGGTGGGCCAGTAACCCCTGGCCCGCTTTGACCGCGATGAAGCCCTCAGGCGCCAATTCGATGCTGATCAGGTGCACCGCCAACACCATTCCCGGGTCTGCACCCCGCACTTGGATGGGCCCGGTGGCAGGATTGGTGCCGACCGGGTGCGGGTGGTCCAAAAGGTCACCATCCAGGCGAATAGTGCCCGTACGGGCGTCCCAGGTCTCCAGTACCACTTCGTCGCCAGGGTCGACTTCCAGGGCCGGGGCCAGAGCCCGGTCCAGCGCGTACGTAATGTGATCACGCGTCAACAGGTGGCGAGTCATGGCCAGCTCCGGGCAGGGGAATGGGCGGCGGCCAACCGCCGCCGAACGTGTCGGGCAAGGACGTCGGTCCCAAGGGTAGGTCACGGGCCCGAACCGGGTCAACTGCGTACCTTAGGCTGGAGTCGGCGACCGAGACGTGGCCGCGCCAGCGTATCGTCCATGGCGCTGCCTGCCATTTGGACGCCCAGCTTGGACGATTCGCCCCCGGAGAGAGCCATGGCTAACACAGACCTGCCCGAGGCCAACGGGAACCGCCCTTGGCCAGACCGCGAAGCGCAGTTGGTCCGCGGCGAACTGAGCGGCCTGGCGAAGGCCGACCTACCCACCCCGTGCCTGGTCGTGGAACAGGGCGTGCTGGCCGGCAATCTGGCGCGGATGGCCTCGCACAGCCGCGCCACGGGCCTGCGTCTGCGGCCGCACTTCAAAGTCCACCGCTGCGTCGCCATTGCCCGCCAGCAGATGGACCTGGGCGCCATCGGCATCTGTACGGCCACCATAGCCGAAGCCGAGCTGCTATCGCAGTGCGGCATCCACGACATCCTGTGGACCTCGCAGCCGGCGGGACCGAACAAGATCCACCGGGCCGTAGCCCTGGCGGCCCGGAACCCCAACTTCATGTTCGCCGTCGACAGCCCGGAGGTGGTTGACCTGGTGGAGCAGGCCGCCACGGCCGCACGCACGGTCGTGGGTCTGGTCGTCGATGTGTACGCCGGCCTGACGCGCCAGGGCATAGAGGCAGGCTCACCAGCGCTGGCCCTGGCCCAGCGGGTGCATGCCTCCCCCTGGCTGCGCCTGCGCGGGTTGATGGGTTACGCGGGTTGGGCCTCCCATACCCATGGTTGGGAAGCACGCCGCGAGCGCTCACGCCGCGAGCTGGTCGGACTGGCGGAGACGGTGGAGCTGTGCCACCGCGCCGGGTTGCCCGTGGGCCTGGTTTCCGGGGGCTGCACGGGCACATACGACATCGACACGGATTCGGTGCTGACCGAACTCCAGTGCGGTTCGTACGTTTTCATGGACACTGAATACCGGGCCATCGGCAGCCGGCACCAGGCCGGCGAGTTTACCGATTTCGGCCTGGCGTTGACGGTGATGGCCACGGTCACCGGGCGGCCACAGCCCGGTCAGTGCACCATTGACGCGGGGGACAAGGCGGTCCTGCGGCCGACAGACCGCGTGCGAGGCATGCCGTGGGTAACGATTGAGAACCAGGGAGCGGAGTACGGCATCCTGCACTGGGGGCCCCAGGACGAACCGCTCCGGATCGGCCAGCGCGTCGAGATCTACCCGACCATTCTGGATCAGACCACCAACGCCAGCGAGCGCTTCTACGTCGCCGACGGCGACCGCATTGTTGACGCCTGGCCGATCATGGGTCGCGGCGGACCGGCACAGCGATAGTCTGAGCAGCCCGACGCGGTCCCGGCCGATGGGGGTGGCGCGGCGGTGGTCGGCACCGCCCGCGGCCGTGCCCCTGTAATCCCCGGCCTTCAGCCCAGCGACCAACGCAGCAGACCGGTCAGTTCCCGGGCGCGGTGCGTTTCATGGGCAAAGTAGTCGGCGAAATGGTGTCGCGTGAGCGCCTTGGAGGCCCCGGGGTCGAAGACGAAGCGCGGGTGGTCGAAGGGTGAGGCCAGGCGGGCGGCCTCGTACACCGCCGGGTCCAGGTACCGTTCTTCGCGCAGGATGGTCTGCAGATCCGCCGGCATGTAGCGGTACGAATACGGGGTGATGAAGCCGCCGGCGGGCACGGCAAGGGTCTTACCGAACCCGCCGCCCGAGGTGCCCACGTCCGGCGTGCGGTCGTCGATGACGACCAGGTCGTGCTGCAGGTCCCAGTGCAGCCTGCCGGTGCCGTCTTCCTCGACGACGGTGGCATGGACACCCATGTGGGGCCACGGGTAGCCGTATTCCTCCTTCGGCACCATGCGCAGGGTGTAGGTCACCAGCAGCCGCCGATCGTCCAGAGGCAGCACGCTGGGGTACATCATACCCGGCACGCCGAACTGGCCCCGATAATGCCAGGAAACGCCGTCGTCCAGGGACTCCATCAGGATGAGGCATTCGTCCTGGTCGATCCCTGAGTGCGGCCCCGGTGACACGAATCCAGGCAGGTTAAGGTCGGCAAAGACACGCCCCTCCAAGCGAGCCAACCGCATGAGCCGGCCCGCCGGGGTGCGGAAGAAGACATTCTCCTCCATCAGGCCTCGGTGATAGGGCCCGTGTTCGAAGTAATAGGACAGCTCGGGCGAGTCGGCGTAACTCATGCGCTGGGCGGTCCAGGTCCGGCCGTCGTCGGCAGACCGCAGCATGAAGTCGCCATTGCCGTAACAGACGCCGTAGAGCAACGAACCGTCGGGCATGGCCAGCATGTCGTAGGCGCCGAGCATGCCGGGGTACGCGCTGGTGTCGAAGCGTTCGGGGTCCGGCAGCAATTCCGGGGTCAACTGGCTGCGAGCCCAATGGTGGCCGCCGTCGACCGAGCGGTTGAGCACCAGGTAACGCCCGCCATAGTCGGCCCCGCCGTAGGTAGTGCCTACCCCCTGCGCCACTGGATCCAGGTCGGCCGACACACACAGGATCGTGTGCCGGGGGGTGGTATAGAAGAAGGGCTCGCCGAAGAAAGGCGCATGGCATCCCTTACCCCAGGTGCGGCCGCCGTCCGGCGAGTGGTACAGGACCCAGTGGAAAGTCCATTCCTGGCCATGTTGGGCGAACTCCACATGCCGGTGATTGGTCAGCAGCACCAGGCCACCGCCGGGCTGACACGACAGGCAGGGCTTGTTGTCGTATTGGCTGGCGAAGGGCAACACCTCGCCGGTGACCCGGGCCGGATCGAGCCGCAGCGGGTTGATGACTTTCGGGTACGACAGATCGTGGGGCATGCGGGCCTCAGTGTTTGGCAGGACCGAACCGGACAACCGCGAGGGCCACAGGGAGCGCGACGGGTTGACACCGCGCCGCCGGACCCGGTTTGTTGGCCGTGGGCGCCCGGTCCCCTCCCGGCGCTGGCGGCCCGATCCGGGCCCGGCACCCGTCAACCGCGTACCCCATCAACGGAGGCACTGGCATGCTGGGTCTGGCACTGCTCCTGGCACTGGCGCTGGCGGCGGGTTCCGTCGGCCCCGCGGCGGCGCAGATGGCGCCTCTGGAGGCATCCAGGATTGCGTTCCTCCACCACAGCACCGGCGGCGTTATCTGGAGTGGCGGCGTACCTGAATGGATGGACCAGTACAACGCCGCCCGCGGCACGCACTACCAGATCACCGAAAGCGCCTTCCCCAAGTCATCGCCCTACGGCTGGGCCAATTACCCGTATGACTACTGGAACATCTGGGTAAACCACGGCGGCGACCAGCCCTATATGGAGGAGCCGACGCTGGAGCTGCTGACGCGGGACTACGACCTGATCATCTGGAAGCACTGCTATCCGGTCAGCAACATCGAGGCCGACACCGGCACACCGAACGTGGCTTCCGACGCCAAGCGCATGGAGAACTACGTCCTCCAGTACGAGGCGCTCAAGGCCAAGATGCGGACCTTCCCCCGGACGCGCTTCCTGGTCTGGACAGGCGCGGCCCTGGCGCAGAGCGCCACCACCGAAGCCAATGCCCAACGCGCTCGGGACTTCTTCCAGTGGGTGCGGACGCAATGGGACGAACCGGGCGACAACATCTTCGTGTGGGACCTGTATGAGTTGGAGACCGCCGGAGGCTTGTACCTGAAGTCGGAATACGAGGCCAACCCCGGAGACTCGCATCCCAGCGCCGCCTTCGCCCGCGGGGCCGCACCGTTGTTCGCCCAGCGAGTGGTGGACGTCCTGGAAGGCCGCGGCGACCAGAGCCCGCTGACGGGTGCAGACAGTGCGGTGGACGCCGCCAGTTGGGGCATGGCCAAGAGCCATCGCTGATGGCCGCGCGTGCCCGGGAGCGCCGCCAGCAGGTGCGTCGCGCCCGGACACGGCGCGGCGAAGCAGGCGTCTGCCGGAGCCTCGGCGTCGACGGATCGCGCGCCCCTCCGGCGGGCCCTGGCCCGGCGGCGCGGGCCGCCGAACGGCAGCATCACCGCCCTGATGACCGGTCCTTACGCCAGGTTTGGGCTGAGCCCGCGTCCGCAGCGGTAACGACCCGGCAGGTCGATGGGTAGCCGGCCGGCGGCCGGGGTATCGCCGAACAATACCGAGACGGCGGCGCTGACCGCTTCGGGCTGCCCCGAGTAGGTCGTGACGCAGGCGTGGGGCCGCGGGAAGTCGGTGATCACGTACGGGTTGCCTAGCACCGCCAGGCAGACCGTCTTCCCGGCGGCCAGCAGGCGGCCCACCAGCGCGATCTGGCCCGAGCTGGTGCGCGAGGCCTCATTGTCATATGCCACTATGCGCGGGCCACAGGCGAACACCACCGTGTCGGCGGCCGCCACCGCCGCCAGCGCGGCCTCGACCTGCTGCGGGTCGGGCGCTTCGGCGATGCTGCGCCACGTCGACCCGGGGGCGCGCTCGGCCACCGCCCGCTGCAGACGCCCGCTGCCGCTGTCGGCCGCCAGGGACAGATCAGTGACCACCGGACCGGGTGTTTCGGGCAGAGCGCTGATCACCGCCAGGCGCCGACCGTCGGCGGGCAACGGCAGGCCCTGTCGGTCCAGAACGGTGACCGCGCGCCCGAAGACTTCCCGAGCCAGGGCCAGGTGGCCCTGATCAGCGATGGTGCGCCGGATGGCCTGCCAGTCGAGCGGCGGTCGGCCCGGCAGGCCAGCCCACTCCTTGGCCTCCAATACGCGCAGCACCGAGTCATCCAACTGGGCCATGGGCACGCGGCCGTCGCGCACGGCGCGGGCCAGCGCTTCCCAGGACGGCCGCGGCAGCTCGTGGTAGTCCTGCATGATGACATCGTGACCGGCCAGGAAGGTGCGCACCACGGCTTCTTCGACGCCAACGTTGTCGCGGATGGCTCGCATGGACAGACTGTCGGACACGATCAGCCCACCGAACTTCAGCTGCTGCCGCAACAGGCCGTGGATGCAGGCCCGCGACAGCGTGGCGGGCAACCCGGGCGTGTCATCCAGTGCCGGGACAATCAGGTGGGCGGTCATCACCCCGCGCAGTCCCTGCCGGATCAGCCGTCGGTACGGGAGCAACTCGACGCGGTCCAGTCGGGGCCGATCGTGCGCGATGACCCCCACCTGCTCGTGGGTGTCAAAAGCTGTGTCGCCATGCCCCGGGAAGTGCTTGGCATTGGGAATCACGCCGGCTCGCTGCATGCCCCGCACATAAGCCGCTGCCAGGTCGGCGACCAGGCGCGGTCGATCGCCGAAGGCGCGGGTCCCGATGATGGGGTTGGCCGGGTTGGTGTTGACATCGACGCACGGAACCCAGACGCAGTCCAAACCGAACCGCTTGGCTTCCCAGGCGGCGGCGTAGGCAACGCGCTCCACCAGGTCAGGATCGCGCGTGGCGCCCAACGCCATGGTGCTGTTTTCGCCCGGCAGCGGCGTTGCGCCCCAGTGGCTGTACTCGCAGGCCAGGTTGTTGAAGAACAGCACCGGCACTGACGAGACTTGGTTGAGTTCGTTCATGAAGGCTAGCATGCGCGCCGGGTCCGACGCCATGCCGGCGAAGTACGTAGGTGAAGCCGCCCCCACCCTGCCTTCGGCCGCCAGAGCCACGGTTTCGCGCTCGCCGCGGTTGGGTCGGTAACAGATCACCTGCCCGACCTTCTCTTCCAGTGACAACCCCGCCAGCGTCTGGCGCGCCCAAGTGCCCATCGTAGCCTCCTTCTGCCTGCGAGATCGGGCCACCCCACGGTTCGGGCGACCCCGGGTCGAGCCGCAACTCAGTGGACCCGCCGGTCTTTCATGCGCCCCGCGCCCCGAGCCGGCAACCCACGCCGGCGCCGGCGGCAAGCCCGCGGGTTGCCGACCCGGCGCCCGCGGACACCCCCGCGGCGCGCCACCGGAGGCACGGGCACGGACGGCAGCCCGTTCATCGGCGTTTGAGCATGGTCACCAAAGTCCCCGCGGGCCCGGATCGTACCTCCAACTGGTCCATCATCTCGCGCATCAGCCGCAGCCCCCAGCCGCGGCGGCGGCGGTCGACGACTGGGCGCCGCGCCAAGCCGGCCCGCACGCGCTCCACGTCGAACCCTCGGCCACTGTCGGCCACCGTGATGCGCAGCGCGCCCGGCTCCACGGCGAACACCAACTGAATGCGGCCATCGCGGCTCTGACCGTGTTCGATGGCGTTGATGCAGGCCTCGACCAGCGCCAGCTTGACTTCCTCAATGCGGTCGGTCCCCAGGCCGACCCACCGGCCCACGCGGTCGGCCACCTGGGTTGCGGTCAGCTCCATGTCGGGTAGAGCCGGCAGACTCAGGTGCACCCGCCCACTCCCCGGGGGCGCCGCGGCTTCGGTCGCAGCCGAGCCCGCGACCACCAGAGGTCCGCGCGGCCCAAGCAGCTGGTACACAGCGAGCGGCTCGGCGATGCCCCGGAACTCCTGCGCGCCCTCGGCAGCCAGGACGAAGCGGTCGCACAGGGCCACCTGCACCGCGGGGCTGACCAGGATCTGGCCGCCACGGGCCCGGTCCGATAGCCGCGCCGCCAGCGACACGTCGGGGCCGATCACCGTGTATTCCATCCGCCGCGGTGAGCCGATGTTGCCGGCCACCACCAGACCGCAGCTCATGCCCATCTTCAGCCCCCAACTGAGGCCGTGGTCCTGGTTGAAGCGCGCCATCTCATCCCGGATGGCCAGGGCACTGCCGGCGGCCCGCACGACATCGTCTGGGAAGGCCACCGGAACCCCATACACGGCGAGGAAGCCATCGCCGGTGTATTTGTCCAGCGTGCCGTCGAAACGCAGGATGACATCCACCAGGCGGGTGAAGCAGGCGTTGGTCAACCGCACCATTTCCTCGGCGCCGATGCGGCCGAGGAGCGCCGTGGATCCCACCAGGTCGACGAACAGCATCACCGCCGGACGCAATTCGCCGCCAAGGGACGGTGGCTCATCGGCGGCCAGCAACAGAGCTACTACCTTGTCGCTGGCGTATTGCTCAAAGAGGGCCCGCAACCGGGCCTGGGGCGCCAGGTCCGCCAGGGCGACCACGACACCCTGTGTCTGGCCTCTGGCGTCGCGCCTCGGGGTCACGTGCCCCTCGAGCATCAGACCGTCGCTGGCCGGCTCGGCCTCGATCTGGCGCGGCTCGCCGTCGGCCAATGAAGCCCGCACCGCAGCGGCCAGGCGGACGCAACCCCGACGGGCCAGAAGGCCGGCGCAGGAACGTCCCACCAGGCGCGTGCGGGAACCGAACAGCCGGGCGATGACCTCGTTGTGTTGGATCACGGCGCCCCGCAGGTCGGTGGAGATGAGGCCATCGGCGACGCTCGTAACGATGCTCTGGTTGAGGTTGCGTTCCTCGACCATTCGGCCGTGCAGACGCGCCTTGGCCAAGGCCCCGCCTGTGGTTCGGCAGGCGAGTTCGAGCAACTGGCGGTCGTCGTCGGTGAACGGTTCGACGCCGGTGCGGCTCTCGCGATCCACGACCACCACCACGCCGTCATCGCCGATCGGCACAGCCAGCAGGTGTCGCGCCGGCAGGTGGCCGGGCCGGTCGCCCGGGTCCAGGCAGGCGCTGCGCTGTTGCCGCATCAGGCGCAGCCACCGCGCGGTGGACGGTGGGTCGGTCAACCGCGCCACCTCGACGCTGCTGAGATTGGCGTGCTCAACCAGCTGCAGGCCGCGCCGCCGTCCTTGACGCAGCAGCAGCAGACCCCCCCGTGCATCGAGCATGGACATGGCCAGCGGCAGGAACTCGCCGACGATCACCTCTTCTTCCAGCGACGCACCCAGGGCAAGGCTCGCCTGGTGCAACGCCTCCATCTGCGCCAGTTTGCGGCGCAGGCGGAAATTGGCCTCGCGAAGGTCGCGGCCGAGGGTATCGTAAGCTTCGCCAGTCACGTCGCTCACCTGCACCGGGTAACGCCTGAGGTGCGGCTCAAACCGCCGGATGGCGGGCGGCAGGACCGACCGGGGAACGGGAGCGAAGATCTCGCGCGGTGGCGGTTCAGCGCCCGCGGACCACGCGCCACGGATTACAAGTCACCGGTCACAGATTCGGGGTCGCGGCCAAAGATACGCAACAACGTCCCCACCGGTTCGGGACCGTTGGCGCCGGTGGTGGGCGGCAACCGCTCGGTAGGGTACATTAGCCGGCAGCGGCGGGACGGGGAGGGCGCAGCTGGGTGGTGGCTCGCGGCGGCAATGAACCGTCATCGTTTGCGGGGGGGCCATGGCACGAATATTGGCCGTCGACGACAGCGCCTTCAGCCTGGAGCTCCTCGAGGCGGTGCTGCGCGAAGGAGGCCACGACGTGGTGGCGGTACGGAATGGTGCCGAAGCGCTTGAAAACGGTCTGGCCGCGCCACCCGACCTGGTGGTAACGGATGCGCTGATGCCGGTGATGGACGGTTTCGAGCTGTGCCGTCGCTGGCAGGCCGAACCAGACTTGCGCCTGGTGCCCTTGATCTTCTACACGTCGGAGTTCGCCGATCCGGACAGCCGCAACCTGGCGATGGCGTTGGGCGCAGCTGCCTTTGTGGCCAAGACATCACAGGCGGGTTCGCTGTTGCGCGTGGTGGATCAGGTGCTGGCGGGCAGACCGGCGGAGCCTGAGTCACCGCGTGCCGGCACCCCGGGCGAGGTGACCGAACTGCTGCGGCACCACCATCGGTTGGTGATCCGGCGCCTTGAGCAGAGCCAGGCGGCCATGCAGGCTGAGCGCGACGGGCTGCGAGCCGTTCTCGATGCGCTCCCGCTTGAGGTGCTAGTCCTCGACAGCACGGGCCGGGTGCGTTGGGCCAACAGCACGGCCACTGAACGGTGGGGACGACAGGCCGGCCGCACCGACGGCGAGTTCTGGGGCCAGCTTGTCGGGTGTGCCCGGTGCGCGGGGAACGCCGGCCCATGCGGCGCCATGGTCGGCTGCGAGGCCTGCCCACCGGCAGCCGCCATCCGCACGGCATTGGCATCGGGCACGGCTGATATTGCGGACTTCTGCCTGGACGTGGTCACCGCGAGCGGCACCGACAGACGCTGGTTCATGGGTAAGGCCACGCCCCTGCGCTTCGACGGCCGGCCCGGTGTGGTGCTAGCGCTGACCGATATCACCGCGCGCCAGCGCATCGAGGCAGAGCGGCAGCGGCTGCAAGCGAGCCTGGCACAGTCTGATCGCCTGGCTAGCATGGGCATGCTCGCCGCCGGCGTGGCCCACGAGATCAACAATCCGCTCACCTACATCCTCTACAATCTCGAGATCTTGACCAGTCAGTTGGGACCGCGGATCGCTCATCTAGCCCCCCTGCGCGACCTGCTGCCCGGGATGCAGTCGCTGGCCCCGGCCGAGGTACTCGAGGCTGCCCTGCAGGCCCTGGATCCCCTGGCCTGGCCGCGCATTGAAACGCAGTTGGCCGAAGCCCTGGAGGGGACGCGGCAGATCCGCGACATCGCGCGCGGCTTGGGGACCTTCGCGCGGGTGGAGAAAGACGAGCGAACGCCGGTGCATCTGCACCACCCCATCGAGTCTGCGCTCAGCATTGCCCGCAACGAACTGAAGTACCGCGCCCGCGTGGTCCGTGACCTGGGCGACGTCGATCTGGTGCTGGCCAGCGATGGCCGCGTGTCGCAGGTCTTCCTCAACCTGCTGGTGAATGCCGCGCACGCGATCCGCGAAGGGGACGTGGAGAACAACGCCATCACGGTGCGTACCTGGATGGAGGGACGGACCGTCTGCGCCGAGGTTGCCGACACCGGGTGCGGCATTCCGGCCGAGAACCTCGGCCGGATTTTCGACCCTTTCTTCACGACCAAACCGGCCGGGATCGGTTCGGGGTTGGGCCTGAGCATCGTGCGCGACATCGTCCATGGGTATGGGGGCACGATCACGGTAGACAGCGAGACCGGCATGGGCGCGCGTTTCACGGTGCGATTCCCCGCCCTCGACTTGGAGGCGTTCCCGAACTCGCGCCCCAATGGAACGGGACCGGGCACCGGAACGTCCCGAGGCCGTGTCCTGGTGGTCGATGATGAAGCCACCGTCCGCCTGACCCTGTCCCGCATGCTAGCCGGCCACGAGGTGGTCGAGGCTGACTCCGGAGCCGCCGCCCGGCACCTGCTGACCACTGACCAGGCCTTCGACGTCATCCTGTGCGACGTGATGATGCCAGTGGTCTCGGGTGTGGACCTGCATCGCTGGTTGGCCGCGGAGCATCCTGAGCTCATCGAGCGGTTCATCTTCGCCACCGGCGGGGCCTTTGCCGCCGACGCGGCCGACTACCTGGCCCGGTCGCGGGCTCCCGCGGTGCCCAAACCATTCGATCTGGACCAGGTGACGCGCCTGGTCAATGACCGCATCGCCGCCGTCCGCGCCGCGTCCTGACAAAGGCGACGGCGCGGACCCGGCCATGCCAGGAGCGCCAACGCTGGCGCCGAGGCCGTTCGGCGGCCGG
>CAITNQ010000528.1 GCA_903893785.1 uncultured Gemmatimonadota bacterium
CGCACAGGTGTGGTTTTCGCCGGCGGAGATAGCGGTGACCCCGGAGGTCAGGCCAAACACCTGGACGGGCACTTGGCTGTCGTTTTGAGTGGTGTCGCCGAGCTGCCCGTTCTGGTTGCGGCCCCAGCACTTGGCGGCGCCAAACGCGATGGCGCAGGTGTGCGAGCCGCCGGCGCTGATGGCCGTGACGCCGGCGATGTGGGTGCCGGGGGCATAGACCACCTGCACCGGCACGCTGCTGTTGGTGGTGGAGTCGTTACCGAGCTGCCCGTACTGGTTGTCGCCCCAGCACTTCGCCGCGCCGGAGACGATCGCGCAGGCGTGGCGGTCGCCGGCGGAGACGACCGGCGGGGGGGTCGCGGTGGGTGTGGCTGTGGCTGTGGCTGTGGCTGTGGCCGTGTTGATGAGGATCAGCGGGCCGGCGGCCGCGAGTGTGGCGGGGTCGGGCGCGGGCGTCGGCGCGCCGGCGAGGGCCGAGCCGCCAGCATTGAACGCAAGGATCAGGCCCGCAAGGAGCACGAGCAGCCAGGGGAAGGTTCGTCCGGTCATACGTTCACCTCGGCAATGGCGATTGCGTCCAACTGTTGACGGCCAAGCGCTAGGAGTCTACTATAGGTGCTTGGCGCGCGCTATCACTCATTCCGCTGATATCGCCTGGTCCATCCGAATAGTGCCGGGGCGTGGTGGTAGGGGGTGCGGGGGTAGCCTGGGGTATGGCCGGGGGGGCGTGGGCACGGAAATGGTGCGCGCGCCGGAAGGGGCCCCTAACCCCCCAGCCCCCTTCCCGGTGCGGGAAGGGGGGGACCGAGCCGGGCGCCGGCCGGCCGGTAGCGGTCCCTCCCCGCGCCGGGGAGGGATGGCGAAGCCAGGGAGAGGGGACCCCCCTAACCCCCCAGCCCCCTTCCCGGTGCGGGAAGGGGGGGCGGTGCCGGGCGCCGGTTTGCCGCTGGACATACGTAGCCCCCTCTCCACCCCGTGGAGAGGGGGCCGGGGGATGAGGTGGACCCGGAGCTAGCGGCCGGCCACGGAGGCCTGCTTGAAGACGGGCATCAACCGAATGGTGTGCGCCGGCGTCGCGGTCGGCGTGACCGTGGCGGTCGGCGTGACCGTGCCGGTTGGCGTCGCGGTGGCGGTGGCCGGCGGAGTCGCCGTAGCCGTGGGCGTGGCGGTCTCCGTCGGTGTAGCCGTAGCGGTGGCGGTAGCCGTGAACGTCGGCGTCGGAGTCGGTGTGGGGGCAAGCCCCTGCACGTCGACCGGCGTCGTGCTGCTCTGCGTCGTCCCGTCACCGAGTTGCCCGGACTCGTTGTCGCCCCAGCCGGAGGCCTGCCCGGTCTCCGTCAACGAGGCCGTGTGATTGCCGCCGGCGGCGATCAGCGCCATGTCCGTCCCCTTGCCCAGCACCGCCACCGGCACGTTGCTGCTGGTGGTGGTGCCGTCGCCGAGCTGACCGTAGGTGTTGTCGCCCCAGCAGTACGCCTTGCCTCCGGCGACCGCGCAGGCGTAGGCGTCGCCAGCGGTGACCCGCGTCACGTCCGCACCGAGGTTCAGGACCTCCGTCGCGCTGTCACTCGAGGTGTACGTCCCGTTGCCCAACTGCCCCTTGGCGTTGTTGCCCCAGCACCACGCCGTGTCGTTCGAGATCGCGCAGGCGAACCCGATGCCCGCCGAGATCTCACTTGCCGGACCCGGCAACCCCTCAACCTCCACTGGCACGTTGCTGCCGCCAAGCACCGCGTCGACGCTCGCGCCCGCCACGTGCGCGCTGCCGATCGTCGCTTTGCTCGGATCGCCCCAGCACAAGACCCCGGTCCCCCCGGTGGCGCAGGAGTGATTGGCGCCCGCGGTGATGCCGGTGACGCCTGACGTCAGCCCGGTGACCTGGACCGGCGTCGGGCTGTCGTTGTTGCTCCCGTTGCCAAGCTGACCCGACCCGTTGAAGCCCCAGCACTTGGCCGCGCCATTGACGATGGCGCAGGAGTGCAGCG
>CAITNQ010000529.1 GCA_903893785.1 uncultured Gemmatimonadota bacterium
ATTGCCCACCCACTGGAAGGTGGCGACGACAATGTCGAATCGACCATCGCCGTCATAGTCGCCCCAGTCGGCCCCCATCGACGAAACCGCGGCACCGTCCTCGTTGTACGCCACGCCCGCCAACGGCGCCACATCGATGAACGTGCCGTTGCCCTGGTTCTGGAACAGGGCCCGTGGGGTGCGGTCATTGGCGATGAACAGATCCTGGTCGCCGTCGCCATCGTAGTCGCAGAACACCGGCGCCAACTGGCGGCCAGCGGTGGTGTACAGGCCCGCGGCCCGGGTGACATCCGTGAAGCGGCCGTCGCCCTCGTTGCGGTACATCACCCCGGATTGCCCCGGATAGGCGGTCGGACCACAGTAGGCGCGCACCTGATTCTGGCGGCACTCCTGGTTCCGGTCGAGCCGGAAATCCATGTAGTTGGCCACGTACAGGTCCAGGTCGCCGTCGTTGTCGTAGTCGACGAAAGCCGCCCCCGTGCCCCAGCCCGTGTCGCCGGTGCCACTGGCCGCGGTCACGTCGGCAAAGGTGCCGTCGCCGCGGTTCTGGTGCAGGACATTGGCCCCGAAGTTGGTGACGTACAGATCCAGGTCACTGTCGTTGTCGTAATCGCCAACCGCAGCGCCCATGCCATAGGCTGTATCGCGCAGGCCGACGCTGTCCGTCACGTCGGCAAAGGTGCCGTCGCCGCGGTTGCGGTAGAAGGCATCGGACGGCGCGGTCGCGGTGGGCGGCACGCCCAGGTATGCGCCGTTGACGATGAAAAGGTCCAGGTCACCGTCGGCATCGGCGTCGAAGAAAGCGGCTCCGGAGCCCATGGTTTCGGGCAGGTACCGCTGCTCGGTAGCGCCGTTAACGTAGCGGAAGTGGATGCCGGCCTGACGGGCCACCTCGACGTACTGAACGGTGGGGGCCGGCCCAGTCGGCGGCGTGACCGCCGTCGGCGCCGCCGCCGCAGGGGCCGCGGCCGCCAGCCACAGGAGCGCCCAGCCAGGCCCCCGGCTGCGGCCGGGCGGCACCGCCCGGCGGCGACGGGCGGGAACGCTCGCCCCCGGGCCCAGGCTCATTGCGGGCCCGCCCCAGCGTGCTGTCGCGCCTGGGCCAGGTTACGCCTGATGCCGGCGTCGGTGGGGTCCAGCCGGGCGGCCCGCGTGTAGGCGACGATGGCCTCCTGGGCCCGTCCCCGGGCCAGTTCGATCGAGCCCAGGGTGTTGTAGGCCAGGGCATGGGTCGAGTCGACAGCCAGCGCCTGGCGGATGGAGCGCTCGGCGTCATCGTACTGCTGGGCCCCCAGCTGGATGTTGGCCAGGTTGCAGTACGCGCCGGTCAACCGGGGATCCAGCTGCACCGCCCGCTCATATTCCTGTCGGGCGCTGTCGGGCTGCTGCGCGAGCATGAACACATTGCCCAGGGCATTGTGCAGCAACGGGTAGTCCGGGGCGATGTGAGCCGCCCGGTCCAAGATGACGCGGGCCACGTCGAGACGTCGCTGGTCGGCGAACAGATTGGCCAGGTTGATGTAGGCCGGGACGAAACTGCTGTCGCGGGCGATCGCCTGTTCGTACCGGCGCCGGGCTTCGCCGAACTGGCGGCGCTGGCCGTGCAGCACGCCCAGGTTGTAGTAGAGTTGGGGGTTCTCCGGGTGCTGCGCCAGGGCGGCGCGCACCTGGTCCAGACGCTGCTCCTGCTCGATCAGGCGGGCGTGGAAACGGGTAGCGCGCTCGGCCCGGTCGGCCTGGCCCAGCTGACGATGGACTTCGGCCAGGTGGGGGTAGATGCTCGCCAGCAGGGGGTCGGCCCGCACCGCCCGTTCGAACGCGGCCAGTGCCTCCGGGTAACGGCGCTGGCGCAACTTGACCTGCCCGAGCCCGTCGTGGGCCGCCGCCAGCGTCGTGTCCAGGGCCAGGGCGCGTTGG
>CAITNQ010000530.1 GCA_903893785.1 uncultured Gemmatimonadota bacterium
CCGGATGGCGGACGGCCGCGTTCCGACCGCCGCCAGGCCCCTGTTCTTCTTCCCGTACGTGGCGTACCAAGGGCGCTTCATCACCCCCGAAGATGTCGCCGGACGCGTGCTCTTCTACGGTCTGACCTCCACCGGCAGTACTGACTTGAGCGTCACGCCCTTCCAGGGGGACTACCCCATGGTGGGCATCTACTCCAATGTGTTCAACACCATCCTCAACCAGTCTTTTATCGTCCGCGTACCGCTGTGGGCCCGCGGTGTGATGGTGGTGGCCCTCGGGTTGCTGCTGTCGCTGGCCATTCCGCGCATGCGCGTGCTGCGCGGGGCGGTGGTGGTGGCCTTGGTGGTGGTGGCCTACTCGGTCGCCGCGTTCCTATTCTTCACCCACGCCGGCCTTTGGATCGACATGGTCGGTCCGCTGCTGATCCTGGTCGCCGGGTACTTGGCCCTGACCCTTTACGGGTACGTCATCAAGGAGCGCGAGAAAGAGTTCGTGCAGGGCGCCTTCGGCCACTACCTGTCGCCGGCGGTGGTGGAACAGATCATGGAGAACCCGGAGATGGTCCAGCAACTGGGCGGCGAGGAGCGCGAGATGACGGCGTTCTTCTCCGATATCGCCAAGTTCTCCACCATCTCCGAGTGTCTGACGCCGGTCGAGTTGGTGAACTTCATCAACAGCTACCTGACGGAGATGTGCGACATCATCGAACGGCACGGCGGCACCATCGACAAGTTCGAAGGCGACGCCATCGTGGCCTTTTTCGGTGCTCCGGTCTACTATCAGGACCACGCCCGGCGCGCCATCATGGCCTGCATCGACCAGCAGCAGGCCCTGGTGGCCCTGCGGCAACGGTGGGAGGCCGACGGCGCGCTGCCCGCACGCCTGGTGGCGCTGCGCGAGCGTTGGCGCGGTGAGGGCCAGACCTTCGTCCACGTGCGCATGGGGGTCACCAGCGGGCCCATGGTGGTGGGTAACATGGGCTCGCGCAATCGTGCCAACTACACCATGATGGGCGATACGGTGAACCTTGCCGCTCGTTTTGAGAGTGGCCAGAAGATCTATGGCACGGCCATCATGGTGAACGACGTGCTCTACGAACAGGTCAAGGACGTGGTCGAGACCCGCAAACTCGACCTGATCCAGGTTGTGGGTAAAGAAGACCCGGTGGTCGCCTACGAGGTTCTCGGCCGTCGCGGCGAGTTGACGGCAGTTCAGTACCAAGTGCTCGACCTCTACAACCAGGGCATGGCGGCATTCGAGGCCTTCGACTTTGTGCGGGCGGGGCAGCTGTTCGCGCAGGCGCTGGCGCTGGAACCGCACGACGGCCCGTCGTTGGTCTACGCCGATCGATGCGAGGACTTCGCCGCCAACCCGCCGGCGGATCTGGTCTTCCGCGCGCGGAGCAAGTGAACGTGTTCGCGCGTCGTATCACCGCGGGATGGGTTGTCGTATCGGCGTGCCTGGTTGGCTGGGGCGCGGGTGCGGTGCCCGCAGGGGCCGCTGACCCCCTGGTTACCCACTTGGATCAGGTGGTCGGGGTGGCCCAGGAGGCGGTCGACCAGGCACTCAGTCGGGCGCCCGCCCAACTGGCCCCGGGCGGCGGGGCAGTGGTGCTGGTCGCGGACACGCCGAACAACGCGAACTGGGTTGTGGAGCACGTTCTCACCGAACGCCTGTTGGGGCGCGGCCTGCCGGTGACCACGGACACGACCCTTGGCGGCGGGCCGCGGTTGACCTACCGCGTGCTCGAGTTGCGTCTGACCGGGCAGTCGCGCGTCGTGGGCAGCCTGATCGACCGTCAGGTGCGCCTGTCCCTGGCCCTGCGCCTCAGTCACGGCGATAGCCTGCAGTGGCAGGACGAAGCCGCGGCCGTGCGCCGTGACCGGGTGCCGCGCGCCAGCCTGGATTTGCTGAGCAATGGACTGTACCCGTTCACGAAACTGGAACTCGAAGAGCGGAGTTTCGGGCGTTTCGTCGAGCCCGTGATTGTTTCCACCGTGCTTGGGGGCTTGATCTACCTGTTTTTTGCCAACCGCTGAGGCAACCGCCGCGGCTGGCCAATCGGTCGTGGTTGCCCCCGCCAGATCGTCGTTGCTGCGTCAGGGCCTCGCCGGTGGCGGGCCCGGCGGCCGGTTCCCACGTCCTGTCCAGAGGAAGTCGATGCGCAATCTGTCCGTAGGGCTGGTGCTGTGTGGGGTGCTGGGCGTGCTCGGGTGCGCGGGTTCACGGCCGGTACCGCTGGCCGAAGCCGATGTGTATTACCAGAAAGGGCTCAAGGACCTCAAGCGCGAGCGTTGCCTGGATGCCGTAGCCAACTTCCAGAAGGTGGTCAGTAACTACCCTGGCTCGCCGCTGGTCGCCGACGCCCAGTACTACCTGGCCGAGTCGCAGTTCTGTGCCAAGGACTACGTCAATGCCATCTTCGAATACCAGCGTCTGATCGACACGTACCCGACCAGTGAGTGGCTCGACGAAGCCCAGTACCAATTGGGCGAGAGCTACTTCAAGCAGCTGCGCCGGCCTGAATTGGACCAGAAGGAGACGCGCGAGGCGCTTAACTACTACCGGTATTTCCTCGACGACAATCCGGACAGCCCGTTGGCCGAGAAAGCGCGACAGCGAGTCGTGGACTGCCGGTCGCGGTTGGCGCAGAAGCAGTACCTGGCGGGCGATCTGTATCAGCGCCAGGGGCACCTGGAAGCCGCGACCATGGCCTATCAGGACGTGCTCAGCGACTACTCCGATACCCCCTGGTACTACCAGACGCTGGTACGCCTGGGCGAGATCGACCGTGCCCAAGGGGACGAGGCCGCGGCTCGCGGCCGTTGGGAAGAAGTGATCAAGGACGTCACCGACGGCAGGGTCAAGGCGCAAGCGCAGAAGCTGCTCAGCCAACCGCCGGCCACCCACCCGCGCCCCCGCAAACAGGTCGGGCAGCCGGCCGGCAACCCGGCGGCCACCGCGCCCTGACCTAGTGCCCTGCCTGGGTGTCATGGGGGGCACTTTCGACCCCATCCACGTCGGCCATGTGCTGCTAGCCCTGGCTGCCATGGAGCGCCTGCCGTTGGATCGGGTGCTGTTCGTGCCCGCCGCCGATCCGCCGCACAAGGACGGCCGGACCGGCATGGCGCCCGCCGCCGACCGCTGCGCCATGGTCGAACTGGCTATCGCCGGTTTCCCCGGCTTTGCCCTGTCACGCCTCGAGTTGGAGCGACCCGGGAAGTCGTACACCGTGGACACGCTGCGCCAGCTCCGGGACGCCTGGCCCGGTTGGGACCTGGTGCTGATCATCGGTGACGACAACGTGGCCCAGCTCCCCTCGTGGTACGATCCGCACGGCATACTTTCCCTGTGCACGGTGGTGGCCGGCAGTCGCATCGCCGCTGACCCGGAGCGCCACGGCCCGCTGGCCGGCCAGGTCAGGTTCCTGGACACGCCCGTTCACCAGATCTCTTCCACGGCCATCCGGCTTCGCCTGCGTCACGGTCAGACCGTGCGCTATCTGGTTCCAGACCCGGTGCTGGAATACATGCGGGCGCGCGGGTTGTACAGTGCCGGGCCGGCACCCGCGATGGCCCCTGCGTCTTGACGTGCCGCAGGTTGGGCTCTATCTTCTTCCAGGCTCAGTGCACCCATAGCTCAATTGGATAGAGCACCTGACTACGGATCAGACGGTTGGGGGTTCGAATCCCTCTGGGTGCACCACGAAACAGAGAAAGGGTTGCGGGCTTGCCCCGTGACCCTTTCTTGGCGCTAGCACCCATAGCTCAATGGATAGAGCATCTGACTTCGGATCAGACGGTTGGGGGTTCGAGTCCCTCTGGGTGCACCAGTGTTCAGCCGGGGCAGGCGCCGTGGCGCCGCCCCGGCTGAGTGGCTCGGTGGCGTGAGGAGGGCCCTATGCATCCGGTAGCGCGCCTCCTTGTTTCCCTTGGCCTGTTGCTCGTGCTCGCGGGCCTGGCGTGGCACTTCGGCTCACGCTACCTGCACCTGGGCCATCTGCCGGGCGACCTGGTGTTTGGTCGGGGCCGGTTCCGCGTCTATCTCCCCCTCGCCACCTCTGTCTTGCTCAGTGTCATCCTGTCTGTCGTTCTTTATTTGATCGGGCATTTCCGTCGCTGAGGGGACCGGGGCCCGTCGCTCCCGCAACCCGTCGCCGCTGGGGTAGCATGGATCCGTTGATTCGCCCGATCGCCGCCGAGCTCTCCCGTTTCGAACAGCGGCTCGACACGGCGCTCCAGGCCAACGTCGCTCTGGTCCACGAGATATCCCGGTACATCGCCACCCTGCGGGGCAAACGGCTGCGACCGGTACTGGCCCTGCTGAGCGGCCAGGCCGTGGGCGGATGCAACGAGCGCACGATAGAGGCAGCCGTGGCCGTCGAGTTGATCCACGGCGCCACGGTGGTGCACGATGATGTCGTGGACTCGGCCACTATGCGCCGCGGCCGGGCGTCGGTCAATTCTGCCTGGACGGGGCAACTTGCTGTGCTCATGGGCGACTTCCTTCTGGCCCGTGCCCTCAGCATTCTGGTGGACTTGGGCGAGCTTCGGGCGCTGCGCGTCATATCGCGCGCCACCGAGCGCCTGAGTGTGGGCGAGATCTTCGAAATCCAGATCGGCCAGGACGGCGACACGCGGCTGGAGTCTTACTTCTCCATGGTGGACGACAAGACCGCCTCGCTGATCGCGGCTGCGGCGCGTCTGGGGGCCATCCTATCCGGCGGTACCGACGCCCAGGTCGAGGCGCTCGGGGAATACGGCGAAAACGTGGGCCGGGCCTTCCAGATCGCCGATGACATTCTGGACTTCACCAGCGATGCGGGGACGCTCGGTAAGCCGGTCGGCCACGACCTCGAAGAAGGGCGGATCACCCTGCCTCTGATCCACGCCCTCGACCAAGCCCCGGCCGCCGAACGGCGGGCGCTCGAAGCACTGCTCCGCTGCGGGACCCGTACCCCGGCCGACGGTGCCGCTATCGCCGACTTTGTCGCCCGCCACCAGGGCGTCGAGGCGGCCAAAGCTACCGCCCGCGAGTGCGCTGCCCGTGCCAGCCAGAGCTTGGCAGTGTTGCCCCCGTCGCGTGCCCGCGATTCCCTCGTCGCTGCGGTGAACTTGGTGGTGGAGCGGCGGTAC
>CAITNQ010000531.1 GCA_903893785.1 uncultured Gemmatimonadota bacterium
CGCAACCGGCGTTCGGCCCGGCGTCGCTCGCGGGGCGCCGTGGCCGGGGTCACCGCACCGGGCGCCACGATGGCCGGATCGGCAGGGCCGGCGGCCGCTGGCACGCCCGTGTCGGGCACTGGCCGCGGATCACCGTCGGCAAGGGGTTGGGGTGGCGGGGACGGACCGGGCATCAAGCTCCCTTGCGCAGGAGGGTTCCGGCGGCTCGTGTCAGGCGCGGGCACGGACGCCAAGGCCTAGCGCGAGACGCCGGGCGAGCGCAGCGCGGCCAGGGATCGGCAAGCGCCCGGGTTGGGCTCCGCTCGGCGCATGGGTGGCGCATCGAACGCATCGTTGGCCCATGGTAAGATACAACAGTTGGGGCTGCCAAACCCGCGGCGCATCGGCGTATGCACAAAAGCTCCCTAGCCAGCGTCATCGGCACTGGGCGGGCGCGGGCCACCCCTGCCGGCGGTCGGTTGGGCGATAGCCAAGGCGCATCAGCCAGGCCACGAGGCGCGGCGGTTCGGGGGTGCCGCCACGCCGCAACCGACGGGTCGTCCTGGCGCGGGGCCGGCGCGGGGCGGGGACGCAGCCGACAGCAGAGCGGTGGCCAACGGCGCGGGCTGGGTGCCATCGCGAGGCGGGCACGCGGCCGACAGCAGTGCCCTGGGCAACGGCACGGGGTGGGTGCCATCGCGGGGCGGGGACGCAGCCGACAGCAGTGCCCTGGCCAACGGCGCGGGCTGGGTGCCATCGCGGTGCCGGGACCCGGGGCGGGGCGCCCCCTCGGCGGTTGCCGTGGGGGCGGCAGCGGACCGACGCTTGACAGCCCCGCGCGGCTATAGGTCTGTTGCCTTGGGGCCACCGGCATCGGCGGGTCGGTGCCACGATGGCTGGCCGCCGCCAGCGGGTCCCCATCTGGGTTTTCCCCTCACCGGAGGGATCCGACTATGGCACCGAGGCGACCCCGTCTGCCGGGCCAGGCCGCGGCGCGGCAGGTCAGCACCAGCGAACCCGACGTCAGGGCGGGATTGAATGCGCCCCGTTGCCCACCGCCGGAACCCGCTTGGCGCCGGCTTCGAGCGTGGGCGGGCGCCTGGTGGCTGGCCGCCTGCCTGCTGGCTCTGCCGCAGCCGGGACCGGCTGGCGAGACGGCTGAGGCCCCGCAGGGCGTGGGGAGCTTGCCGGCCACGGTGCCTTGGGTGACCTGGCCTCGGCTGACCGGGGCGCCCGTTCTGGACGGCCAGGTGGACGAGCCCTTCTGGGCCCGTGCGGCCCGGATCGAGGGCTTCTTGCACTACCCCGGGGACCGGCTGGCCGAGCGTCAGCCGGTGGTATGGGCGGCCTGGACCGAGGCGGGCCTGTGGTTGGCGGCGCAGGTGCCGCTGGCGCCGGGCAATGGTCCCCAGGCCGTGCTGGCGGCGCACGACGCCCCGATCTATACCGAAGACACGGTCGAGATCTTCGTGCAGCCGGAGGGACTGGCAGCCGGCGACTTCTACCAATTCATGGTCAATGCCATCGGCACGCGGTACGATGCGCGCACGGCCGCGGGCCGGTCGGATGTGGGCGGCTACAACCCCTCTTGGCAGGCCGCGACCGCCACCGGACCGACGGCCTGGACGGTCGAGGTGTGGCTGCCGTTCGCGGCTTTGGGAGTGTCGGGTCCACCGGCTGCCGGCCAGGTCTGGCGGGGGAACCTATGCGTCGACAGCGCGGCGGGTTTCAGCAGCGCGCTGACCTGGGCCCCGGTGGCCGATGGCTTCGGGGATGCGACACGATTTGGCGGGTGGGCCTTGGGGAATGACGACCGGGCCCTGCGGCTGGAAGCCTTGTCGGGGTGCGGCGCGGGCCAGCCGGTGCTGGATTGGGCCCTGGTGGGCCCGCTGCAGCCGATCGTCTTCCTGGAAGCGGACCTGGTCGACAGCATCGGCGGCCCGCTGTTCACCTATCGCCTGCCCCTGCGCGACTCGCGCGCTGCCCAGATGCAGCTGCCCCGGCTGACCACGCCAGGGAGTCGCCTGAGCCTGCGCGGGGTCGATGAGCGCGGCACGACCGTGCTCCGGCAGGCGTTCTCGCTGGCGGCGGCCCCGGGGCTGGGCCTGGATATCCGCACCTACCCGCGGGCCGGGCACGTTCGATTGGGCTTGGACGCCGGCGGTCTGCCCACAGCGGCCCGTTGGGTGGACTGCAGGCTGGAAACACCCGGGCAGTTGCCCATGACGACCCGGGTCCAACTGGGGCCCGACGGCCGTGGCGCCGCCGTGGTGCCGCTGGCCAGCCTGGCTCCCGGGCAGTACCAGGTGACGGCCACCGCGGGCCATGCCGCCGGTGCGCTCGATTCGGTGGCCCGCCTGTTCCAGGTGTGGCCGCCGCCGCGCGGGTGGGACAACACCCTGGGCCTGGACCATTCGGTACCACCGCCGTTCACGCCCGTCACCTCGAACCGGGACGGCCTGGCGGTCTGGGGGCGAGAGTTCGTCCTGGCCGGCAACGCCTTCCCCCAGCAGATCCGCAGCCAGGGGACAGACCTGCTGCGCCGCCCCCCCAGCCTGGTGCTGCGACAGGCGGGCCACCGGATCGAGTTGGCCCAACTGCCGGAACAGAGCCGCGAAGTGGGGCCCGACGCGGTGACCCTGGGGGCGGCGACCGCTCTGCCCGGCCTGCAGGTGCAACTACGCACGACGCTGGAGTTCGACGGCTTCCTCAGCTGTGACCTGACGCTGACGCCCACGACTGGGCCGGTACCGCTTGAGGGGCTGGAACTGGCGCTGGAGCTGCCGACGTCCGTAGCCCGCTTCGCGCTGACGTCGAACGGCTCCTCGGCCAGCGTCCGACCGGTGGACGAGGAGGTGGCATCGGCCTTCCTGCCGTATGTATGGTTGGGCAATGACGAGCTGGGCCTGGCGTGGGCCGCCGGCAGCGACGAACACTGGACCCCGGCGCCGCGCCGTGCCCTGGTGATGCAGCCGAGCCCCGAGGGTGTCTGGCTGCGCGTGGGCATGGTGGCGGCGGCCACTGAGCTGGCCGCCCCGGCCACGTACCGCTTCGCGCTCATGCCGTCGCCGGTGCGTCCCATCCCCAGGAACGACCCGTTCGCTTACCCGGCGTACAGCGCCAGCGGTCCGGTGTCGTTCTCGGAGGCCGTGGTCTATCCGCTGCCCGACGGCGTTGGGTTGACCGCCGGCACGCTGGAATTCTGGGTCCGCACCGTCTCGCGTCGTCCGTGGGGCCCCACGGGATTGCTGCGCCTGGGCAGCGCCACCCACGGAATCGAGGCGGCTCTGTCGACGCCCGCGCGTCCGCAGGAACTGCAGCTGACCGCCACGGGCGGCGGTGCGGATGCCGAACCGCTGTTGGTCGGGCACGTGCCCGCGGCTCTGGACGGCTTCGTCCACCTGGCGCTGGTGTGGACCGACACCACGGTCGCCTGGTACGCCAACGGCGAGCGGTTGGCCAGCGCGGGTTCGGCCGCCGCCGCCGCCGTGGCCGCGGCGGTGCGCGACCCGGGCGCCTCGCTCCGGCTGGGCTGCCCAAGCGAATATTCGGGCTACACCGGGATCGCTATCGATGATGTCCGCCTGTCGCGCCGCGCACGGTACCAAGGCGCCCGGGTGCCCGTGCCCGCGGGGCCGCTGGCGATGGACCCGGACGCGGTGCTGCTGGACCCGCTGGATGAGCGCTTCGTGCCCGACGGCCAGGACGCCCGCACCACGGCCGGCGGCGTGCCGACCCTGGGCAGCCAATGGGATCAGGGCCGCTTCGGCGGGGCGCTACGGTTGGAGGTGGCGCCGCCGCGGCCCGGCCTGGAGGTCCTGCACGAGATGGGGGTGCGGGTGGACACGCACTGGGGTTGGCAGGACGACATGGTTCGCTGTTACGGCCAACCGGTGCTGTTCGCCGAGGACAAGCTGGTGCCCGGGCTCCGCGCCTCGTTGCGCGGCTGGCACGAACAGGGCATTGCCATCCTGCCCTACCTGGCCTTCCCGGCGATCTCGTCCACCTCAGGCCTGATTGAGCGCTACGGCGACGAGTGGGCCACTGAACCCCGCGCAACACTGAATTGGCAGTTCCCCGGCGCGCCGCCCGGGTACCACTTCCTGTCGTGCTGTCAGGGAGCGCGCGGTTACGCCGACTACTTTGCCGGCGGCACCGTATGGGCCATGGACGACCTGGGTTTCGACGGCTTCTACTCCGATGGGCTGACCAGCATCACGGCCTGCAGTAACGAGGGGCATGGCTGCGGCTACCGCGATGCGGCCGGCCAGTTGCACCCCACCTGGCCCCTGTGGGCCACCCGCGAAACGCTCAAACGCATGTACCGCCTGGTCAAGGCGCGCGGCGATGACAAGCTGGTCGTCAACCACTGCTCCTTCAACCTGCTGCTGCCGCTGCTCTCGTTCTCTGACATCGTCTATACCGGCGAGCACGAGGACTACGAGAATCCCCTGACCGCGCGGCTGCGCTTCGCAAGCCGCCCCTGGGGCCTGTACATTGTGCTGCTCGGTAGCAGCGAGCACGTGTATTCGCCGCTGCACGCCATGGCGGCGCTGCTGTCGGGGTCGTCGGTCTGGGGCAGCGGCATCGTGGGGCGGAACGATTTCGGGCGCAAGGACGCGGCTATCCGCAGCGCCTATCGCCAATTCGGCACCGGCACAGCGGACTGGGTGCCGTGGTGGGAGGCCCAGGCCTGCCGTGCCGGCGACCCGGGCGTGCGCGCCAGCTACTATGTCCACCCGGGCCAGGGGGTGCTGTTGCTGGCCGGCAATTTCAATGCAGCCGACAGCGCGCCGCCGCTGCACCTGGATCTGGGCCGCTGCGGCCTGCAGGGCCGGCCGCTGCGGGCGTGGAACGCCCTGACCGGTGCCGATGTGCCCATCAGCGAGCAGGGCGACCTGGCGCCGCTCATCCGGGGCAAGAGCTTCGTCATGCTACGCCTGGCGCCGCGCTGAGGCGGCAACGAATCCGACAGCGGCGGCACTGATGGCGAAGGGCGGAACCGGAGGCCATATTCGGCGCCGCACGAACTGCCGCGTACCGGTCCTGGGGACGGCGCCGAGGCCGCACAGCGAGAGGGGGAACCATGGGCACCACGCCTCAGGGAGGCGGCGATGGAGGGGGCGCCGCTGCCCCACCGCCGCCGTTCTCGCGGTGGGGCGTGTGGGCCGTGGCCGTGGGTTGGACCGCGCTAGTGGGCTGCCTGCTGGCCCTCAACCTGCAGGCGAAGAGGGCGCAACTGACTGACCTGGCGACAACCCACGCCCGGGCTGCCGTCGACAAAGACCTGGCATACCGGCGCTGGGCCGCCGGCCATGGAGGGGTGTATGTGCCGGCGACGGCGGAGACGCCGCCCAACCCCTACCTGTTGGGCTTGCCCGAGCGCGACATTCCCACGCCGTCGGGACGCCAACTGACGCTGGTCAATCCAGCCTACATGACCCGGCAGGTGCACGAGCTGGAAGCCGGCGCGTACGGCCTGCGGGGGCACATCACCAGCCTGACGCCGCTGCGGCCCGAGAACGCGCCCGATCCCTGGGAGGCGACCGCACTGACCCAGGTTTCGGCCACCGTCCCGGAATACTCTGAGGTGGCCGACTTGGACGGCCGACCGCACCTGCGCCTGATGCGGGTCATAGTTACCGAGCCCTCGTGCCTGAAGTGCCACGCGGCGCAAGGCTACCGGGTGGGCCAGGTGCGGGGAGGGTTGAGCACCGCCATTCCGCTGGCGCCGTATTGGGCCGCTGCTGACCCGTCACGCCGTTTGCTGGTGCTCGGGTACCTGCTGGTCTGGGCCCTGGGGTTGGTGGGCTTGCACCTGGGCCAGCGACGGGTGCAGCGCGGCATCGGCGAGCGCGACCGGGCCCTGGCGGCGCTGCACGAGAGCGAAGCGCGGTACCGCGCCGCCCTGGAAGCTGTGCCGGACCTGATGTTCCGCCTGTCACGCGACGGCACGCATGTGGACTACCACGCCCACGCCGACGCCGCGCTGTACGTACGGCCGGAGGCGTTCCTGGGTCGGCGCGTGGAAGAGGCCTTGCCTGGCCCGGTGGCAACGGCATACCGGCTCCACATCGACAGGGCCCTGGCCGAACGGCGGACACAGACCCTCGTCTATTCGCTCGAATTCGGCCCGGGTGACCGCCGCGACTACGAAGCCCGCCTGACCCCCTGCGGCGAAGACGACGTGCTGGCTGTGGTGCGGGAGGTGACCGAACGGCGACGCGCAGAAGAGGAACTGGCGGCCCACCGGGCGCAGCTGGCCGAGGCCAACCAGATGCTGACGCGAGTGCTCGGGCACACCCACATGCTGGCGGCGCTGCTCGACGCTGACTTCAACTACCTGTGGGTCAACCGCGCCTTTGCCGACGACGGCCGGCACCCCGAGGCCTTCTTTGCCGGCCGTAACCACCTGGAGCTGTACCCAGGACCGGACAACGCTGCCGTGTTCCGCCGGGTGCGGGCGTCGGGCGAAGCCCACTACGCGCTGGCCGAACCGTTCGAATACGCGGACCAGCCCGAACGCGGCGTCACCTATTGGGACTGGAGCCTAGTTCCGGTGCACGACGCCACCGGCGCTGTCAGTGCCCTGGTGCTGACGCTGGCCGATGTCACCGAGCGCGAGCGGACCGAGGCCGCCCTGCGCGACAGTGAAGCCCGGCACCGGGCGATCCTGGAAACGGCGATGGACGGGTTCTGGGTGGTGGACGCCAACGGCCGCCTCGTGGAGGTGAACGAGACCTACTGCCGGATGAGCGGGTATAGCCAGCGGGAGTTGCTGGGGATGTGCGTCAGCGATCTGGAGGCCAGCGAGTCGGCCGACCAGACCGCGGCCCACATCGCGCGCATCCGGACCGCCGGCGAGGACCGCTTCGAGTCATGCCATCGACGGCGCGACGGCAGCCAATTCGACATCGAGGTCAGCGTGCAGTGCCAGCTCCACCGCGGCGGCCAGATGGTGGTTTTCGTCCGCGACATCACGCAACGGAAACAGCTCGAGCGCGAACTGGCCGCGCAGCGACTCCAGCTCTTGCAGGCGGATCGGCTACACGCCTTGGGTGAGATGGCAGCCGGCGTGGCGCACGAGATAAACCAGCCGCTCAACGGCATCCGCGCCTTTGCCGAAGGCGCGCTGCTCGGTCTCGAACGCGGTTGGTCGTGCACTTCGGCCGAGGTCCGCGGGACGCTCACTGATATCGTCGCGCAAGTCGACCGCGCCACGGTGATCATTGACCATATGCGCGCCTTCGGCCGCGATCCGGCGCAGCAGAGCCCGGTGTCCTTCGCGTTGGGCGACGTGGTGCAGGGAGCCCTCACGCTCCTGGGAGCACAGCTGCGTCTGCACGGGGTCACCGTGGAAACCCGCCTGGCGGCCGACCTGCCCCGGTGCCACGGTTGGCCGCAGCAGCTGGAGCAAGTGCTGCTCAACCTGCTGAGCAACGCCCGTGACGCCCTCACCACGCGCCGCGACGAACACCGGCTGGGGCAGGCACCAGAGGGCTGGCGCGCCAAGGTGGTAGTGACGACAACCGCCGGACCCGAAGCGAACGAGGTGTCGCTGTGCGTGGATGACAATGGCGGCGGCATGGAGCCGGCAGTGGCGGACCGCGTGTTCGAGCCTTTTTACACCACCAAGGACGTGGGGCAGGGCACCGGACTAGGTTTGGCGATCGCTCGCAGTCTGGTCGAGCGCCACGCCGGCCGCATCGACATGCAGAACCGGCCCGGCGACGGCGTCGGATTCCGCGTGGTGCTGCCCGGGCGGGGCTGACCGCCGGGTGGCCCTTGGGGCAGCGGGCTCAGGGCGGGCGCTGCTGGCGGCGCACCAGCAGCTGCAGGTTGACGCCGCACGGCAGGCCCCGCGCACGCGTGCGGCGTCGCCGTTCACGGTTCGGTCGGCGACGAACGGCTGGGAAGCCGCCTCAGGGTTTGAGTTGCTGGCTGCGTGCCAGGACTAGCAGGTTGACGCCGAACTGCAAGCCCCGCTCGCGCGTGCCGGCAAAGGGGTCGCCCCAGTACCAGCTGAGATTCAAGTCGCTGAAGATGATCGCCGGGCGACCCCGCACCTGCAGCATCTCGAGGGACAGGGTTTTGCCGGACGGGGCGCCCCCGCGAGGGGGGCCGTCCGGAAAGTCGAAGAGACTGTGGTACACGGCATGGTTGACCGGCACAGGCTCCCACTGCCCGCCGGCCGCGCCCAGCACCAACGGGTCGGCGATCAACGCCTTGAACTGGCGGTCAAAGGGTGTCCCGGCGACGCCGGCATCGGTGCCGTCCAAGCCATACTCGGGCGTGCTGGCGCGGATGTCGTCGGCGAACAGCAGGCCACCGGCCACCAGGTACCGACCCAAGCCGCGCTTTTCCGCCTCAGAAAGAGGCGGGAGGCCGGCGCAGCCGGTCCAGTACAGCAAGCCTGCACCGGCCACGGCGCGGCCGTCCAACGGCCCCCTGCTCACCTGTACCGGTAGCTCAAGCCCGGGGACCTTGGCCAGGTACCGGACCAGGTTGGGCAGCGCGGCGGCGAAAGCCTCCGGCGGGCGTCCACGGCCGGGCGGCATCTCGCCCGCGCCGGGCGCCACCGAGTTGGCGCATTCGACCTGGACGACGACCATCGTGCCCGCCGTCGGCCGTTCCGGCTCGCGCGGTGCCGTGGCGGGTTTGGCGTCCGTCTGGGCCAGGACCGCGGTCACCACCAGCAGCAGGAAGACCCAGCCAGCCGCGGCACCGCGGCGGACGGCACCGCGCTGCACGGCACCGTGATCGCCACGCGGGACGGCAACGTTGGGGACGAGCGGTCGGGCGCGCATGGATGCACCTCCTGGAACAGCGTGAACGGCGGGCGCAGGCCCTAGCTCTCGGCGCAGGCGGACCCCACTGGGTAAATGTACTGGGCTATGGCCCGGACTGTGACGGACTGGTCCATGGCCAGCACGCGCCGCCTGCCGCACCTTTGCGGTCGGGGCTGACGCCGCCTGAGTCGGACGGACGGCCACGGTGCCTTCGTCCTGGCGTCAGAGCGGTTGACGGCCTGGGTTCGATTCGGGGAGTGAACCGCGAGGGCAACCGCGACGGCCGCGCGCCGCCACGGGCCAACGCGCGTGATGGGAGGAGCCACAGATATGGGACCACAGCTGCGCATCAATGGAGATCGGATCACGCTGTCCTGTGCCACTGACGGGACCGGACTGACCCTGACCGACCGGGTTTCGGGCACGGCATGGCGCTTGGACGAGTCGACCCGGGTCTGGCGCGGGCCGGAGGGCGCCAGTCAGCGCCTGGGGCCGGGCCGGGCGCGCGGCCTGGGCGCCGACGCCCTGGAAATCGTCTGCTCGGCTGGGCCGGAGCAGCTGCGCTTCACCTGGCGCCTGTTGGCCGACGGTGTCGAGGTGACGCTGGACAGTGAGCCCGACCAAGGGGTCGTCCAGAGCGTAGCCCTGCCCGGTTCCTTCGTCCCGGAGGGCGAGGCGTTGACGCTGGCGTTGCCCATCATGCAAGGGGTGCTGTTCCGCGGCGGCGGCGCAGCCTTCGAGACCACGGTGGGTTATGGCGGCCACGCCTGGTTGGGCATGGCCATGATGGGGTACCTGGCACCTGGCAGTGGCCTGCTGCTGTGCGTGGAGAGTTACTGCGACTGGTCAGCGACACTGGGCCAGTCTGCCGCTGGCGTGCCCTACGCCTACGCTGTCCAGGGGCCTTCGATGCAACGGCTGCGGTACCCGCGCGTGGCGCGCCTGCTGCTGACCGAAGCGGGCCTGGTGCCGCTGTGCAAGCGCTACCGGCAGCGGGTGCGGGAACGCGGCCCCTGGAAGCCGTGGGAAGAGAAACTGGCCGAGCGGCCTTCGCTGGCGCGCCTGTTCGGGGCCCTGATGGCGTTCATCGGGTACAATCAATCTTCGCTCGATTATGTGGCGCAATGCCGCCGGCTGCAGCAGATGGGTTTTGACCGTGTCTTCCTCTACCCGGTGCGCTTCAATACGTATTCGCAGGATTTCCGCATGGGCGGTGACCCACCGATCTGGCTGGGTGACGCCGACCTGGCCGGCATCCGTGGCCTGGGTTTCGACGTGGCGCCCTGGTCGTGGGTGTACGAAGCGCTGGACGATGGCCGCGAGACGATCCGGCAGGGGTACCTGCGCACGCCGGACGGGCAGGCGGTGCCGAACTGGCGTATCGATGACTACCAGTGGTACCACTGCTGTACCCCGTTCCAGACCGAGTTCGTGCGGCGGCAGTACCAGGGTCCTATGGCAGCCATGACCTGGACGCACTTCGATGTCAACGCGACCATCGGTCCGCGCGAGTGCTATGCCGAGGATCACCCGCGGCACGCCGGCCAGGCGCTGGACCGCCGCACGGATCAGCAGTGTCTGCGGGAACTGCTCGGACCACAGACCAACGGCGACCGCGCCGTCAGCTCGGAGGGGTTCCGCGACAGCCTGGCCGATGTGTATGACATCGCCACCACCAAACTGGTGCCGGCCTGGGGCGAGTCCGACTGCTGGACCGTGCCAATGAGTCTGCTAGTGTACCACGACGTGCTGGTGCACGACTGGTGGGAGCTCCACAACTACAACGCCGCCGGCGGCTTCGAGATGCGGTCGCGCTGGGGCCGTCAGGTGGACGGGTTCCCGCGCGAGAAGGCGGCCATGGATGCGCTGTACGGATGCCCGCCGAACGTGTTCCCCTTCGGACGCCAGTACCGCTGGGTCGACCGCGTGCTCGGGCGCACCGAGAGCTACGCGGTGAACCTGGACGATGCGGCGGTGCAGGAGGCCCTGCAGGCCGCCCTGCCGGTGACCCGACTCCATCGGCGGATCGGTCGCCTCGAACTGCTCTCGCATGAGTTCCTGACCACCGACGGCAGTGTGCAGGCCAGCGTCTTTGCGGATGGGACGCGGGTGGTGGCTAACTTCGCCGCCCAGGCGCAGGAAGCGGCCGGGGTTGGCCTCCTGGCGCCGCAGAGCTGGGTGACCCGTGACTGAACCCGAGACGGCGGCACCGGTGGCCGGCCCAGCGGATCTGGGTCGGAGCGCCACACCGGCGCGAGTTGTGTCCGTGAAGTTCAGCAAACGTGTTGGCCAGGACCTCCCTGGGAGAGGGTGTTTGGTGAAGGTGCACGGCCTACGCGGCCACGGTGTTTCCACGTAGCTGGAGTTCCTTGCGATGCTCTTTGAGCACCGCCATGCTCAGGTAGCGCGTGGCCGCGATCCACTCCTCGTGCGTCTCGATGGCCAGGGCCCGGATTAGCCGCAGGCAGCTGGTCTCGTTGGGGAAGACCCGCGGCGCCTGGGTAGCAGGGTCGGTCGCAGGGCAAGGTGCGAGGTCGGGGGGCCGGCGCGGAAGTGAGGCGGCCCGTTCGTCGGCTGTCAGGCAGGCCCACGCCGACGCCAAGGACAGGGCCGCCATGGGGTGCGGGTCTTCGACGCGCTTCCCTCGGCGTGGACCTCAATCAGGCGGGCGTGGGCTGGCTGCAGGCGGGTCGCCGTCGCCAGCAGGCTCCACACGGCGCGCCCAGCGCCGCAACTGGGGCACGAAGATGAGCGCGGTACCGTAGCCGGCGAAGGACACCACCAGGGGCGCCGTGCCGCCGCTGCGCAGGTCCGAGAAGACCAGTTTGAGGCCGCCCAGGACGAGTACGGGATGAGCCAGCCACGCCAGGCGTGCGGTCAGCGGGAAACGGCCGGCCAGCGCCAGAGCCAGCGCGGCCAGCGCCAGGACCACGCTGCGAACTGCCGCCGCCGCCGGCGGCGAAGAGACCGCCGTCAGCGCGAGGGCCGCATGCGCCAGCGCGCCCGCCCAGGCGCAGAAGCCCACGGCGCCGGTCAACGCCAGGGCCGCCCGGCTGGTACCGGCGTCCAGCGACGGGCAGCGCGCCACGCCGCGGGAGAAGATCAGGTGCGCTGCCAGAGCCGCGGCGGCGGCCACGCAGTAGGCGGCATCGGGTCCGCCCCGGCCGCCTAACCCACCCACGAAGGCCCGGCCGGCGACGGCGGGCACGCCGGCCGCGATCGCCGCGGCCAACGCAAAGGCGGTGGACTGCAGGCCCAGCAGCGGCCGCAGCCACCCCACCGCGCCGAGAACCGCCAGGAGACTGGCGGTACTCCACAGGAGCGTGAGCGGCAATCCCTGGAGGGCCAGCGGAGCGGCCGCCAGCGCCAAAGCGAGCGCCATCAGCGCCCCAACATCACCGTCCGCGGGGGTGAAGGACGGACGCGGACGCAGGCTGATCCAGTACACCGCACCGGCGACCGCCAGGCCGCCCAGGCCCAAGGGCGCCAGCCCCAATCCAGCGGCGAAGGCAACATGGAGGGCGCCCCCGAAGCCGACGACCAACGCTGCCGGCGTCTGGATCCGGTGAAACAGGTCCAGGCGGCGGCGTAGCGCCCAGGTGGCGATGGCGAAGTGGCCCAAGTACAGCAAGGGCAGAAACAGCACGAACGCGATGGCCGTGCCGGCGGCGATTGGCGCCATTGGCGCGACCCCGACCGGCGCCGGCCGACCGGCCAGTCCGGCCACCACCGCCACGAGCAAGTCGGCGGCCAAGGCGACGGGCCAGCGCAACCAGGTCCACGGCGCCTCGGGCGCCAGCCAGAGCAGCCCCGCTGCCAGGGCCAGTACACAGGCTGCCGGGGGCAGGGGTGAGCGGGTGGTCAGCAGCAGCGCCGCGGCGGTGGCCAGCGCGCCCAGGGTGGTCAACCAGGCCAACAGCGGCAGAGCGCGGTGGCAGGCCACAGCGAGCACCGCGCTGGTGAACCCGAGAAGCAGCACCGCAGCGTTCCACGGCGATAGAACGGCCAGGCGGGTCGTGGCCTCAACCAGCAGCGGCAGGGCGACCGCGAGGCTGGCCAGGCCGCGATAGGCCGCGCTGGCGCGGGCCCCGCTGCCGCCAGCGCGGTCGGCCAGCAGCAGGAAGAGCGCGGCATACAGGAGACCGGCGACCACGCCCGCGTGGGTGTTGAGTACCCCCGCCTCGGTGAGCGCCCGCAGAACGTAGGCGCCGCCGAGGACGAGGAAGGTGCGCCCGACCAGGGGCAGGGTAATCAGCGCCTCGCCGCCGCCGGGCGGATGGACCGTGGGTGCGGCGGCGACGACGGGCGTTTCGACGGTGGCCGGCGCGCGGTGCTCAAGAGCTTCGACGCGCTGGCGCAGGGCCCCCACCTCGAGGCTGAGCGCCTCGAGCCGGAGCTCCAGTGGTGTCGACGGCGGCGCCGACCCCGCCCCGCTCATCCGGCCCTCGGCGGCGTGGCGGCGGAAGCATCTTCATCCTGCCAGGGCGGCAGCACTTTGACCAGTGCCCACAGGATGGCGAACGGCAACACCATCAGCACCAGCGCGGGCAGCAGCCCCTCACGGTGCGCGAAACCCATCTTGTACGTGGTGTAGCCGAGGAAGCTCTTGGAGAACAACTGACCGCCGATGACCACGTTCCACCGCATGGCGAAGATGCCCACCAGGGTGAGGACGCCGGCGATGGCATAGATGGCCTTGCGCGCCGCTTCGCGCAGGCGGGCGAACTGGGTGAACACCAGCAGGCCGATGGGCACCAGCGTGCCCAGGACGATCTGCAGCACAATCTGCGAGGTGTAGAGCCGGGTATGCACCATGAAGTCGAGCGTCTGGAAGGACTCGTCGGCTTCGTAGATGCGGTGGATCAGGTCGAGCATCTCGAGCGAGAAGTCGACGATGAACGCGTACATGAGGAAGCGGGCCATGGTGTCGACGCAGCGCATGGAGCGCTGGCGGTCCGTCCGCCCGGCCAACGCCATGTACATCAGCAGCACCACCGCGATACCGGAGACAATGGCCGAGAACAGGAAGACGATGGGCATCAGTGGGGTCGACCACCAGGGGTTGGCCTTGATGGAACCGAAGATGAAGCCCACGTACCCGTGGAGCAGGAAGGCAGACGGAATGCCAATCACGGTGACGATCTTGCCCAGTCGGTCATCGATCGCCAGCGAGCGCGGCGAGATGTTGTCAACGCCGAGCGACAGACAGCGGTAGAGCAGGCGTTTGAGGCCGCGGCTGGACCGGGCCAGGAGGACGATCTCACGCCGGTAATCGAGCCAGATTTCCAGTAGCAGGACCACGGTCAGGTACCAAAGATAGACGAAGCCGAACATGGCCATGGCCGAGGAGGTGTGCGGGGTCAGGTACATCTCCAGCGACCGCTCGGGATGGCCCAGGTGCAGCTGCAGGGGCAACGGCGCCACCAGCAGGAAGGCTAGTGCAGTCAGCAGCGCCAGGCGGTAGGTGGGTTTGACCGCTTCGACGTTGAAGACCCGTTCCAGCGAAGCCAGGATGAACGCCCCGGCCACCAACCCGGTGATGAAGGGATACAGGACGATCAGCACCGTCCACTGCAGTTCCACTTCGTTCGGGTACATGAACCCTTCGACGCCGGCCAGCATCTGTTCCATGGCGCTCTCCTAGCGGACCGAGCCGTCAAGGCTGTTGTAGTAAACCTTGGCGCCGGTGGCCATCTGGGGTTTGAGCACCTGCACTTTGTGTGCTCGCAGGAACTCGTGGATCGGATCGTCGGCGTTCTTGAGGTCACCCAGTCGCCGGGCGCCGGACGGGCAGGTCTCGCAGCAGGCGGTGGTCAAGCCGTTGGTGATCCGGTGGTAGCACAGGCTGCACTTGTCGACCGTCTGCGTCCTGGGATCGATGTAGCGACAGCCGTAGGGACAGGCCTGCACGCAGTAGCGGCACCCCAGGCAGTAGGTCTTGTCCACCAGGACCACGCCGTCCTTGCTTTCGAAGGTGGCGCCGACGGGGCAGACCTGCACACAGGGCGAGTGGGCGCAGTGATTGCACAGCTTGGGCACGAAGAAACGCCGGGCCGCCGGGTCGGGCTGCTCCAGTTCCGGAAAACCATCGTAACCGCCATTGGGCGAGTCGACGTGGGGCCGCTCGATGTCGGCGCCCGTTACTTCGTACCGCTCGACCCAGGTGCGGAAGTAGTAGGGTTCACGAGGAACATCGTTTTCGGCTTTGCAGGCCCGGACGCAGTTGCCGCAGCCGATGCACTTGTCGATGTCGATCGCCATCGCCCACCAGTGATCGGCGGTGGCGTACCCCGGCGCCGCCTCGGCCTGACCGGCAAGTACGTGCTCAAGGGCCGCCGCCGCGGTCGAGGTCAGGATGAGGGCCCACCCGCTGCCCGAGACGAGGAACTGCCTGCGGTTCATCTTCATCCTTGGCTCTCCTGGTTCGTGGACTCGCCGGGGGCCCGTTCCGGATGGTGGGGCAGATGGCACTCGCCGCAACGGCCGCCGTCCATGTGCTCGGCCGGGTTGATCTGGGGGAAAGCGGCGGGTTTGGCGCTGCCGGCCAAGTGGCAGACCAAGCAGACGGCATTCACGTCGGGACGAGCCGGCGGCGGATCGGGGTTGGCCGCGTGCGCCGCCAGCGGCCCGTGGCAGGCCTCGCAGCCGATGGCCGCGTGCTTGCTGCCGACGCGCTGCGCATCGATGTCGCTGTGGCATTCGATGCAAGCCGCCCGGCCCGCAAAGGCCCGCGGGCGGTTGCGGTTGTCATCGAGTGCCCCGGCGCGGTAGTGCCCCCCCAGAGCGCCGAAGCCCTCGGGGACCATGAAGTGGCGGAAGGCGAGGAAGCCCGCAACGGCCACCCCCACCAAGACCACGAGGCGGAACAGGTGCTGCTTGTCTTGGGTCCAGCGCGGCATGTCGGCGGCTCCTCGGATGGCTGGCGGCCTGGGGCGGGCGGTGCCGGAACCGGCTCATCCGCCGCAGCCGACGGCGGCGGAACCCCGGTTACATTTGTCAAGCCCGTACCATACTGACGAGTCGGTCAGGAGCAACGGCCGGCCGCGAAAAAGTGGCGGCGGCCGCAACGACGGGAGCGGTGCGGGTCGCCGCGTCGCACGCGAGGCAGTCGGCCGGGGGCCCAAGGGCAGCCTGGCGCGGGGGGGTGACCGGGAACGCGTCGAGGGGGATGAGAGGGTGGCAGCGGTGGCCCCGGTCGCGTGGGCAACGCGCGGGGGACGCTGGCAAGAGTCACACAGTATGGCTACAGCCTGGGTCGCCTGGGCAACAAACGGGGGGCCCGCGCCGCCAACGGGGTAACGGCGGTCGGCCCAGGCCCGGGCGGTCGGTCTACTGCGCCGAGCGCTCGAAATCGACGATATCGGTGCCGGCCGTATAGCGTTTGGTCTGGTACCGGCGGACGGCCCGCAGGCGATCGAGGATGCCCGCCATGCTCCGCGCTGCGGTCAGGGCCTGCTCCAGATAGGCCAGCCGCGGATCGTCGCTGGGATAACCGGCCATGGCCAGCTGCAGGTTGCCGATCATCGCGCTCAGCGGCTGCGCCATCTCATGGCAGGCAGCCCCGGCGGTTTCGACCAGCGCCTTGAGTTTCTCGGACGCCACCAGGCCGGCCTGGGCAGCGCGCAACTCGGCGTCGGACTGCTCCAACTCGGCCAGGGCCTGCGCCAGGTGTTCCCGCTCGCGGGCCAGTTCCTCGTGCCGCGATCGCAGGCCGCGCTCGAACACCACCCGCTCGGTGTAGTCCTCAATGAGGATCAGCAGGCCCGCCGTGGTGCCCGCGTCGCGGACCGGCAACAGGCGGCAGTACTGCACCATTTCGGTGTCCTGGCCCGAGCCAGCCGGGTCCAGGGCGATCGGGATCAAATGGTGGTGGAAGGCGGGCGACAGCAGCTGCGCCGTGCCTTCCCGAATAGCACTGACCAGACGCCTTTCCAGGCCGCGCTGCCGCACCGAAGGGTACAGCGCGCACAGATGCATGCCGACGGCCTGATCCCTGCTGGTCCGGGTCTGGATCTCCATCCACCGGTTCCACTCGGTCACCACCAAGTCGCGGTCGATGGCCACCAACCCCTGACCAACCCCCTGGACCAGGGCGTCCAGGGCCGCGGCACCCGCGGTGATCTCGCTCAGGCCAGCCATCGTTGCTCCATGTGCTCGACCAGCAGCGCCGCGGTGTCGCCCCCCATGGCAATGGCAATGTAGCCGGCGATGTCGGCGCCCTCGACTACCATTTCGCTCTCCAACAGAAAGGCCACGGCCGTGTCGGCGTCGGCGGCAGGCACCCGCCAGTGCGCGCCGCCGAGCACATTGCCGATGATGTCGCGGGCGGGCAAGACCATGTCCGGCAGGTGGAAAACAACCGGTAAGCCCAGCACCTCGCCGATGGCACCAATACAGGAGTTGAGCATGATGTTGCCCACCTCGATCAGGGCCGACTGATCGGCGCTGGACAACTCCTCGACCGCGCGGTCGTCGCCGAGTAACACCGAGGCCAGGCGGACGGCGCTGGAGCGGGGGTAAATCAGCAGCGCGTTGCCGGCGAAGTCACCCTCAAAGCCTTGGTTGATACAGGGCGCCCCGGGGCGGATCTCCTCATCGAGGAAACGACGCAGGCCCTCCAAGTCCAACAGGCGCAGGTGCGGAATGCTGAGCTCAACCGTGCGCCCTACCAGTTCGGAAAGGCGACCGGCGGCCTGGTTAATGGCCATGTTCCACAACTCGACCAGCGCGTCTCGCTGGTACTCGCTCAGCGTATCAAGCATGGGATGATGGCTCGGTAGCCGCCGCCAGCGCCTGCAGCAGCGCTTCACGGGCAGGGGGTTTGGTCAGGTAACCGCGAGCGCCCAGCGCCAGCAACCGACTCTTTACCACCGTTTGCACGTTGGACGAGCAGACGATGACACGTGCCCCCGGATCCAGATCCAAAAGCCGCTGCAACACCTCGGCCCCCTCCATGCCCGGCATCAGCAGGTCCAGGGTCACGACGTCCGGCCGCGTCGCCGGGTACAACTCCAACGCGGCCGCGCCACCGTCGGCCTCGGACACGGTGTGGCCAGCCTCCTCCAGCGCCCGCCGCATCATCCGACGGGCGAATGCGGAATCGTCGACCACCATGACTTTGAGCATACACATGCCTTTCGTCAGCGCCTCCGCTGACGGCCCCCGACTCGGATCGCGGAGCACGGGCGCGGGGTGATCCCTCGATCCACCCCGCGACGAGCGGCGAAATATCCGCCCTATTCAGGCATACGTCAATGCATTCAATGTATAAGGAAGGGGCACGGCGAAGGGCCCGCTGTGACCCGTCAAGTACGCAGGCCCCGAAGCCGCCGCAGTGGCTCGCCGCCCGATCCGGCGGCAGCAGTGGGGCCTGCCGGCGCCGGACCGGGGGCAACAGCCTAGCGCGCAGCGGTCAGTCCGGGGTCCGTCGCCGACGAGGTAGCTGCGGGTCGGAGCATGTTTCGATGGTGGCCGCTGGCGGCCGGTGGCACGGTGTGGCATACCAGGCAGCGCGCGCCTGTGCCCACGGTACCGGCCACGCCCTGGTATTGGAGCGGGCCGTAGTTGTCGAGCACCGGACCGTAGGGGTTGACCGCCGGGTATTCGGCATGGGGGGCCCCGTGGCAGGCCGGGCACATCACGCCGTGGAGGTCGCTCCGATTGCGGTACAGCACGTCAGCTCCTGCCGTCCACCGGTTGAAGCTGTCCGAGCGCGACAGGGTGAACCCCTGATGGCAGTTGAGGCAGTCCGGTTCCTGGACCCAGGGCTGCCGGGGACGGAGGTGCGCCGGGTCCGGCACGCTGGCCGAACGCAGCGGTTTGAGCAGCCGCTCGGCCGCCGGGACGCCGGCGTTCTGCTCGCCTCGGAGCAGGGCCATGGCATGCTCCGACAGGGTTCCGTGGCAGTCGAAGCATGACATCCCGGCATTGCCGTGCCGGCCGCGCAGGCAACGGGTCGGCCCGGCGGGGTCACCCGGGTGGCAGGTGCTGCAGGCCTCAGGCCCGAGGTGGGTCAGGTAATGGGCGTGGAAGCCGTGCATGGCCGCCGACAGGTTGAGCACGCCGGGTTGGCCTGGCGCACCCAGGGCCGGATCAGCGTGGCAGTCCTGGCAGCGGTGGGGCCGGCCGGCGTGCGCCTGCGCCAGCAGGTCCGTGCCGCTGAGACGGTCATGAGTGGCCAGCACATCATCGGCCGTGGCGTCCCCCAGGCCGGCCACGCCACGACGCCAGGGCCCGCCATGGCAGTTGCGGCACCCCAGTTCCGTCGATACCGGGGCGGTCACCTGCGTCGTGGCCAGCACCTCGCCCCCGCCGCCGCGGGCCAGGACGGTGAATTGCGGATATGGGTCGAAACTGCCGTCGTCGCGGTACGGCGTCACCGGCAGCAACGGCGCCGTGAAGGCGGCGCGCTCCGCGTCCACGTCGAAGGTCCCGGACAATCCCTTCCCTGCCAGGCCGGTGCCGGGCGGCAGTTGGACGCCGAACAGGGCCGGCGCGTACCGCCAGAAATCCACCTGCGCCTCGGGATGCGCGTGGTGGCCTTCGACCTCGTATTCAAGCGACACGCCATCGCTGACGACCTGGGGCGGGTCGCCCCGCTGGATTAGCTGGGCCCATAGCGTGTTGGCCGGGGGCAGCAGCAGCCACCGCCCGTTGTTGTCGCTCAGGCAGTGCATGCCGAGGTCATTCCACGCCAAGAGGACGTACTGGGGGCGCGTCGGTGGACCGGCCGCCAGGCGCGGCACGGGCGGCGCGGCCTGCACCTTAGGCGTCAGGCTGACCTCTACCTCGGGCTGGGGTTCCTGGCCATGGACCCGGCGCACCAGGAACTGGGCCAGGAGGGTCTTCTCCTCCTCAGTGCCCACGAAGGGGGGCATGTACCGCTTGACCCGGCCCTGTCCAGTCAACTGCGCCCGCAGGCCGAACACCCCGAATTTGGCCAGGCGGGGCCGCAGCGCCCGGTGGCCGTCCAGCGTATGGCAAGTCTGGCATTGCTGCGCAAAGAGCGCGGCGCCGGCGCCATCGACGGCGGTGCTGTCGACCCAGCGGTTCTGGCTCAAGAAACCGGACTGGCTGAGCAAGGCCTCCTGCTCGGCCAGGATGCCATTCGAGTACATGTAACCGTAGATGACCCAAGGCCGGCGAGCGTTCTCGCGGAGGAACTCGAAGGCGCCCATCGCCGCTAGGCCGGTGGCCACCAGGGCGGCGACCAGGAGCCCGTTGAGGAGGCGCGGCAGGCGCAGCAGGAGCACCAGGGCGCCGGCAAACAACAGCGGTACTGCCCACGCTAGGGTCTGCAGATGCGCCGCAAGGTAACCGAAACCCTGGAGCAGAGGGGCGTCGACCGCGGCCTGGCTGACCTGGTAGTAGGCCCAGCCGGTCGGCAGCAGCGCCAGGAAGGGCCACAGCACCCAGGCGGCGGCATAGCGGGTCAGTCGCAGGCGCTCGGCACCGGGGCCCTGCCGACAGGCCGTGACCAGGCCGAAGAGGCCAGCGACGACGAGAGCCCAGGCCGTGCGGAAGGCCAGGCCGGGGAAGTATCCAGGATTGAAGAACCCGTCCCAGAACGAGTGGGTCTGCAGCCAGCGGCCGGGGGTGAGCATGAAACTGAGAATGCCATGGATAACCGCCAGACTGAGCCACGCCGCCGCCGCGTAGATCCACCCCAGAATCAGGTGCGGGCGGGCCCGCAACCGGTCGAACAGGTAGTGGTAGAACAGCAGCGCGACGATCTCGACGATGAAGAACACCCACTCCACGGCCCAGCCAAAGACGAACTCGTGGATGAGCTTGCCGGTAGCCGCTGGCTGCACCAGGGCGATGATGAACCAGATACCGACCCCGGACAGACCGCCGAAGACCATGGTCAGGAGCAGGAAGAACCAGGTGTGTCGGCGGACATAGGCCAGCATCGCGGCGTCCTGGCGCCGACGGGCAAGGGTTTCGGTCAGCACCAGGTAGAAGCCGCCACCGACCGCCAGGTGGGAGATGAACACATGCGCGACGGCGATCAAGGCGATCCACGCCCCTCCATCGAGGCCCTCAAGAGCCCAGACCGGATAGCTCATGGCTGCACCTCCTGGCCGACACGCTGCGCCGGATCGATGGCGGTCCGCACCATCCAGCCCAGCGTCCCCAGTCCGACAACAAAGACCACGAGGAACAGCGCCAACGGTCCCCAGGTCCACTGCACCGGCACGGCGGCCGGATCGTAGACGCCCTGCAGCGTGGCATGGCGGACCTGGTCACGCAGCAGAATCATGGCCAGCAGGGTGCTCACAAGGCCCCCGACTGTCGGCCACAGGCGGCCGCGCCAGGCCATCACCAGCAGGCCGACGGCCAGCACGATGCCGACCGCGAGTAGTCCGGTGGCCAGCGCGCTGCCGCCCATCAGGGCGCGGCGGGCGGGCGGCGGCAGCAACGCCACCCAGGCCAGGCCCAGAACCATCTCAAGGGCGGTGAAGTGGACAAACTGGCGCAGGCCGTGCCGCAGGTCAGGGTCGTCGCCGGTACGGTTGGCGGTGACTTGGAGGCGCGCCCGCCACCACGCCCGGACAGCCCGGGCCAGGTTGGCCACCGCCAGCGCACCGATGACGAAATGGAGATAGCGCGGCACCAGGGACGGTTCGCTCAGGGCCAGCAAGGTGCCGTCGGTGTGCTGGGGCCAGGCAGCCCACAGAGACGGCGTGGCCATCAGTACCAGGTTGTTGGTGTACAGGAAGGCCACGATCAGCAGCAGCAGGGCGCTGAGCGTGCTCCACAGCGGGTAACTCCGGTTACCGTGGCAATGACGCGCCAGGTAGGCCGCATAGTAGGCGACGATCAGCAACCCGATGACGCTGAGCCAGAACGTCGCCATGAGAATGCTGCTGGTGTAGAACAGAGGCCCGTAGAGGACTTGAACGAACAGCAAGGGCGGCACGCCCAGGTTGACGGCCAGCGCCAGGGTTGTTGGCAGCGGCTTGCCGGGGTCAGGACCCGGCCCGCGCCACGCCTGGACCGCAGCCATGAGGCTGCCGCCCAGCGCGATGTTCATCACCAGCAGGTGCAACAGGAAGGTCAGCAGCAGCAGCACCTGGAATACGAGCCAGTGTACCGGCAGCGCTTCCGTAGCGCCCAGCAGATCGGTTCCCATGGCGTCCCCTCGGCGGGTGAGGTGGTCAGCCTGCGGTCCGTGACGGCGGCGCGGGCAACTCAGCGCGGACCGCTGCCATCGACGGCGTCTAGGCCAAGGCAGAATGTGCGCACAACGCACCGCCTTCGGCCAGGGCCGCGAACCGGGCGGCGGAAGCGCCAGCCCGGCGTGGCCGTAAGGCGCCCGGTCAAGAAAGGCAGGCGGCGGTCGACGGGCGGTGGGCGCGCCAGAGCAGGGGTCACGGCGCCGCCGCCGGGCGCGCGGCAGCGGGCGGGCCGGGCGGAGA
>CAITNQ010000532.1 GCA_903893785.1 uncultured Gemmatimonadota bacterium
GTCGTCGGGTGCGCGGCGGCCAGCGCCAGGACCGCGGACACCGAGACCGGGTCCTCGCTCAGGGCCACCACGCCAGCCACGCCGCTGGCGGCTGCCTGTCGCAGGGCCGCGGCCGGGTCGGGCAACTGGTCAAGGTGGCAATGACTGTCGACCAGTCCCGAGGTCAGAGGAGCCCCGCGGTTTCCGGCAGGCCGAGCATCAGGTTAAGGCACTGCACGGCGTTGCCGGCAGCCCCCTTGCCCAGATTGTCCAGGCGGCCGACGAGCAGCACGCCGTGGTCGGCGACGGCGAAGGCACACAGGTCCACTTGATTCCCCAGGTTGCGCGCCGACTGATCCATCCAGGTGCCCGCCGACCACAGGTCGCCCGCGTCGTCGGGCGGGCCGACGCGTACCAACGGGCAACCGCGGTAGTAGTCCTGCCACACCGCGTAGATTTGGGCCGCGCTGGCGGTCAAACTGGCCGCCGGGATGGGCGTGCAGACCAGCATGCCACAGAAGGCATCGCTGACCGACGGCACGAACAGGGGCGGTCGGCGCGTCAGGCTGAAGGCGTGCATCTCGGCCACGTGCTTGTGCACCTTGCCGAGACTGTAGAGGCGCAACGGCAACCGTTCGCCGGGCGATTGCTCGTAGGCCTCGACCATTTTGCGCCCGCCGCCGGAATACCCGGACACCGCGTTGACGGTCAACTGCACCTCGGGGTCGAGCAGCCCGGCTGCGATCAGGGGACGCACGGCCAGCGTGAAGCCTACCGGATAACAGCCCGTGTTGGCGACCCGGCGACCGTTGACGATGGCCTGGCGCTGGGCGGGCGACAACTCGGGCAGCCCGTAGACCCAGTCCGGGTGCACACGACGTTCGGTGCTGGTGTCGATGACCCGGGTGGCCGGGTTGTCGATCAGCGCCACGGCTTCGGCCGCGGCGTCGTCGGGCAGACACAGAATGGCAATGTCAGCGCGATTGAGGTATTCGGCGCGGACCTGCGGGTCCTTGCGCTGCTCGGGCGGAATCAGCAGGATCTGCAGGTCGGCGCGGGCAGCCAGCATCTGGCGCACGCGGAGCCCGGTGGTGCCCTGCTGACCGTCGATGTATACCGTCGGTGCCTCCACTTGGACCCTCCTCAGAACCGGCCGAACCCGCCGTCGCCGGGCCGAGGCCCAAGTGGGCAGACCCGCGGGACAGGCGTCTGGCCTGTTGGCGGGCAAAACAGCGGCCCGCGGCCGCCGGCGTCAAGGCGACGCCAGTCGCCCCGCCATCACCCGTAACAGCGCCAGGCCATGGATCCGACACCGGCCGCCGATGACCGCGGCAGCGACCCGCAGCCTTCGTCGCCCAACCACGGCTGGACGTACCGCGATGTGGTGCCGAGGACAGCCGCGGGACTGGCCGTGGAGTGCTTCTATGCGCGGACTTACCCGCATTCGGAACCGGCCACATGGATCGCCAGGCTGACCGCTGGCCAGGTGGGGATCGACGGGCGTCCGGCCGCACCGGGCCAACGGCTGCGAGCCGGCCAGGTGTTGACGTGGCACCGCCCACCTTGGTCCGAAGCCATCGTGCCCTTGAGCTTCGCGGTGGTCCATCTGGATTCTGATCTGCTCGCGGTGGCCAAACCGGCCGGCCTGCCCGCGTTGCCTGGCGGTGGTTTCCTGGAGCACACGCTGCTGTACCAGGTGCAGCGGCGCTGGGGCCGGACCGTCGTTCCCGTGCACCGGCTGGGGCGAGGGACATCGGGGGTGATGCTCTTTGCCCGCACCGAACGCGTCCGCGCACAGTTGGCCGCCAGTTTCGCCGCCGACCGGATCGAGCGCCTGTACCGCGCGCTGGTCAACGGCACGGACATGCCGGACGAGTTTGTGGTGGATACCCCCATCGGGCGCGTCGCGTACCCGGGGCTGGGCTGGCTGCATGCCGCAGTACCCGAGGGCAAACCCGCCCGAAGCCGTTGTCGGGTCCTGGAACGGCGCCCGCACGACCGCGTCACCGTGGTGGAGGTGCGCCTCCACACGGGTCGGGCCCACCAGATCCGCATCCACCTGGCGGCGGCGGGTTGGCCCCTGGTCGCCGACCCGTTGTACGGACCGGGCGGCCTGCCCGGCCCACCGTCGCCAACGGCCTTGGCCCTGCCCGGCGATATCGGTTACTGGCTGCACGCGCATCGGCTGGTGCTGCCGCATCCCGACCACGGCGGGGTGCTTGCCCTGACCTGCCCCCCGCCGCCTCTGCTGCGCCTGGCCGCGACCTAGCGCGGCGCCGCGGCTGCGGGTGCAGAGCGTTCGCCGCGTCGGCCGCGGCTCGCGGGGCGCCGGTGACGCATACCGGCTCCGGACGGCGGCCAGCGTCTGCGGCGCCGGCGGCGCGCATGACCGCCGCCTGGCGCCGAGCCGCCTTACCAGTAGCGCTCCAAGTGGTACTGGCCCGGCTGACGGGGTGTATGCTCGGTGAAGCCCTCGCCCTGCAGCAGGCCTTCCATGGTCTCGACCATCAGCGGATTCCCGCACAGCAGCACGTGGGTGTCGGCGGGCATGGGGTGGAACCCCCACAAGCGATCGATGAGCCCGCCCTGCCAGACATCCTGCACGTAACCCGTGTGCCCTCCCCAGGGGAAGGGCTCGCGACCGGGTTGGCTGATGATGGGAACGTAATCGAGGTTGGCGCACACGCCGGCCAGGGTGGTCAGCTCGCCGCCGTACCCCAAGTCCCATGAATGGCGGGCGCCGTGGACCACCGCCACGCGCCGTTGCCGCTGGCGGGCCAGGAACGACCGGATCATGCTCACGTACGGCGCGATGCCAGTCCCCGTGGCCAACATCAGCAGGTTGGCGTCGTCGGGAATCTCGTCAAGGGTGAAGCGGCCAGTGACCCGGGGCCCAAGCCACAGCGGGTCACCGAGGCCCAGACGGAACAGACGCGGCGTGAGCGCGCCGGAACGCACCAAGGTGATGTAAAACTCCAGGTACTCCCGCGCCTGCGACGATGAAGCGATGGAGTAGGCCCGGGAAATGAGCTTCTCCGGGTCGGATGCCACCTCCTCGGCGTCCGACTCCGCGACCCTGGGCGCAGCCCCCGGGAGGCCGAGAACGGCGAACTGGCCAGGGGTGAAGTCGGGTAACGGCCAGCCGTCGGCCACCACACGGACAATCAACAGGCCCGGGGCGACCTCGGCGCGCTGCACCAGCAGGGCGTTCAGGCTCTTGGCGGCCATGGCGTCGGCTGTTCGGGTCAGGAGGCGCGAGCGGCCAAGTGCGCCTGCACCCGGGCGATCAAGGCCTCGTCATCAGGGCTCGCCGCTACCATGGCGGTGAACTCGGCCGCGGTCAGCCCATGTTCGTCCAGAAAAGCCTGGTCGGCCGGGCACGGGTATATGTAGTCGCCGATGCGATCGGCCAGGTGGGCCCGAGCTTTGTCGCTGATGCGGGCCAACCAGGGAATGCCGCCGATCACCAGACCGCGCGCCCGCGGCTTGAAATCCAGCCCATTGCTGTCGCTCATCTCGTCTCCTCACCCTCGACGAAGCTTATCTGATGTATGCACCGGCGGCACGCCGCCGCCGGTCCCGAGGCTGCCAACGGCACCGACAGCGCCGCCTGCAGCTGCCGCCGACGCTCGGTCCCGGCCCACAACCGTGTCGGGCCGGTCGCCGCGGCGCGCTCCACCTGCGCCAGGACGGCCGCCAGGTTGAGCAGGAACACCAGCCAGTGGCCGTCGATAGCCACGGCATCGAAACCCAGCGTGGCGGCCTGGTCGACGGCCGCGACGTTCAGGAGCGGGGTCAGTTGGCCGTCGGGCCGACGGGCGCCCAGGCTGGTAGTATACTGGACCAGCCGCCGCTCTGGCCAGTCCCAACCCAGGGCCGAGAACTCGATCAGGCACACCGTCCCCGCCACCGGATCAACGACGACATTGCCCGGGTTGTAGTCGGCGCTGCCCAAGGTGGGCGACCGCCGCGCCAGATCGTCGGCCAGTTCGGCCAGGCAGGCCGTCGCTTCGCGGCCAGGCGGCGGCACCAGCCAGGCAAGTCCGGCCTGAGCCTGGCGGATGGCGGCGGCCCAGGCCCGGGTCAGGGCCGACTTCTGGGCCCAGGCCGGGACCCAGCGCTGCAGCGATGCCGTCGCCCCGGCCAACGCCTGCTCCACGCCGCCGACAGCGTCCACGGCCCGGGCCGCCCACAGGTGCGGGTCGGCGCCTGGGCGAGCCTGGAGCCAGTCGTCCAGCGTCCAGGTGCCCACATCGCTGAAAACGGCGACGCGCTCAGCAGCGTCAGCGCCCAGGAACTGGGGAACGGCGGCGCCGGCCACCGCCAGGCGCGCCAGCACCTCGGCCTCGACCACGAGCGGATCGGCAGCCGGGACCGCAAGTCCGTCGGCGGCCGGATGGCGCTTGGCGACGACGCGGTCGCCGGAGTCCAGCCACAGGCGCCACACATCGCGGACCACGCGCCGGGCGGCCCGCACTGACCGGCGACCGCCCAGCGCCCGTTCGGCAGCGCGGAGCAGCGGCCGGCCGGGGCCGGCGACCACCGGCGCCGCCGACGACGGGCTCATGGCTCGGCGAAGACGATCACCTGGGCGGTCACCTGCCCTGCCTGGCAGTTGCGCTGTGGGTCCTCGTTCATGGCCAGATGCAGCACCCCGTCCGCAGCGACGACAAAGTCGGCGCGGCTGCCCACGGCAAAGGGACCGGCGGCGCCGATGCGCGCCACCACCGCGCCGACGTTGGCGCCGGGCAGCAGGTAGCTGGCGCCGGCGGGGAATCGGTACACGCCGTCGGCACCGCACCAGACGATCTGGTCGCGCATGTCGGGGGACCAGACCCCCTCGACGTCGATCACGACTCGCTGGCCGGCCCTCAACCGGATCAGGCTGTCCTGCCACTGCGGGCTGGGACGGACGCTGCGGGAAATTGTCAGAGCCACCGAACCGTACCTCCATATGAAGGGGAACACCGGCGCGATGCGGCCCCCGAGCGCCGGGCCGCGGCCCGGTGCCCGACCGCTGGGCCGCGCCCGGGGCCGGACCTTGCGGTGCGGGCAACGCACGGCTGGCCAGGTTCCCGAGCACGGCAACGGGCCGCCGGCGCCGGATAACTACCCGAACGACCCGGTCATGTCAAGCACGGTGGCGCGGCGCGCGGCGGCCGTGGCCGGACCCGGCGGCCGGGGGCCGCACGCCCAGGGGGGCGGTGACGGTCTGGAGGTGGGCAGCGGCAGGCCGGAGCGACGTGACCCGGCTAAGGCGGGCAGACGCGCGGGGGCGACGTGCCGGTCTGAAGGTGGGCGGCGGCCAGCCGCGGCGGCGTGGCGTGGCCTGGCAGCCCGGCCGATCACGGCCAGGGACGTGGTGGTGGCGGCAGGCCGGCAGCGTCAGGCCGGAGCGACGTGGCGGTCTGAAGGTGGGCGGCGGCCAGCCGCGGCGGCGTGGCGTGGCCTGGCAGGCAGGTGGTCGGGCCCGCCGGGGCGGCCGCCGGGCAGCGCCCGAAGGCTGCCGCCGCCCCGGGTCCGGGGACGCCTCGACGGGTGGGCATCGAGGCTGCGGTGTCGGTATATTGGCCGCCAGCGCACGCACGGCACGGACGCACCCGGCCGACCGGTCGTCGCAACCGGTCAGACCAGGGCGACCATCGGACGTGAAGCGCTGCGCTAGCCTTTGGCCCTGCCGCCCCCATACCTGATGTGGGTCTGCCATGCCTGCAACCGACTGCCTGCCCGGCCCATGTGATCCACTGACGGCCACGGCCCTGACCGGCCGCCGCCTGGCCCTGCTCGGTTTCGGCGCCGAGAATCAGGCAGTGGCCCGCTGGCTGCAGCGCCACGGCCTGGCCTTCACGGTGTGTGACCAGCGGCCGCCCGCCGTGGGCGCTGCCCCCCCCGCCTTCGACGGCCTGCTGCAGGAATGGCGCAGCGGCCCGGACTACCTGGCCGGGTTGGGGGACTTTGACGTGGTCTTCCGCACGCCGGGCCTGAGCGCCCGGCGCCCTGAGCTGCTCCGCGCCCAAGCCGCCGGCACACGGGTCACCAGTCAGACGCGCCTGTTCATGGACCTGTGCCCGGCACCGGTGCTGGGCATCACCGGCACCAAGGGCAAGGGGACCACCACCTCGATGGTGGCCGAAGCCCTGCAGGGCGGGCCCTATGCCCGGCTGCTGGTGGCCGGGAATATCGGCACGCCGCCGCTGGACGCCCTGGCAGACCTGACCCCGGCCGACCTGGTGGTGCTGGAGCTGTCCAGCTTCCAGCTGATGGACTGGCACCGCAGCCCGCACCTGGCCCTGGTGCTGTCGGTGACCCGGGACCACCTGGACTACCACGCCGACGTCGACGAGTACCGCCGTGCGAAACAGTCGATCAGCTGCCACCAGGGCGTCGGCGACGTGCTGATGGTGAACCGTGACTGCCCCCAATCGCGGGCCTTTGCCGCCGGCTCGCCGGCCCGGGTGCTGGAGTTCAGCGTCACCGGCCCGGTGGCGCGGGGCGTATGGGTGGAGCAGGGGGTCTTCCATGCCCGGCTAGATGACGGCCCCGTGGTGGTGCTGGGGCCCGTGGCCGGGCTGCGGCTGCGCGGGCGTCACAACCACGCCAATGCCGCTGCCGCGGCCCTGGCGGCGCTGGTGGCCGGCGGCGCGGCGACTCAGGTGATCGCCGGCCTCCACCGCTTCACCGGGCTGCCCCACCGCCTGGAGTGGGTGACCGAGCGGGCCGGCGTGGTCTATGTGAACGACTCCCTGGCGACGACGCCGGATGCCGCCGCCGCCGCTCTGGAAGCGTTCGACGAACCCGTGCTGTGGATCGCCGGCGGGTCCTCCAAGGGCGCCGACTTCACGGACCTGGCCGCGGTTGTGGCCCGACGAGGCGTGCGCGCAGCTGTTTTGCTGGGCCAGGAAGCCGGGCGACTGGCAGCCGCCCTGCGCCAGCACCCCGGCTTCGTCGGTGAAGTGATCACCGGCTGCGCCAGTCTGGCCGCCGCCGTCGCCGCCGCCCGCAGCCGCGCCCGCCCGGGTGATGTAGTTCTGCTGTCGCCGGCCTGCGCCAGCTTCGGCATGTTCACCAGTTACCGTGAACGCGGCGACGAGTTCCGCCGCCTCGCCCACCAGGACTGAGCCGCCGAGAGTGCCGACACCCCGGCGCCGCCCGGTGCCAACCCCAGCCCCAGGTCCTGGCCGGGGCAGCCGCGCCCGGCCGCGGCGAATCGGCCGGCGCAACACCCAGCTTGACATGGTTCAACCACCGGGGTTTACTTTGCCTTTCCCGGCCCTGGCAGGCGCTGGCACGACACGACCGCCTCGACCACCCCCAGGTGATCGCAGTCCTGACCCCTGCCGCCCTCGACAGGCCGGGCCCCAGGCGTGGCCGGTGCATCCGCCCGCCGGGCAGTACAGGCAACGGCACCGCCCGCCGCGCGGCGACGCGGAGACGTGTCCATGCCGGCCGCTACTGCCGCCCTCCCGTCGATCGCAGGCAGGATGTCCAGCGCGACCCAGCTGATCGAAAACGCGGCCCCAAACGCCTTGGCCGCCATCCGGACCCACGTCGCTGACGACGAGGAGCGGTTGATCCAGGTCTTCACCGACTTGGACCCTGAGCTCCACTACGGTGAAGGGTGGGTAGTGGTCACGGCCACCCGGGTTGTCGTACTGCCCACGCTGCAGCGCGACGAAGCCATTTCTGTACCGCTCACCGACATCACCGGGGTCCGCAACGAGTCCCTGGTCGGCGGCAGCCGACTGGAGATCGACCGCCGCAGCGCTCCGACCCTGGTCGTACCTCACTCGAGTTCGCTGGCGGCCAAGTTCTCCGAAGTGGCTCGCGGCCTGGAGCAGCTGCGCCAGGAACAGCCACTGAGCATCAAGTCGCGCCTGGACCGGCTGCGCTGCGAGCAGTGCGGACGGCTGCTGCCGGAGAAGGACGGCATCTGTCCGGCCTGCGTGCACAAGCTGGCCACCCTGGGCCGCATCGCGCGCTACATGCTCCCCTATCGCGGCCGGGCGGCCCTGCTGGCGGTGGCCTCGATCGCGACGACGGCCGCCGAACTGGCGCCACCGCTGATTACCCGGCGCATCATTGACGAGGTCCTGGTGCCGGTTGCCGGAGCGCCAGCCACGGCCAGCCAGCGCGTGCCGTTGCTGGGCCTGCTGGTGCTGGGCCTGGTGGGCATCCGCCTGGGGAGTTGGCTGGCCGAGTGGGTGCACGGCTGGGTGATGGCGTGGTTGGGGGCCCGAGTGACGGCCGACATCCGCAGCCAGTTGTACCAGCGGTTGGAGATGCTGTCACTGCAGTTCTACGACAAACGCCAGGTGGGTTCGCTGATGTCACGCGTGACCCGTGACGCCGGGCGCCTGCAGGACTTCCTGGTCAACGGCCTTCCGTACCTGGTGATCAACGGTCTGATGGTCATCGGTATCCTGGTGCTGCTGTTCAGCATGAACTGGCAGTTGAGCCTGTTCATCCTGCTGCCGGTGCCGGCCATGGTGGCCTGGGGCGCCTGGTTCTGGCGCCGCATGCGCCGTTACTTCCATCGCTGGGGCGAGGTATGGTCCAAGTTGACCGAACGGACCAGCGAGTCGCTGACGGGTATCCGGGTGGTCAAGGCCTTTGCCCAGGAACAGCGCGAAATCGGTTCTTTTTCGGTGCCCAACCGCCGCCTGCGCGACGTGGCCGTGGCCACGCAGTTGAACCGGGGCGTGTTCTTCGCCACCATGACCATCCTGACCAGTTCCGGCGTATTCCTGCTCTGGCTGCTGGGTGGGCGGCAGGTTATCCAGGGTCACATGACCCTGGGCGCCCTGATGGCGTTCTACTCGCTGATGTGGCTGTTCTACGGCCCGCTGCAATGGGTGGCGCAGGTCAACACCTGGATGACCCAGTCCTTTGCCGGCGCCGAGCGGATTTTCGAAGTCATCGATGCCCCGCCGGAAGCCTATGAGAACCCGAACGCGACCCGGCTGCCGGCCATGCGCGGCGAGATCACCTTCGACCACCTGAGTTTTGGCTACGACCGCAGCAAGCCAGTGCTCCACGAATTGGACCTGAAGGTGACGGCTGGCGAGATGCTCGGCCTGGTGGGCCGTTCGGGGGTCGGCAAGACCACCGCGGTGAACCTGGTGGCCCGGTTCTACGACGCCGACCACGGCCGACTGCTGATCGACGGTATTGATGTGCGGGACCTGAACCTGCGGGATCTGCGCCGGCAGGTCGGCATCGTGTCGCAGGACCCGGTGCTCTTCTCGGGCACCATTGCCCAGAACATTGGGTACGGCAAACCCGGCGCCAGCCTGGAGGAGATCATGGCCGCGGCCCGCGTGGCCAACGCCCATGGTTTCATTCTGGCCAAACCCGACGGCTACGACACCCAGGTGGGCGAACGCGGCGGCGGTCTTTCCGGTGGCGAACGTCAGCGCCTGGCCATAGCCCGGGCCATCCTGCACGATCCGCGCGTGCTGATCCTGGATGAGGCCACTTCTTCAGTGGACGTGCAAACCGAGAAGCAGATCCAGGAGGCCATCGGGCGCCTGGCGCGCGGCCGGACGACACTGGCTATCGCCCACCGGCTGTCCACCCTGCGCCACGCGGACCGGTTGGTGGTGCTGGAAGGCGGCCGCATCGTCGAGACCGGTACCCATGCCGAGTTGATGGGCCGCAAGGGCCGCTTCTACGAACTGGTGCAGCTGCAGCAGGAAGCGGCGCGCATCATCGCGATCAAGGAATGAGGCGGCGATGACGGCGGCTTCGCCCTTCCTCCAGTCGCTGCCCGAGCCGGTGGCCGCCGCAGTCAAGGCGCAGCTGGCCGACGGCGAGACGGTGCACCTGCAGGTGTCTACCGACCTGGCGGGCCGGGAGGCATATGGCGAGCGTTGGCTGGTGGTGACGAGCCAACAGCTGCTGCTGACGGACGCGGACCCCACGGCACCGCTGATGACCGTGCCGGTAGGGCAGGTGACCGCGGCGCGCGCCGACGCCCTGGTGGGCGGCGGCCGCCTGGAGGTCGATCGCCGCGACGCGCCCCCGCTGCACCTTTACTACACCAGTTCGCTGGGCGCCAAATTCGCCGAAGTGGCCGGCGCCATCGGCCGTCTGGTGGAGCAGCAGGACCTGTCCCTACCCACCGAACTGGAGGGAAACCGCTGCCCGCGCTGCCGCCGGATGTTGCCGGAACGCGGCGGCGTCTGTCCGGCCTGTATCCGCAAGCGCGACACCATGGGTCGGCTGCTGGGGTATATGCGGCCGTACCGACAGCGGGTGCTGCTGCTGGTGTTGCTGACCGTGGGCGCCGCCCTGCTGTCGCTGGTGCCGCCGTACCTGGTCAAGCTGATCATCGACCGGGCCTTGCCGGACCGGCAGGGCTTCGGCCTGCTGGCGCAGCTGGTGGCCGCCCTGGCGGGTTTGAGTGCCCTGTCCTGGGGCGCCGAGGTGACCCGCCGCTGGCTGAACACCTGGGTCGGGTTCCGCGCCATCGAAACGCTTCGCGTCGAGCTTTTCCGCTCGCTGCAGTTCCTGCCCCTGCGCTTCTACGACCGGCGCAAGGTCGGGTCGTTGATCAGCCGCATGACCAACGACTCGGACCTGGTTGAGGGGTTCTTGCTGTTCGACCTGCCCTTTGTCATCTCCAACAGCCTGATGGTGGTGGGCATCATCGGCCTGCTGCTGTCGATGAACTGGCAGGTCACTATCTACGTGCTGCTGCCCATCCCGCCGATTGTCATCGGCGGGTCGCTGATCTGGGGCCGCCTGCAGGGCTCATGGCGCCGCTGGTCGTCGCGTTGGTCGCGCCTGTCGTCGCACCTGAACGAGTCGATCACCGGCATCCGCGTCATCAAAGGCTTTGCTCAAGAAGAGCGGGAGAGCCAGCGCTTCAACGAGCGCAACCAGGCGCTGCGCGATGTCACCGTGGGCGCCGAGCGGATCTGGCTCGCCTTCTTCATGGTGACCAATTTCTTCATGAGCTTCGGCGCTTTCTTCGTCTGGTACTTCGGCGGGCGGCAGGTGCTGCAGGGCACCCTGAGCGTCGGTGAGTTGATGGCTTTTGTCTCCTATCTGTGGATGCTCTACGGACCGCTGCGCTGGTTCGGCGACTTCTACAGCTTCATGGTGCGCGCTTTCGCCGGCGCCGAGCGCATCTTCGAGGTCATCGACGCTCGCCCCGAACCCTTTGCCGATGCCAGCGCCCAACCCCTGCCCGCGATGGTCGGCCGGGTGGCGTTCCGGCGGGTCACCTTCGGCTACGACCCGGGCAAACCGGTGCTGAAAGACATCGACCTGGCGGTGGAGCCGGGCGAGATGATCGGCCTGGTAGGGCGGTCGGGGGCGGGAAAGAGCAGTCTGATCAAACTCATCTGCCGTTTCTACGACGCCAACCGTGGCGCGCTGCTGATCGATGGGGTAGACATCCGCCACCTGCGCCTGGAAGACCTGCGGCGCCAGATCGGCATGGTGGCGCAGGAGTCGTTCCTGTTCAACGACTCGATCGCGGCCAATATCCGCTACGGTCAACCCGCGGCGACCTTCGACCAGGTGGTGGCCGCGGCCCGGGCCGCCAATGCCCACGAGTTCATCATCCAGAAACCGGACGGCTACGACATGGTGGTGGGCGAGAACGGCAACCGGTTGTCCGGCGGCGAGAAACAGCGCCTGGCCATCGCTCGCGCCATTCTGCACGATCCGCGTATCCTCATCTTCGACGAAGCCACGTCGTCGCTGGACACCCAGACCGAGGCCCGGATCCAAGAGGCCATCCGCCGTCTGGTGGCCGGGCGCACGACGTTCGCTATCGCCCACCGCCTGTCAACCCTGCGCCACGCCGATCGGCTGGTGGTCATTGACGAAGGCAAGATTGCCGAAGTCGGCACCCACGCCGAGTTGATGGCGCGCCAAGGGGTGTTCTATCGCCTGGTGCAGACGCAACAGGAGACCACCGCAGTGATGGCCACCGGAGCCGACGAGGCCTGAGGCGTCGGCGGCGCAGAAAGGAGGCCCATGACCGCAGCTGAGCCCGAACCGGGAACGCCGGCGGCGGCGCCGGCACCGGCGCCACCGCCACCGGCGATTACGCCAATCACCGTCACCCACCCCGAGCACGTGGACGTGGCCACGGTGCGCCTGTTCCGCGAACCGCCCTGGGTACTGCGGCTTACCCTGGAGGGCGATCGCTCCTATCTGCGGGTCAAGGTTGTTCGCGCCGCCCCGCTATCGTACCCTGACCGGTATATCTGCCTGCTTGACAGCCGTGACGAGGAGATCTGCATGCTGGACCGCCTGGACCAGGTGGAACCGGCCATGCAGGCCATTCTGCGCGAGGAACTGGAGCGCCGCTACCTGACGTCGCGCATTGATCAGGTCAAGTCGCTGCGCAACGAGTTCGGCACATCGTACTGGGAAGTGGACACCAACCGGGGGCCGCGCGAATTCGTGGTCCAGAATGCCTCGGAGAACGCCCAGTGGCTGGGCGACCACCGGTTGCTGCTGATCGACGTGGACGGCAACCGCTTCGAGGTGCCTGACCTGAGTGCCCTGGACAAGCGCTCGCTGGCCCTGATCGAGCAGGTGCTGTAAAGGGCGAGCGCACGGCGTCATGGGGAACACGTTCGACGTTGGGAGATGCGGGGCGCCGCCGCCCGCCCGATCCCGCGCAGCCTGACCACGGCGGCTCGAGGAGACGGACCGTGGAAAGCGAATTCCAGGCCGACACCCGCCCGGGACTGGTTGGTCGCATGCTGGGCGTCTTCGCGACGCCGGAACGGACCTTCGACGGCCTGCGCCAGGGCGTGCGCAGCGCCGACTGGCTAGTACCGACCCTGGCGGTGATCGCGGTGGCTGCCGCCAGCGCCCTGCTGACCATGCCGCAGCTGCAGGCGCTGCAGGCGGAGATGATGCAGGCGAGACTCAAGAGCCTGCCGGCGGATCAGCAGGCGGCCGCCGCCGGGATGCCGAACGGCGGCGCCCTGGCCACGGTGGGCATGCTGGTGAGCGTTGCCGTGGGGTCTTTCCTGTCCCTGGTGGTGATCGCCGCCCTGCTGCTGCTGGTGGCCCGGGTCGGCCTGGGGGCCAGCGTCGGCTATGCCCAGATGCTGGCGGTCAATGCCTACGCCTCGCTGATCAGCATTGTTGCCACGGTGGTCAAGACACCCCTGATCATCGCCAAAGACGATGCCCGGGTGTACACCGGTTTGGGGCTGCTGCTTTCTGAAGCGCAGCTGCACACCTACCTCGGACGACTGGTGGCAGGGTTCGACCTGTTCTGGATGTGGCAGTTGTGGGTAGTGGCCGTGGGTATGGCCACGCTGGCGGCAACCGGCATCCGTCGGGTGCTGGTACCGCTTGGGGTGCTCTGGATCCTGTGGTTGGCGTTGGCTGCCTGGCTGGGCGGCCTGTTCCAGCCGTGAGGGGAGGCTGATCCCGTGGCAAAGACTGGGGCCCCCAAAAGGGGCAGGAAATCCGGCAAGGTGAAGCTGCTGGTGGCGTTGCTGGTCGTCGCCGCCATCGGTGCGATGGCTTATTTCAACCTCAAACGCGAGAAACCGGCCGAGACCTTTGCCACGCTCGAGGTCAAGCGCGGCGAACTGGTGGACAAGCTGGCCGAGACCGGCACCATCGAACTGCTGCGGACGGTGGAGGTGAAGTCGACGCTGGCCGGCGAGATCCGGCAGCTGCCGGTGGAGGCGGGCGCCTGGGTCGAAGAGGGCCAGCTGCTGGCCGTTATCGAGCCCGACCCCAACCAGTCGCTGCAGCTGTACCAGAAACGGGCCGCGGTCGAGCAATCGCGCATCAACCTGGTGGAGCAGGAGAAGGACCTGGAGCGCCAAAAGGCGCTATTTGCCCGCAACATGGTGTCGTCGCGGGAACTGGAGGAGGCCCAGACGGCGCTGGTGCGCACCCGCACTTCGGTGCGGCTGGCCGAGTTGGAGCTGGAAATTCTCGAGACCAAGGCCAACTTGACGCGGACTTCGGCCAAACCTTCAGCGAAGGACTTGGACGAGGTCCGGGTGGTGGCCCCGATCAGTGGCATCGTTACCCGGCGCGGTGTTGAGATCGGCGAGGTGGTGGCTTCGGGCCTGTCGTCATTCAGTGGCGGCACCATTCTGTTCGAGATCGGCGACCCGAGCCAACTGGTGGTACGCGGCGACGTGGCTGAGATCGACATCGCCAAGATGGCGGTCGGCCAGGCGGTCAACATTGTGCTGGACGCGTACCCGGACACGACCTACCGCGGCCAGGTCCGTTGGATCGCGCCGGTGGGCCAGAAGAAACAGGGCAGCACCATCGTCACCTTTGACGTGGAGATTGACGTCCTGGACCACGAGCCGCGCCTGCGGCAGGGCATGTCGTGCGACATTGACATTGTGTTCTCGCGCCGCGACAGCACGGTGCACATGCCAGTGGAGGCGGCCCTGGAGGTGTTTGACGGCCCCGATGCCGCCACCCACGAACAGAAGGACCAGGAGGTGAAGGGCCGCCGTGGTCGCTTCGTCGCCTTTGTGGTCACCGACACCACGGCCCTGGCCAAGCCCGAGTCGGCAGCGTCGGGCAGCGACACGGCCAAGGTCAGCACCACCCCCAAGGCGCGTCTGGAGGCGTTCACGGAGACGCCGCTGGAAGTGGGGCTGCAGACGACCACGCAGATCGAGGTGCTGTCCGGGCTGACGGCGGGCCAGCACGTGGCGGCCGACCCGAAGACGGTGCGCACCCGCAAGGAAGCGGCGGCCAAAGCGCCGGCGGCGAAGAAGGGGTGGTTCTGAGGTGATCTCGCTGGAGCCGGTCGCCGTCGGCCTGACGCAGCTGCGGGCAAACAAGCTGCGTTCGTTCCTGACCCTGCTAGGTATCATGGTCGGGGTGGCGGCGGTGATCGGCGTAGTGTCGCTGGGTGAAGGCCTGCGGCGGGCCGTGATGGGCGAGTTCACCGCCAGCGGCGGGGCCGGGACCGTGCTGGTGAACCCACCCGAACCGGGCGAACGACGGGGTGGTCGCTGGGTGCGCCGGACCTGGGAAGACCCGCTGACGACCGATGACTTGAAGGCCTTCTACGCCGAAACAAACCGCATCCAGGCCGCCGTGCCGGGGGTCGATGGCAGCGCCCAAGTGCAGTTCGGTCGGGTCTCGACCACGGCCGCGCTGGCCGGCACGTCCGAGGACTACCCCACGGTGTACAGCTGGCCCGTGGCCCAGGGGCGCAACTTGTCGGCGGACGATGTGGAGCAGGCCCGCCGCGTCTGTGTCATTGGCGGCCGCATCCGCCAGGACCTGTTCGCCGGTGAGGACCCCCTCGGGCGCGAGATCAAGGTCAATGGCGATCGGTACACAGTCATTGGCGTGCTGACCGAGCGCGTGCGTTTCGGCCAGGACCAGGGCAACCAGGTCATCATTCCCTATACCACGGCCCAGAAGCGCCTGACCGGCAACCGCAACGTAATGGGGATAACCCTGCTAGTGGACGACCTGGACGCGGTGGAGGGAGTCGCCGAAGCCGTGCGACGCGTCCTGCTCCGCCGTCACGAGCACGGCGCCGAGTTCCGGGTGCGCACCAGCCGCGAGCAGATGGAGAGCGCCGAAAACACGCTAAGCGTGGTCAAGATGGTCGGCGGCGGCATTGCCGGGATCTCGCTGCTGGTGGGTGGCATTGGCATCATGAACATCATGCTGGTCTCGGTCACCGAGCGCACGCGCGAGATCGGCGTGCGCAAAGCCCTGGGGGCCAAACCTCGCCACCTGCTGTTCCAGTTCGTCGCCGAGGCGGTCGTGCTGAGCCTGGCCGGCGGTGTCTTCGGCGTGGCTCTGGGCGTCGGTTTTGGCCTGGCCGCCGACGCCGCCATCCACTCCTTCGACCCGCAGTCGCTGTTCAGCAGCGTGGTGTCGGCGGCGTCGGTGCTGTGGTCGCTGCTGTTCGCCAGTCTGGTGGGCCTGTTCTTCGGCGTGTACCCGGCCTGGCGAGCGTCGCGGTTGGATCCGGTGGAGGCGCTGCGGCACGAATGATCATTCTCGAGTCTGTCCTGATCGCCCTGGCGCAGCTATGGTCGCACAAGCTGCGGTCGACGCTGACCCTGCTGGGCATGCTCATCGGCGTCGGGTCGGTGGTGGGCATCGTGTCGGTCAGCGAAGGGTTGCGGCGCACGGTGGTGGACGAGTTCGGCAAGATCGGGGGTGCCAACTTCGTCTTTGTCATGCCGCGGTACGGCGAGTGGACGGGTGGCCGCTGGGTCCCGGCCAAGCGCTTCGAACCGTTGACCATGGCTGACCTGAAACGCGCGGCCAAGGTGTCTGATCGCATCGAACTGGTCCTGCCGCTGCTCGAGTCGGGCGTCACGGTGCGGGCAGGTAAGGCTTCGTACCAGGGCCAGCTGACCGCCACCACACCTGATTACACCCGCGCCTGGAACTGGGAGGTGGAGCGGGGGCGGTTCCTGCTGGAGCGCGATCTGACCGGTCTGAGCCCGGTGTGCGCCATTGGCAAGACGATTGAGAAGGAGGTGTTTGGCGACCTGCCCCCCGTGGGCCGGGAGGTGAAACTGAATGGCCAGCGTTTCCTGGTCGTCGGGGTGATGGAGTCGCATCAGCTTTTTGGCCAGGACCAGGGCGGCCAGGTACTGGTGCCCGTAACCACCGCCCAGAGCCGGCTGCTGGGGACGCCGAACGTCAATGCCATGTTCATCTACACCCGCACGCCCGAGGACGCCGACGAGGTGGGCGCGCAGGTTGCTGCCGCCTTGCGGCGGGTGCACGGGCAGGACGTGGCCTACCGGGTAGAGAGCGGCAAGGGAATTCTGGAGCGCATTGAGCAGGTGATCATGGTAATGAAGCTGGTCACTGGCGGCATCGCGGCCATTTCGCTGCTGGTGGGCGGCATCGGCATCATGAACATCATGCTGGTCTCGGTGGTCGAGCGCACGCGCGAGATCGGTATCCGCAAAGCGCTGGGCGCCAAACCCGCGACCCTACTGGCGCAGTTTGTCGTTGAGGCTGTGGTGCTGAGCCTGGTGGGCGGTATGCTGGGCATTGTAATGGGCGTGGGGCTAGGACTGGGCATCGCCAGCGCCATCAACCGGTTCTCGGAGATCCCGTTCAACAGTGTCGTCTCGTCAGGATCTGTGCTGTTGTCGCTGGGCCTATCGACGGCTATCGGGCTGTTTTTCGGCATTTATCCCGCTGTCCGCGCGGCCCGGCTGAACCCGGTCGACGCTCTGGGATACGAGTGATACCATGTTGATCGAACTGCAGCAGATCGAGAAGGTGTACGTGCGCGGCACCGAGGAGGTGCGAGCGCTGCGGGGCGTGGACCTGCAGATCGAGCGCAACGAATACGTGGCGATCATGGGTCCGTCAGGGTCGGGCAAGTCGACGCTGATGAACATTGTGGGATGTCTGGACACGCCGACTTCGGGCACGTACGAGTTGAACGGCATTGACGTGTCGGACATGAACGCCAATGACTTGGCCGAGGTGCGCAATCAGCAGATCGGTTTTGTCTTTCAGACATTCAACCTGCTGCCACGGGCCACGGCCGTGCACAACGTCGAGCTGCCGCTCTTGTACGGAGGCGAGCGGCGCCGCGTCCGCCGCGAACGGGCGGTGGCGGTGCTCGAACGGGTGGGTCTGGCAGACCGCATGGAGCACCGACCCACCGAGCTTTCGGGCGGTCAGCGGCAGCGCGTGGCCATTGCCAGGGCCCTGGCCAACCGCCCCTCGATCCTGCTGGCCGACGAACCGACGGGCAACCTGGACAGCCGCACGGGCGAGGAGATCATGGCGCTCTTCGACGCGCTGCAGGCCGAGGGCAACACGGTCATTCTGGTGACCCACGAGCCTGACATCGCCCAGCACGCCCACCGCACCATTCGCATCCTTGACGGCCGCATCGCCAGCGACGAGCGCCGCGGCTGAAGCAGCGGACCAGGGCGGCGAGCGGTCATGCGCCGGCCCTCAGGTGCGGGCGTGCCACGCGGCAGGCGCCAACGGCTACGGTGTCCCCATGGCGCCGCGTGGACACCGCCCCACCGACCGCAGCGTAGCCACCGGGCCGGCCACCGCCAGAACCACGAGCCGACCAGTCCCTGCCGAGGCCACCCTCGCGCCGCGTGGACACCGCCCCACCGACCGCGGCGTCGCCACCGGGCCGGCCACCGCCAGAACCACGAGCCGACCAGTCCCTGCCAAGGCCACCCTCGCGCCGCGTGGACACCGCCCCACCGATCGCAGCGTCGCCACCGGGCCGGGCACGGGAGAAGGCCCGCGCCCGGCCCCCGGCTGTTCAGTCGGGCCAGGTTTGACGCAACAGGCGGATCCAGTTACCGCCCATCACGGCCGCGATGTCGGGTTCGGCATAACCGCGTCGGGAGAAGATGCTGCCCAGGCTCTGCAGGTCGGCGATGGTGTTCAGGTCCCGCGGTGACTGCTCATACCCGTAGCCGCCGTCCAGATCAGAGCCAATACCGGCATGCCGGGCATTGCCGGTCACCTGGCAGACGTGGTCCATATGGTCGGCCACGGTGGCCAACGTCGCGGCGGTGATCTGGTCGCAGGCGGGCACTTCGCGTTGCCAGCCCGGATCGAGCATCCACGCATCACAGGCCGCGCCGATGACCCCGTCGCGCGCCGCGATGGCACGGATCATGTCATCGGTCAGTTGCCGCTGCCCAGGGACGAGGGCACGGCAGCAGTGGTGGGAGGCGGCAACCGGGCCGTCGTAGGCCGCCAGAATTTCCCAGAAGGCCTGGTCCGTGGTGTGCGTCAGGTCGACGATGATGCCGGCCGCGCGCAGAGCGGCTAGCAGCGCCCGGCCGCGGTCGAACAGGCCGCCTTCGGTGCCGGTGCCGTGGCAGTAGGCGCCCGTGCCGTAGTGCGAGATGCTGACCAGGCGCAGGCCGCGCTGGCGCCACTCCTCGACATTGTCCGGGTCCAGAATGGGATCGGCGCTCTCCATGGCCAGCACCAGACCGATGGGCGTGTCGGCCGCCGGTTCAGCCCAGGCCGCCACGGTCTCGTCCAGGGCCTGCCGGGTGCGGATGAGCCGAGCCAAGCCCAGGCGCTCCAGGCCCACGTAGTAGTGGTAGTGGCCGCTGCCCACGCCGTAGCACTGCGCCTGGGTGTACATGCCGGTCCGGGTCCAGCGGTCGTTGCGGTCCAATCGCGACATGACGGTGGCGCAGACGATCCCCACCTTGCCGCGCCGCAGCTCCGGCAGGGTGGTGGTGCAACTGCCGAACGCCCGCGCCGTGGCCACGGGATCGTGGGTACGCACGGTGGCGGCGGGCATGGTCAGGTCGCGGTTGATCTGCAGGGCACTGAAAGCCAGATCCAGGTGACTGTCGACGATGAGA